>CAJXNS010000028.1 GCA_913057165.1 uncultured Trueperaceae bacterium
GCGTTTGACGCCGAGGTCGTGTTCGTGGGCGCCCTGCACGGTGGCACGCCTGCCGATCTTGCTGAACGCGTGGCGCGTACCGCGCAAGGCTTCGGGGGTCTCGGTGACGAGCGGCTGCTTGGTTTGATCGTGAACAAGCTCAACGAACCGCAGCATGAGGTCACCGCCGGCAACCGCGACAAGCGCGACCTGCCCCACGGCCCCCTCACCGCAGACGAACTCAAGACCGCGCTCAAGTCGGTCGTCAACAACGGGTTTGCCCTACTCGGGGCGGTGCCGTGGAACGAAGCGCTCGCCGCGCCCCGCACGCTGGATGTGGCACGGCACTTAAGCGCCGGCGTGCAGATCGAAGGCGACATCCGCAACCGCCGCGTGGCAGACATTGCCGTCCTCGCGCGCACGGTGCCGAACGTCGTGCACCGCTTCAAGCCAGGCACGCTGCTGTTCACGCCCGGCGACCGGGCGGACATCCTGCTGGCGGTCGCCATGGCCGCCTCCGAGGGCGTGCCCCTCGCTGGGCTGGTGCTCACGGGCGGCATTGAGCCCGACGAGCGCATCATGCGGCTGTGCGAACGCGCGTTCGGCCTTGGCCTGCCGGTCCTCACCATGGAGGAAGACAGTTACGTCAGCGCCGCCCGCGCGGCATCGATCGACCTCGAGGTCCCAGCGGACGACCTGGAGCGCATCGAACGCGTGATGGACGCCGTCGCCAGCCAGCTGGACGTGCCGCGCCTCACAGAGCGCATCACCACCGACCGAGAACCACGCCTGAGCCCCGCCGCGTTCATGCACAGCCTCGTCACCCGCGCCCGCGCGGCCGGCCGGCGCATCGTCCTCCCTGAAGGCGAAGAACCACGCACCGTCAAGGCGGCCGTGGCGTGCGCCGAGCGCGGCATCGCCCACTGCGTGCTGATCGGCCGGCCAGCCGAGGTGGAACGCGTTGCGGCCAACCAAGGCCTCACCCTGCCGGACGGGGTGGAGGTGGTCGAGCCAACCCACCACCGCCGCGAGCGGTACGTGCCGGCGATGGTGGAGCTCAGGCGCCACAAGGGCGTCACCGAACCGGTCGCCCGCGAGCAGCTTGAAGACACCGTCGTGCTGGGCACGATGATGCTGCAGCAGGGCGAGGTGGACGGCCTCGTCTCGGGTGCGGTGCACACGACTGCGAACACGGTCCGGCCAGCCTTGCAGCTGATCGGCCCGAAGGCGGACGCCAAACTGATCAGCAGCGTGTTCTTCATGTGCCTCCCAGACCAGGTGCTCGTCTACGGCGACTGCGCCATCAACCCAGACCCGAACGCCGAAGAGCTTGCCGATATTGCGGTTCAGTCCGCCGCGTCGGCGGCGTACTTTGGGGTGCAGCCGCGCGTGGCGATGCTGTCGTACTCGACCGGTGAGAGCGGCAGCGGTAGCGACGTGGACAAGGTCCGTGAAGCGACCGGCCTTGCGCGCACGCGCCGTCCCGACCTGCCGATCGACGGGCCGCTGCAGTACGACGCGGCGTCCGTTTCGAGCGTGGCGGCGTCGAAGGCGCCCGGCAGTCCGGTGGCAGGCCGCGCGACGGTGCTGATCTTTCCCGACTTAAACACCGGCAACACGACCTACAAGGCGGTGCAGCGCAGCGCTGACGTCGTGTCGGTCGGCCCGATGCTGCAAGGTTTGGCACGACCGGTCAACGACCTGTCGCGCGGCGCATCGGTCGACGACATCGTCTACACCATCGCACTGACCGCGATTCAAGCGCAGCAGGTCGACGAAGACGGCGCGTAGACGCCACGTCTTGAGTTCGCCCAGCGGGGCGGTATCCTGCCGGGCGTGAACGTCTCAGCCGGCCTGCTCGACAAACTGGCGTACCCGCGCGTGCTTGCGGCGGTCGCCGAGCGCTGCGCCACCACGTTCGGTATGGAGCAAGCGCACGCGCTCACACCGAGCGGTGACCGCGCGTGGGTGGAGGCCCGCTGGGCGGGTGTGGCCGCCGTGCTGGAGGGTGACCCCTTGCCGCTCGGTGGGATTGAGGACGTCAGACCGGCCGTGGCGCGCGCGACAGGTGGTGAACTGCTCGAAGGCCGCGACCTGCTTTCGGCCGCGTACACGCTTGATGCTGCGGCGCAACTGCGCCGCTTCGTCATGACGCGCGAGTCCGCCCCGCTCACGCGCGTCGCGCAGCAGATTGGGCATTTTGATGCGTACCTGCAGCAGGTCCGCATGCAGCTCACACCTGAAGGGGACGTGCGCGACGATGCCACCCCGAAACTGCAGGACGTCCGCCGCCGCTTAAAGCCGCTGCGCGACCGCATCCGTCAGACCCTCGAGAGCGTCATGGAGCGGCACGCCAGCGCCATTCAAGACCCGATCGTCACGCTGCGTCGCGACCGGTACGTGCTGTCGGTCCAAGCGTCGCTGCAGTCGCAAGTGCCCGGCATCGTGCTGGACCAGAGCGCCTCAGGGCAGACGGTGTTCTTAGAACCGCAAGCGGCCGTGGCCATGAACAACGAACTGACGCTGCTTCAGCTTGAGGAGCGTGACGAGGTACGCCGCATCCTGCTGGCGTTGGGTGACGCCCTGGCAGGCCACGGCGACCTGGACGCCACGTTCAACGCGGTCGGTTTGCTGGATGTCCTGCAGGCGTCCGCCCGCCTGGCAGAGGACTGGTCGCTCCGCGCGGTGGAGGTGCAAGAGGGCGGCCGGATCGACCTGCCGCGCGCCCGCCATCCGCTGGTTGATGCGTGCGTACCGAACGACGTGCGCCTGAGTGAGGACCAACGCCTGCTGGTGGTCACCGGTCCGAACGCGGGCGGTAAGACGGTGCTGCTTAAGACGCTCGGCTTGGCGGTCTTAATGGCGCAGTCGGGCCTGTACGTCGCGGCGGGATCGCGTGACCCCAGTGTGGGCGTGCCGAAACTGCCGTGGTTTAACTCCGTCTTGGCGGACATCGGGGACGGGCAGTCGATCGAAGCGTCGCTGTCGACCTACGCCGGGCACCTGACGAACCTCGGGGCGATCGTCGCCGGTGCGGACAGCGGCACGCTGGTGCTGATCGACGAGCTCGGTTCGGGCACCGATCCTGACGAGGGCGCGGCGCTGTCGCAGGCGATCTTGGAGGCGGTGCTGGCGACCGGTGCGCAAGGTCTGGTGACCACCCACCTGGCGCCGCTGAAGGTGTTCGCGTCGGAACGCGACGGCATCGCCAACGCCGGCATGCGGTTTGACGTGGACGGTCTCGCGCCGACGTTTGAGTTGATGCCCGACCAACCAGGCCGCAGTTACGCCCTGTCGATCGCCGAGCGGCTGGGGTTGCCGCAAGGCCTGCTCGATCGCGCCGCGGACCTGCTTGGTCCTGAAGGGGAGCGTCTCGAGCGGCTGCTGAGTGAACTTGAGCGGCAACGCGGTGACCTGCAGGCCCGCATTGAAGAGGCGCAGCGGGCGGCAGCGTCGGCCGAAGCGGAAAGTGAGGCGCTTCGGGCCGAGATCGAGCGGCTGCAAACCCGCGAGGAGGACCTGCTTGCCGAGGCGGCCGCGAAGGCGGACGCGACCCTCAAGGCGAAGGTGCAGCAGGCAACGCGGCTGAGCAAGACCGCCCGGCAGGACGAAGGCGCAGCACGGTCGCAGGCACTGGAAGACTTAAAGGCGTTGCGGCAGGAGGTGCGCGAGGTGGCCGCCCCCAAACCGGCGCGTGAGGCGTCTTCTGGAGGTGTGCGCCTGAAGGTCGGCCGGCGCGTGCGCGTGCCCGCCTACGACGCCGAAGGCCCGGTGGTCGAGGTGCGTGATGGCGCGGTGCTCGTGCAGCTTGGCCTGCTGAAGGTGGAGGTCGCCGCGTCCGACGTCGAGCCGGTGGAGGAGACGGTGGAACCCAACGCTGCAGCGGAACCATCAGCGGCGTTCCCGGCGCGGTTTGACCCGGAACTCAACATTCGCGGCGAGCGGGTGGAGCCTGCGCTTGAGAAGCTGCGTGATTTTGTGCTCGAGGCCAAGTCGCTCAAGGTGGGTACCGTCCGGATTTTGCACGGCAAAGGCACGGGCACGCTGCGGGATGCCGTGCGGCAGCACCTGAAGAACGACCGGTTGATTGAACGGTATGAGGATGCGGTGCCTTACGAAGGCGGCCACGGCGTGACGGTGGCGTACGTCCGCGTTTAATGCGGCGGAAAGGACGGGTGTGATGGCGCAGCGTGCGGTGGTGTTTGACTTAGATGGCACCCTGATCGACAGCCTGACCGACATCGTGGAGAGCTTCCGGGAGGCGTGCGTCACGGTCGGACTGAGCGACCCGGGTGACGCCGCCGTGCGGGCGCTGGTTGGCCGGCCGCTCGGTGAGATGCTCGCGCCGTTCGATCCAACAGGCGAGCGTGTCGAGTCGGCGGTGGCGGCCTACCGCCGGATCTACCCCGCACGGTTTACCCAAGCCACCCGGCCGTTCCCGGGGGTGCTTGACGCGCTTGAGGGCTTGCGGACGGACGGCTGGCGGCTGGCGGTGGCGACCACCAAGCGTTCCGACATGGCGCGTAAGCTCACGTCGGCCCTCGGTTTGGATGCGTACGTGGATCACGTGCAGGGCACCGATGGGTTTCCGCACAAGCCCGCACCGGATGTGATTCACGCGGCCTTGGGAGCTGTCGGTGCCGATGGGGCGTGGATGGTGGGCGATACGGTGGCGGACCTGCAGGCGGGCCGCGCGGCCGGTCTGAAAACGTACGGCGTGACGTGGGGTACACACGACCGTGACCGTCTGGCAGGGGAGGCGCCCGATGCGTTAGAGGACAGCCTCACGCCACTGCGGGCGTGCGTGACCGGGGCGTGACGCCGGTCTAGGTAGGCTGCTGCATGTCTGCAGCTTCTGAACCTCCGTACGTGGTCAATACCTTGGCGTCCGACTCGTGGCGCATGTTTCGTATTTTGGGCGAGTTCACCCGCGGCTTTGATGAACTCAACGGGCTCGGTCGGGCCGTCACAATTTTCGGTTCGTCCCGGCTGGCTGAGGACCACCCGATGTACGCCGCGGCGCAAACGCTTGGCAGCGACCTGGCGGCCGCCGGGTATGCGGTCATGACCGGCGGTGGTCCGGGTGTGATGGAGGGCGCGAACCGCGGGGCGTATGAGGCCGGTGGCCAGTCGGTGGGGGTGTCGATCGAACTGCCGCACGAGCGGGCGCCGAATGCGTACCAGACGCAGACGGTCGACTTCAGTTTCTTTTTCGTGCGCAAGGTCATGCTGGTGAAGTACGCGACGGCGTTTGTGGTGTTTCCGGGTGGCTTGGGCACGCTTGATGAGCTGTTTGAGGCGCTGACGTTGATTCAAACGAAGAAGATTCGGCCGTTCCCCGTGTTTTTGGTGGGCGCGTCGTTCTGGTCGGGTTTGGTGGATTGGATGCACGACCGCTTGCTGGCGGAGGGGACGGTGGATGCGTCGAGCCTGAAGCTGATGCAGGTGGTGGACGACGTGGGTGTGATTGCGCCGGCGATTGAGGCGTATTACGAGTCGCAGTCGCATGGAGGGTTTGAAGTCCCAACCCCCTAACGTCAGTCAGAATACTTGACATGACTACACTCAAGTCTTATGCTTCTGGGTGTCAGGGTTGGTGGTGTCCTGCCAACCCAATCCCAACCTTGAGAGGAGTCACCATGACCTTGATCCAAACCCGCCCGCAAGCCCGCCCGGCCCTCACCGCCTTCGATCGTTTCGACGACCTGTTCGATCAGATGTGGGGCACCCCGGTGGCCACCCGCCACCAGGATTACGACCTCTTTGAAACCGGCGACGCGCTGGTCCTCGAACTGGCCGTGCCCGGCCTGGGGCAAGACGCCATCACCGTCACGGTGGAAGGCCGCACGCTCACCCTGGAGCTCGGCGACAGCGACGCAAGCGAAGCAAGCGCAGAGGAGGACCGCCGCATCCTCGTACAGGGCTTAAACCGCCCGACCGGTGCCACCCGCCGCTTCACGCTGCCCGAGGGCATGGATGCAGACGGCACCACCGCCCGCGTCAAAAACGGTCTGCTGACCGTGACCGTGCCCAAAGCGCAAGAGGCACGCGTCCGCAAGGTTGACGTTCAAGCCGAATAAGCGACCGGCTTGGCGGCCTAACGAACCGGTTTAGAGGCCGAGAGGGCATCACGAGCACGTGGCCCCACCGCAAGGTGGGGCCACGCCTTTGTGAAGGGTTCTCTTGTTCTGTTTTAGAAGCTGAGGCCGCCGTCGGTGACCGGCGGCAGTGCCGCCACACCGAACACCTGCGCTGCCAGCGCGTATACCTGCGGGGGCTCCATGCCCTGACCCAGGTACTGACCGGCCGCATTCCAAATCTCCACGTGTGGGTGCGGGCCGTCCTGCGTGCCTTCCACCGCCTCAATCGTGCCGGAATTCCCCGTGAACCCGATCACGTCACCTTGGTAGACGGTCTGTCCGACCGACAGGCCTTCCTGGACGCCGGACAGGTGCGCGTAGCGCGACACGAACCCGCCAGGGTGCTCAATCCACACCTGCCGGCCGCGCAGCTGATCGAGAATGTCGTCGGGTGTGGTCAGCGATGACGTGGCGTCGGCAATGATCGCGTCGTACTCGGCCGCCGTTAACTCCACGTAGTCGCTGTCCGCGCGCACCACCGTGCCGGTCGCGACCGCCCGCTGCGGCGTGCCGTACGCGATCTCCACACTGACGGTGCCGTCGTAGAAGTCGAACCCTTCGTGGGTGCCGTTGCGGTACGCCCGCGGGGCGCCCGGCAGGTGGCTTGCCCGCGAACTCAGCGTCGCCCCTGCGATCGGTACGACGTACCCCGCCGGCCATGACGCATCAAAGCCGGCAAACGTCTCGAGGTTGGTCAGGCTTTCAGGTGGCTCGACCAACTCTTGCAGGCGCACAAACAGGTTGCTGGACGTCACCGCGCGGTTGCCGTTCGCGTAATCAAGCGTCGTGCGGCCTTCTGCGTCGGTAAGCGTCGGGTCGCCACCCACCTGCAGCAACCGCAAGGTCGTGACCGCCGTCGGGGCTGAGCCGGCCGCGAGCATCAGCGGCGTCACGCCCGCTTCATCCACGGCGTTCGGGTCGGCACCCGCGTTTAAGAGCGCCACGACGACCGCGTCGTGCCCAGGCTCCGCCGCCCGGTGCAGCGCTGTGCGACCCCGCGCGTCCGTGGCCGTGACGTCCGCACCGTCTGTCAGTGCTTCAGCCACCGCGACGGCGTTGCCGTCGGCGGCACCCGTCAGCAGCCGCTCGCGTGCCGGCGGGCGCTCATCGACAACCTCAACCTCGGTGCTGCCGCCCCCCAGCACGAACCACACGCCCGCCCCCACGAGCGCCACGAAAGCCAAACCGAACCCAATCAAACGCAACATGCCTGCATGCTACCCCCGCCGGGCCTGCGGTCATGCAGCGCCGCGTGGGTACGATTGGCCGGTGCGCCGCCTTGTCTTCCCAAGCCTCTACCGGGCCCGCCGCGACACCCGCGACCTGGTGCGCCTGGCCCTGCCTCTGATCGCGGCGCAAATCGCGCAGATCAGCCTGCCGTTCGTGGACACCGCCATGGCCGGCCGGATCGGCCCTGAGGCGCTCGCGGGCATCGCGCTTGGCAGCACCTTCATTCAGTTCCTCACCATCTTCGCGATCGGCATTCTGCTGTCGATCGGACCGACCGTCTCGCAAGCCGTCGGCCGCGGCGACCGCGAATCGGCCGCCCGCGCCGCCCGGCAGGGTGTCTGGATTGCCGTCATCATTTCGGTGCCTGGCTTCATCCTGATGCAGTTCGCAAGCCCGATCCTGCTGGCGCTCGGTCAGGACCCAGACACCGTTGCACTGGCGTCAGGGTACCTGCGGGTGGCGGCGTTCGGATTCTTGCCGTCGCTCGTGCTGGTGGCCTTGCGTGGCTTCCTTGAAGGCAACTTGGATACCCGCCCGATCTTGTACGTGCAAATCACGGGGGCGCTCGTGAACGTCGTGGCCGACCCGCTGTTCATGTTCGGGTGGGGACCGATTCCCGCCTTCGGGCTGGTCGGGACCGGCATCGCCACCGCGATCGTGTACACCGTCATGGCGGTCGTGGCTGCGGGTTACGTGGCCACCCAGTACGCCGGCGACCGGGTGCTGCGCGGCATGCGACGCCCCGACCCGACGGTCATGCTTGACCTGCTCCGCGTCGGCTGGCCGATCGGCCTCACCCTGGGGTTTGAAGCCGGCCTGTTTACCGCCAGCGCCCTGCTGATGGGCCTGTTTGGTGAGGCGCCCCTGGCGGCGCACCAGATCACCATCCAAGCCGCGTCGATCACCTTCATGGTGCCGCTCGGATTTTCAATCGCCGCCGGCGTGCAGGTCGGTCAGGCCGCCGGGCGCGGCAGCGTGGAGGACGTCCGCCGCCTTGGCATCGTCGGTATTGCCGCCAGCGGCACGTTCATGATCAGTACCGCCATGCTGTTTTGGCTGGCGCCCATTCCCATCATCCGGGTGTTTACGGATGTGGCCGACCCTGCTGCGCTTGAGGTGGTGCGCTGGGCGAGCGGCTTCCTGGCCTTCGCGGCCCTGTTCCAGGTGGCCGACGGCGTGCAGGTGGCCGCCGCCGGGGCCCTGCGCGGCCTGCGCGACACGCGCGTGCCGATGCTGCTGTCGATCGGCTCGTACTGGGGTGTGGGCTTGAGCAGCGGCGTGCTGCTGGCCTTCGTGGGCCCCTACGGCCCGTACGGCCTGTGGGCCGGCTTGGTGGTCGGCCTGACGGTCGCGGCGTTCGTGATGACGGGACGGTTCTTACGGCTCGCCACCCCCGGCAGGGCGCCCGTGCGTGAACCGGTGGTGGATGCCGGCGACACCCAAGAGGCCGCCGCGGGTGGGGTAAACTCCTGACCGTGGGAACCTTCGCCTCCATCATGTTTTACGCGACGCTTGTCCTTGCGGGCACCATGATCCTCTCAGCCGCCTTCAGTTGGCTTGGCGTGTGGCTGAGCGACGAGTCTGAAGAAGACGCCGCGCACTAACGCCGCTGCGTCACTGAAGCGTCCGCGTGTCCAATCCTCTAGCCCGCCCAGCGGTTGACGAGGCCACTCCCGCCACTGCGGTGGCGTGGATTCGTCAACTGTTCGTTGTGGTGTTCTTCTCGCACGTCAGTGTCGCGCTGGCGTTCGCGCTGTTGTTGCGCTTGATTGCTGGCAGTTCGGCCAGCAACCCAAGCGTGCCCGTGGCGATCGTCGTGGCGGTCGGCGCGATGGTGCAGTGGTTCTTCGCGCTGGTCTTTGCCCTCGGTTCGTTCCGCACCATCGATGCGGTCCGCCAGCGTCCGGACGACGACGCCCCGCCCAAATTGAGTCCGGAACGGCGCCTTGAACGCCTGGCAGGACACGGCTGGTTTACCGCCGTCATGCTGTCCTCACCCGCCTGGTTTCTGGCGTTCGGTTTCGCCACGGGTCAGCCACTGGTCGCCAACGCCATTGCGGCATTGTTCTTATCCCTCGGTTACGCCATCGGCCAGCTGCAAGCGGGCGCGGCGGTCAGGAAAGCCTTACCCGCCGACTGACGCGCTGCTGAGCAGCGTCACCCGCTGGGTCCAACTCGCGCGTTAGGGTGACTGTGCCCCGCGTGCGCCCCTAGTGGCCGATACTGCACGCCCGGCAGCGTTAGGAGGACCACCATGTCCACCGTCAAGCAAGGCGACACCGTGTCCGTCCACTACAAAGGCACCCTCGACGACGGCACCGTTTTCGACAGCAGCGAAGGGCGCGATCCGCTCTCGTTCACCGTCGGCGAAGGACAAGTCGTACCCGGCTTTGAACATGCGGTTCTTGGGATGGCCCAAGGCGAAGAGAAAGAAGCCCGCCTCGAAATGCACGACGCGTACGGCGAACGCCGCGACGACTTGGTGCTCGACGTACCCCGCGAACAACTGCCAGAAGGCCTCGAGGTTGATGTGGGAACGCCGCTGCAGCTGCAGCAGCCCGACGGCACGCCTGTGCCCGTCACGGTTGCCAAACTGACCGACGAGACGGTCACGCTCGATGCGAACCACCCCCTGGCCGGCGAGGCGCTCACGTTCAATTTGACCGTGGTGTCGATCGCGGCTGCCTGAGTGGGGCAAGCGCAAACCATAAAAAATGAATCCCAAGGTGACTCCGCCGGGGGGGCAGCGGGTGCGGAATAACCACGGGATTCGCACGTAGTTTATAGGGTCTGACGTCACGGCTGCTGAGGCCCATGACACAGTGTCGGGCCGCCCCTTAGCGGGTGGCCCGACACCTGTATATTGCCCCTCATGCGCGCCGGCCCGTTCACCCGCATGGCCCGTCACTACGACGGCGTCATGGTCGATATTGAGTACGGCGAATGGGCCGCCTTCGTCCTCGAACTGCTCGCCCAAGACGGCCTCACGCCAACCCGCCTGCTTGACCTGGGTTGCGGCACCGGCGCGTCCACGCAGCCGTTCTTGGCGCACGTCCCTCACGTGGAAGGCCTGGACGCGTCCGCTGACATGCTGGCGGTCGCGGCCGAGCGCCTGCCTGGCGTGCCGCTCCACCAAGACGACGCACGCACGTTCAACCTGACCGCCCGCTTCGATGCCATCACCGCCGTGTTCGACGTGGTCAACAACCTCCTAAGCGACGACGATTTCCTCGCGATGCTTAGGCGTGTACGCCACCACCTCACGCCAGGCGGTTGCTTCGTGTTCGACGCCAACACCACCCCAGGCCTGCAGGAATTGTGGGAGGACGGCCGCGTGGAAGGTTGGGCTGGCGACACGCACTACCGCTGGGAACACCATTTTGATCAGGCGTCCGGCCTGGCGACGGTGCACGCCTGGTTTGAGGAACCGACCGGCGCGTTTCATGAGGTGCACACCGAACGGCCGTACGACCCGCCCGCTCTGAAGCGGCTCGCTGAGCAGGCCGGCTACCGCAGCATTCGCGTGGTGCGCTACCCAGACGGCGCCGCACCCGACGAGGATGAACCGCGCGTGTGGGCGGTCTTGACCCGCTAGGCGTCCAGGCCTGCGGCTTCGCGCGCCAGGCGCGCCAGGTTGCTGACGTCCTCGTCACCAAACCCGCGGCGGATCAACTCCGTCTCCTGCTGTTCAACGGCGGCCGTGAGCGGCAGCGGCACGCCCCGCGACCGGGCGGCTTCCAGTGCGATCAGCAGGTCCTTGCGGTGAAGACGCGTCTTAAAGCCCAGCGGGTACGCCCCGCTCGTCATGTAAGACCCGCGGTTCGTGATGCACCACGAGCCGGCCGCACCCGAACCGATCGCGTCACGAACAGCATCGGCATCGACGCCTGCGGCCATCGCGAACGCAAGACCCTCAGCAACCGCGGCGTACGTGCCGGCGATGACCACCTGGTTGACCGCCTTACAAATCTGGCCTGCGCCCACCCCACCGATCCGCGTCACTTTTGAGCCTAAGACGTCAAGGACAGGCCGGACGGCATCCAGCGTGCTGGCGTCACCGCCGACCATGATCGACAGCGTGCCGTTCTGCGCGCCTTCACTCCCACCCGAGCAGGGCGCGTCTAGAAACCCGACCTGGCGCTCCGCCAAACGGTCTGCCATGCGGACGGCCGCTTCGGGAGCGACCGTGGACATGTCCACCACCGTCGCGCCGGCCGCAAGGCCGTGAATGAGTCCGTCCTCACCCAGCACGACCTCTTCGACGTCGGGTGTGTCGCTCACGATCGTGATGGCGACGTCGGCGCCGCGGGCGGCCTCCTGCGGGCTGGCGGCCGTTTTGGCGCCGGCTTCCGCCAGGGGGGTCATGCGTGATGGCGTGCGGTTGTAGACCGTGACCGCAAAGCCGGCGTCCAAGAGCCGCCTGGCCATGGGGGCGCCCATGGTGCCTAAACCAATGAAGGCGATGTTCACTTGGCTTCCTCCTTCGGGGTTGGGGCTTGCGGGGTTGGGGCTTGCGGGGCTGGCAGCCCGCGCCGGTCGTGCCGTACCGCCAGACGGTCGCTTGGCCGCAAGCTTGGCGTGTCCGCTGCGCCCGCCAGGCCGGCTGGCATGCGCGGGTGCGTCCACCAATCATCGCGCCCGTGACGCTCAAGCGCGGTGCCCCACGCCCACAACGTCTCGCGAACGAAGCTGGTCGGTAGGCCGCCTGCTGCCAGCGAGTCAAGCGCATCGAAGGCCGCATCGGCGTCACCTTGGTGCGTGGCGAGCGTCAACGCCACCCGGTGCAGGTGGGTGCTGGCACCCGGGTCGTGCACGCCGCTGGTTGCGTCATGCAGCGCCGGCCAAGCCGACCTCATCGCGTCAGACGCCCCGGCCGTATCCCCCAACCGCAGGCGCGCGTCGGCCAGGCGGGCGAACGCCTCAGCCTGCGCGAAAGCAGGCCCGCCAGCGGCCACCAAACGTTCTGCGGCCTGCACGGCGTCCCCTGGCTGGTCGACCAGCGCCAAGATCATCAGGATGCGGCGCGTCAGCGGCTCCAAGCCTTCGTGACCCGCCAGGCGCGCTTCCCTGGTGGCGGCGAGGGTCTTCAGGATGCCCACGCCGTGCTGGTGGTCGGCCGCGCGCGGTTCGCTGCTTGCTGGGGAAGGAAACGGCGCCGCCCACGGCCGACCGAAACTGCGCGCGACGTACGCCAACCCAAGACGTAACGTCGCCCGGTCGATCCGGAACGTCGCATCGATCCCGTGCTCCTCGCCGTGCTGCCGGTAGCGCTCGACGACGTCTGCGGCGGTGGCGAGCGCGTCGTCGAACCGCCCACGGGCCAGCAGCAGGAGGATGCGTTCGTCGTTGACGCGGGCTTTCCACACCTCCGGGACGCGGTGCGGTCGGTCGACGGTCGCAAGCAGCCGGTCGGCGGCCTCAAAATCGTCTTCAGCAGCCGCCAGTGCGCCCATTCGGACGTTCAGGCTCGCCCGGCGTGCCAGGTAGCGCGTGCGTTCGCTCGCCAAGGCGCCGCTGCGTTCTGCCAGGTGGACGGCCAGGTCGAACTGCTTCAGGGCCGCCGGCAGGCGACCCAGCAGCATCAGGACGTCTGCTTGCTGAAAGGCAAGCCGGGCGCGCACGAGCGGGTTGGCCGCGTGGACGGACGTGAACTCCTCAAGGGCCCGTTCCGCCAGCCCGCGGTCCTTCTGGATGAGGCCCGCCCAGACGGCCAGTTTTGAGCGCGTCAAGGCGTTTTGGGCGTGGTTGAGGTCAAGCCGTTCCACCTGCGGCCTGGCGCCTTCCTCCACGTGCCGGACGGCCTCCTCAAGGTTGCCTCGCCAGCGGGCCTCACTGGCGCGCAGCAGGGCCGCTTCGGCTTGCAGGCGTGGGTCGTCCACGTCCGGTGCGGCGTTCAGGCGTTCGGTGGCCTCCTCAAACGCGCCGCGTAGGACCGCACCTTCGGCTTGCGTGACCTCCGCCCAAGCACGCCGCGTGGCGTCCGGTGCATTTCGCAGCCGCGCGAACGCCCGTTCGGCATCGGGATGCCGGTACGACCCGAGGGTGACGTAATGCTGCACCACATGCTCCGCGAACGCGTCCAGCATCGCCTCGTCGTGCGTTTCGCTTTCAGCAGCCGACCACGCCCGCGAGATGAGGGTGTGCGGCAGTGTGCCGTTCGCCATCCAGCGCATCAGGCCAGGGAAGTCGCGGGCATCGAACAGATGGTGCAGGTACCGGTCAGCCGTCCCTTGGTCGGGTGCGGCGTACGCGTCCGCCTCCAGTGCGGCGGCCGCTTTGGCGTGCAGGGCCCGCGCGCGGTCCGGTTCATGCTCGAGCAGGTACGCCCGCAGGTCTTCCGCCAGACGCCGCGAGAAGCAGCGGTACGCCCCCTCGCTACCTGGGCTTGGGTCTAAGAAGGCACGCTCGACGTCGTTGAGTTGGTCGTGCGGGGTGTCACGCACGGCGTTTAAGTCCGCCAGCGTGAAGGTCGGGTGTTGCGGCAGCCTGACGGTGGCCAGGGCGGCCAAAAAGTCGCGCAGGCGTTCGTCACCACCGAAGCGCATCAGGTCCACCAGGCGTTCGTTTGGGTCGTGCGACTCGTGGCCTTCCGGCAGGGGCGCGCGCACCTCGGAGAGCAGCGTGAGGGTGCGGATGGTTTCGTACGACCGGCCGGCCGTGCGGACGATGGCGTCCTGTTCTTGGGACGGCAGGTGCGGCAAACGCGCGCGGATGAACTTGCGCGCTTCGCTCGGGGTGGGGGGCGTCAGGTTCAGGCGGTGCTCGAAGACCGGTTTGTTTGACGGCGGCGCGAGCGCCTCATCCCCGAAGGTGACAACCACCGTCGCGCGTGGCAGGTCCAACAGCGGTCCAAGCAAGCTGCGCCACAGCCAGGTGGCGCCATCGACGCGCGGTACGGACGGGGTGGGGATGCGCAGCGGTGCACCCCCGAGCGTGACCTGCTGTAGCAGCGACTGCGACAGGTGCACCAAGCACACCAGTTCACCAGGAACCCGCCGGGCGGCGTCGACCAGCGTGCGGCCCACATCGGCTTGGTTGTCCGCCTGCACCGCGTACGGCCCGCCGCTACCCACCTTGGCCAGGCGTGCGGCGAGGCTGTCGGCAGGAAGGTTCAAGCGCGCGGCGGTGTGCAGCAGGCTGCGTTCTAAGTCGCTGCCGAACTCGACGCGCACGAGGGTGCGGTCTTCCGGGCCGGAGTGGTCCAGTACCGCCCGTTCTAAGTAGTCGGTCAGCAACGTTTTACCGGAGCCGGGGCGCCCCGAGATCAGCAGGCTCGGCCGGCGGCCGCTCTGCACGTCACCGACAAACGCCTGGAACGCCAGGCGGTTTTGCTTGCCGAGCATCTGAAGGACCTCTTGGTCGGCACTCGAGGCGGGGGCGAGCAGGAGCTCCAGGTCGGGGGCGGTCAGCGGCTGGCCGGTTTCTTCCTGCCAGAGGCTGTTCATGATGTCAAAGAGCGCTTGCTTGTCTTCGAGGCGACCCTTGTCGCGGTAGATGATGTTGCGCACCACGTTCGGGTTGGCGCCGCGGGCGTGCATTTGGGCGCGCAGCCAGTTGATGCTGCCGCGCACGCCGTCTTCGTCCTTGCGTCCGTTGCTGACCTGGCGGACCTGCTCAAAGGCGGCACGCCAGGGGCTGCCGGACTGGGTTGCTGTGGCCATGAGGCACTATTGTACAAATGAAGTAAACAAGAGGGGCCTGGGTGGTTCGTGCCCCGCTGGACACGGCCGTGCCGGGGGCCGGTGCTACAGTGCCGGCATGCAGCTGCTCGCCAAAGCCTCCGCTGGAACCCGCCTCACGCCCGCCGAGCTGCTCGCGCTTCAGGACGAGCCGTTATTCGCGCTCGCGGCAGCCGCGGACGCGGTCCGGCGACAGAAAAACGACCCGGACACGGTCACGTACCTGATCGACCGAAACGTCAACTACAGCAACGTCTGCACGATCGGTTGTGCCTTCTGCGGCTTCTACCGCACCCGCCGCCAGGAGGACGCGTACGTCCTGTCTTACGAGCAGATCAGCGAGAAACTGCGTGAACTGGAAGATGTGGGGGGCACGCGCGTGCTCATGCAGGGCGGGGTGCACCCGACCCTGCCGTTTGAGTGGTACTTGGACCTGATGCGTTACCTGAAGACGCACCACCCCAAGATTCGGGTGGAGGCGTTCAGCCCAGAGGAGATCAAAGGCCTGGCGAAACTCACCGGCATGACCAGCCTTGAGGTCTTGCGGGAGTTACAGCAAGCGGGCCTCGACGGCCTGCCAGGCGGGGGCGGCGAGATGCTGGTCGACGAGGTGCGCCACGCGAAGCACATTTCACCGGCGCGGATTTCAAGCGACGACTGGATTCGCATCATGGGCGAAGCCCAATCGCTGGGGCTGTACACGACCGCCACGATGGTGATCGGGTTTGGTGAAACCGAGGCGCAACGCATCGAGAGTCTGATGCGCATCCGCGACCAGCAAGACAAGGCACTGGCCGAGTACGGCAACGGCTTCTCTGCGTTCATTTCATGGACGCTTCAGACCGAAGGTGTACGCATTCACGGCAAAGCACCCGGTGCGGGGCCGCATGAGTACCTCAAGAACACCGCCACCGCGCGGCTGCTCCTCGACAACGTGCCGCACCTGCAGGCCTCATGGCCCACGATGGGCTACAAGGTCGCCCAAACCGCGCTTTACACCGGTTGTGACGACTTTGGTAGCACCATGCTGGAGGAGAACGTCGTCCGTCAGGCCGGCGCGAAAAACCAGTCCACGCCCGAGCGTGAGATTGTGCGTCAGATCGTGGAGGCCGGGTTCGTGCCGAAACAGCGCGACAGCCTGTACGGCATCGTGCGTGCGCCCGACCCGGAGGTCATCTTGGCCCGCCCGGCCGAACCGGCCGGCGCGACGCCTGCAGCGCCGTGAGCTTAAAGCGCGTGCGCATCGACGCGCAGGTGGCCTACGGTGGGTTTGGTACCCCCGTTGAGCACGGCAGTGCGGTCGTGCAAGACGCCGCCGGTTCACGCCGCGTGCTGTTTATTGGGGACCGCGACGAGGCCGCCGCCCGCTGGCCAGACGCAGACGTCAAGACCGGCGTGTTCGCCGTGTCCCCACCCCCCGTCAACGCCCACGTCCACTTAGACCTGTCACGCATGCCGCCCTACCGCGGGCCGTACGCGGGCTTCATTCGCGCGGTGGTGGCCCACCAACGGTCGGGCGAACGGGGCCTGCCGGCCGCCCAAGACGGCCTGACGGCCTTGGCGAAGACCGGCGCGAGCGTGGTCGGTGATGTGGTGACCGACGAGGCGGTCATGTTTGAACTGCTTGCGCGCGAGGACCTGACGGGCGTGGCGTACTGGGAGGTGTTTGCCCCAGACCCAGCCGAAGCAGATGCCACGTTTGACGCCACGGTTGAGCGGCTCAGGCGCTTTAAGGCCGCGGAACGGCCGGGTGGCATGCGTGTCGGCCTGACGCCGCATACGCCCCATACGGTCAGCGCCCCTCTGCTCAGTAAGCTTGCCCGTTTCGCTGCTGCGAACGAACTGCCGCTGCAGATCCACGTGGCCGAGTCACCCGATGAGACCGAACTGCACCAAAGCGGCGGGGGTGCCCTCCGCGAGCTGATGGGCCCCATGCTGGACCACTGGACGCCGACCGGC
Organism: uncultured Trueperaceae bacterium; assembly: GCA_913057165.1. Lineage (GTDB taxonomy): Bacteria > Deinococcota > Deinococci > Deinococcales > Trueperaceae > SLSQ01. The sequence goes on from CAJXNS010000028.1 coordinate 16,988, forward strand.
ATGTCACCCGTGGCGTACTTAGGCGAACTAGGGGTGCTGGACGCCCGCCCGAGCTTGGTGCACGCCGTGCAGGTCGATGAGGAGGATGTTCGCCTCATTGCCCGCGCTGGCGCGTCTGTGGTGCACTGCCCGCGCAGCAACACCGCTCTTGATTGCGGCCGGTTTCCTATCGAGCTTTACGCGCGGCATGGGGTGGACGTGGCGTTCGGGACCGATTCGCTGGGTTCGAGCCCAAGCCTGGACGTGCAGGCGGAGGTGCATGCCGCCCTGGCGGTGCATGGTGCGCGCGCGAACGCTGGGGCGCTGGTGCGCGCCGCCGTCAAAGGCGGATACCGCGTGCTGGGGTTAACGCCACCACGTTTGACGCGCGGCAGCGACGCGGCTGGCCTTACGGTCTGGCCGCAACCCGCTGGCGTGTCCGGCGGTTAACATGACGCCATACGCCTGAGGGCGTATCGTGCTTGTGAGGCGGCGAGTGCCGCCCGCGCAACCCATTTGGAGGACGCATGAGCGAACATCTCATCGAATTCACCGACGATACGTTTGAAAACGAGACCGCTGAGGGCTACACACTCGTGGATTTTTGGGCGCCATGGTGCGGTCCCTGCCGCATGGTCAGCCCTGTGATCGAAGAGTTGAGCGGCGATTACGCCGGCAAGGTCAAGGTCGGCAAAATGAACGTCGACGACAACCCGAAGGTCGCCATGAACTTCCGCATCATGTCCATCCCGACCGTCATGCTGTTTAAAGACGGCCAGCCGGTTGAGACGATGATCGGTGCTCAGCCGAAAAGCTCGTACCAAGCCAAGATCGACAAGCACGTCAGCGCCTAAGCGCGCCTCAACGAACGCCAAAGCGTGCGGTTCCACACGGGACCGCACGCTTTTTTGTTTGGGTTGTCCGGATGCTCGGGGTTTAGCGCACCGGCTCAACGCCGGCTTCAGACACACGCCACGGGACGTCCGCCTCATCTGACGTGATCGACAGGACGTACGCGTCGCCCTGCAGGCTGAGGACCGTCCAGCGCACGCCACGTGGCAACTCAAGTTCGGTGAGTGCCAGCGTGTCGTACTGCCCGTCAAGGAACCGCCCGACCTCCATGCGCGCCCACGCCTCCCAAGCGAGGCGCTCAAGCCGGCCTAAGTCCGCTGCGTTGCGAGGCAAAAAGTCTGTCAGCGCCGGAGCGCCGGCGGTGTCCGTTTCAGGCTCTTGCGCGACCGCGGCTTGCACATCGTTGCTGGCGACCTCATCGTTTTGGTCCGTACCGGCCGCGAGGGACGCTTCGGGCGTTGGCGCGTCGATCGGCCGTACCCCCGACGTGGCGTCGGGCAGGGGGCGAGGCACCGCGGTGGCCTGCGGGGCGCAGGCGGCGAGGATGACCGCAGCGGCAAAGGCCCAGAGGGCGGCGTGCTTCATACCCGCAAGCCTAGCGCAACCAATGGTTCCTGGCGGCACCTTGATGTACCGCCGTGGGTCCCGCACCACGGACGGGCCGTTGCATGACGCCGTTTGGCCTGTGTGTGCCGTCCAACAAGGCGATGCTGGTTGGGTTTACAGGTGCCTGGTGGGGCGTGTGAGCGTCGCGCGTCATGGAGGGGCCAGGGGTGTAAATAAGCAATGAACCCCAAGAAATGTGGTACTTTTGATAGAGAAATACCACGTTTCGTCATGGTCGACCGCCTTTCTTGGAGCCCCCGTGCCATCGTTTTCACCCGCCTATCTCGCATCGTTGCCGACCAACGCAACCCTCCTCAAGCAAGTTGAGCACCTCGGGTTTGCCCGCGGCACGCAGGAGCTTTTTCGTACGCAAGCGCCGCAGTTGGTTCACCAACTGACGACCGTTGCGCGGATTGAATCCACCGAGTCCAGCACGCGCCTTGAGGGCGCGGTCGCTCCGCGGGAACGCATCGAAGGCATTGTGCTGCACGGAGCAGGTCCCACCACCAGGTCCGAAGCCGAAATTGCCGGTTATCGGGACGCCTTACGAACCATTCATGAGAACGCTGCGTACATGCCATTTCGTGAGACTCAGATTCTTGAGATCCATGCACAGCTGTACCGCTACTTGTCGACCCCTGGTGGCCGCTACAAGGCGACACGTAACGACATTGTTGAAATGGACGAACGAGGTGCCGTCTTGCGCGTTCGTTTCTCACCCACCGAGCCATACCTCACGCCGGTGGCGATGCGTAACCTGATCGAAGGTTACGAGGCTGCCGTCGACCGTGAAGTCTTGCCTGCAGTAATCATCATTGCCCTGGCGGTGCTTGACTTCCTGTGCATCCATCCGTTTCCAGATGGTAACGGTCGCACGGCACGGCTGCTGACGTTGCTTCTGCTCTACCGTCATGGATTTGAGGTGGGGCGGTACGTGAGCCTTGAACGCGTGATCGAACAACGTCGTGATGGGTATTACGATGCGCTCGAGAAAAGCAGTATTGGGTGGCACGACGATGCGCATGACGCCACCCCTTGGATTGATTATTTCCTAGGCATTTTGGTCGCGGCCTACCGCGAGTTTGAAGAGAGGATCCAAGCCGTTCAAGGCGGCCAAGGGGGTGCGAAAACGGCAATGGTACGAGCTGCTGTGGCTCGCCGGATGGGTCCCTTTGCCATCAGTGATATCAAACGGGAACTTCCGGACGTCAGCATGGAGTTGATTCGCAACGTGCTTAGGGACCTTCGCGAGGAAGGTGTCGTTCGTCTTGAGGGCCGAGGGCGTGGTGCCCGCTACATCCCGGTCCAGTAGGCCGTGCAGGCGTGGTGGTCAGTCACCTGGCCCGACCGGTGCGAGCCCGAAGTGCAGCGCGTAACGTTGCGGCCCCGAACGGTTTTCGTACCGGTCGAGCAGGTCGGCAAGCTCACGCTGTAATGCTTTGGCGTCCTCATGCGTGAGCATGACGGTGTCTCGCCAGGCGGACAGCACCGCCGGTTGGGCTGCATCGAGCATGCTGGCGTCCGCTTCGGGCTGGACGGCCATGTGGACCTGAAGGCGACCGCGGGTGTCACGGTAAATACGCGTTCCCCACGCGCCGATGGCGTCCCGGCGGGCGCGCACCACCGACCGTCGCAACAGCGCCTGTGAGGCCGCTTCGCGTTCGGCGAGAGCACCCTCCAGGTCAGCATTCGCACTGGCCTCAAAGGGGACGAAGAACGCGTCAGCAACGGCGGTGTAGCGCTTGATCGGACGGCCCGCGCGAGGTTCTTCGCTGGCGACCTTGAGCAGCCCAGCATCCATAAACCGCCGAATGCGCTTGAGGGTTGTATTGGCCGTCGCGCCAGTGGCGGCTGCGGCCTCTTGGACGGTGGCCGTGTTCGCAATAAACGGCGCGAGCTGCGTGCGTACATGCGGGTTGAGCAACATCCTGGCGCGACGTTCGTCGCTTATGGTGGTGGGGTGCGCAGCCGCCCTGTCGCTACGTGAATTTTTCCTTGGCATTTCACGTTGAAGCGTACGACACTCAAGACCGAAACGCCAACACCCCACCACGCGGAGGAGACCCCATGAGCAAAAACAGCTTCGGCGCCCGCCAACGATTCGACACCGGCTCAGGACCGGCGTACTACTACCGGCTGGCCGCCCTCCAAGAGCAAGGCCTTGGCAACATCGACCGCATGCCCTACAGCATCAAGGTGCTGCTTGAGGCGCTCCTGCGTAACGAAGATGGCTTTGTGGTGCGTGACGAAGACATCCGCAAGCTTGCCGCCTACGACCCGAAAAACCCATCGCAGGACGAAGTTCCGTTCATGCCCGCCCGTGTCGTCCTGCAAGACTTCACCGGCGTGCCGGCTGTCGTCGACCTCGCCGCCTTGCGTAGCGCCATGGAACGCATGGGTGGCGACCCCGCCAAAATCAACCCGCAAGTCCCGGTCGACCTCGTGATCGACCACAGCGTGCAGGTGGACGAGTACGACAACCCGCTCGCCATGATCCACAACGCCGAAATCGAGTTTGAGCGCAACCGCGAGCGCTACGAATTCCTCCGCTGGGGCCAACAAGCGTTCGAAAACTTTGGGGTGGTCCCACCCGCCAGCGGCATCGTGCACCAAGTCAACCTGGAGTACCTCGCCAAGGGCGTCCAAAGCCGCCCCGAGGGGGACCTGGACGTCGTCTACCCAGACAGCCTCGTCGGTACCGACAGCCACACCACCATGATCAACGGCCTTGGTGTTGTCGGCTGGGGCGTCGGCGGCATCGAAGCCGAAGCCGTCATGCTCGGTCAGCCCGTCTACATGCTCACCCCCGAAGTGGTCGGCTTCAAACTCACCGGCCAACTGCGTGAAGGCGCCACCGCCACCGACCTCGTGCTGGTCGTCACCCAAATGCTGCGCGAGCACGGCGTGGTGGGCAAGTTCGTCGAGTTCTTCGGTTCGGGCCTGTCGGCGATGACCATCCCCGACCGCGCGACGATCGCCAACATGGCCCCCGAGTACGGCGCGACCATGGGCTTCTTCCCAGTCGACAACGAGACCCTGCGGTACCTGCGGCAGACCGGCCGGCTGGACGACGAGGTCGAAGCCGTGGAGAACTACGCCAAAGCGAACGGACTGTTCCACGAACCGGGCACGCCCGACCCTGACTTCTTAGACACCCTCGAACTGGACCTGTCGTCGGTGGAACCAAGCCTGGCCGGCCCCAAACGCCCCCAAGACCGCATCCTCCTGTCGGACATGAAATCCACCTTCAAGCAGGACCTCATCAAGCCCGCCAAAGAGCGTGGGTTTGAGTTGCCCCAAGACCAGCTGGGGGCGTCTGCAGAACTCAACTTCAAAGGGGAGACCCACCAGCTCAGCCACGGCGACGTGGTGATCGCCGCTATCACCAGCTGCACCAACACGTCTAACCCGTCGGTGATGCTCGCCGCCGGCCTGGTCGCCAAGAAGGCTGCCGAGCTCGGCCTGCACGCCAAACCGTGGGTGAAGACGAGTCTCGCGCCTGGCTCGAAGGTGGTCACC
>CAJXNS010000029.1 GCA_913057165.1 uncultured Trueperaceae bacterium
GTGGGCACGTGCCCTCTTGGGTGTCCCCGTGGTGGGCATTACCGGATCGGCCGGAAAAACCACCGCCCGAGCGCTCGTCAAAGCAGCCGTCGGCGGCGAAAGCAACGCCGGTAACCTCAACACCCCCCACGCGATTGCTGGCCGGCTGATGCAGGCTTGGAGCGACGCCAAAGGCATCCCCCTCGTCGTGGAGGTCGGTATCGATCGCCCTGGAGAGATGGACGTCCTGGCTGACCTGGTGCGTCCAGATGCGGCCCTACTGACCGCGATCGCGGCCAGCCACCTTGACGCCCTTGGTGATCTTGAGGGGGTCGCCCGCGAAAAACAGAAATTACTGGTACGCGCCGACTTCCGAGCCGTGGCATGGGACGCCTTCGAACGGTTGTACCCCACCCTCCAAGCGACCAGCAGCCGGTACGGCCTCAGCCGCCCCGGAACCGTGCAGGCAAGCCTGTCGGGAAGCGCTTTAGAACCGCAACTGGAGGTCCTTGAACCGCAGCCGCTTCGCGTCAACCTCCCTGGGGTGGGTCGCGGTTTGGCCGAAAGCGCGGTCGGTGCGCTTGTCATCGCCCAGCACCTCGGGCTTGACCTTAAGGCCGCCGCCTTACGTATGCAGGACGCCAAGCTGGAACCGGGACGACTGACCGTCCGCAAGGGGCCTCCCAACCGGTTGGTGTTGGACGACGCCTACAACAGCAACCCGGCCTCCGCGGCCGCCTCGCTTGACTTGCTCCGTCAGGTCGACCGTCCCAAAATCGCGTTACTTGGCGAGATGCTGGAGATGGGCGATGAGCGTGAAGCACGCCATGAAGCGTTAGGGCGAGCGACCGTGGGGCTGGATGGCGTCTGGTTCGTCGGCCCATCAGCAGACGCCTTTAAAAGGGGCAACCCTGAAGCAGTCACCACCGATACGGCCGGCCTCATGGACGCCCTTGAAAGCCTCCCCGCCGACGCTGCTGTGCTGGTCAAAGCCTCGCGCAGCATGCGCTTCGACGAGATTGCGAACGTCCTGGTGGACGCTGGAGACAGCGCTTGAGCGCCATGCACGCCAGCTTGGGTATCGCAGCGGCCCTGGCGGGCGCGGCGCTCACCGCCGGTTGGTTGCGCCTTGCACCACGCTTGGGGGTCGGCAAAGCCGTTCGCGAGGACGGTCCTGATTCCCATCAGACCAAAGCGGGAACCCCCACGATGGGCGGTTTGGCGTTCGTGCTACCCGCTCCCCTGCTGGCGTGGCTGGTCGCCCCGTCCGAGACGACGGTGGCCCTGGCCTTGTTGACGTGGGCCGCAGCAGCCTTTGGGCTGTGGGACGACGTGGCCGCCCTGAGGCGCAAACGCAAGGCTGAGGCCGGAAGTGACGTCACGACCGGCCTGCTAGCCCGCTACCGGCTGCTAGGCCAGGGCCTGATCGGCTTGGCCTTCGCTGGTTGGGCGGTCACATCCGGTTTGTCGTGGCTGGGCCCAGCGTGGCTCGATACGGCCGCGTTCACCTTCGTTTTGGTTGGTAGCGCCAACGCGTTCAACATGACCGACGGCCTCGACGGTTTGGCCGCCGGGGTGAGCGCCATCGCGCTGCTGTTCTTTATTGGCTCACCCGTCGCCGTGGCGCTGCTGGGAGGCCTGCTCGGGTTTCTCTGGTTCAACGCGCACCCAGCGAAGGTGTTCATGGGCGGCGTGGGCGCTGAGGCGACCGGAATGGCGGTCGCCGGGCTTGCCATCGTCCAGCAGCAGGTGTGGTTCCTCCCGCTGGTTGCGGTCGTGCCCGTGGCCGAGGTTCTCTCGGTCATGGCGCAGGTGGCAACCTTCCGGATCACCGGCGGACGGCGCTTGCTGAAAATGAGTCCGCTGCATCACCACTTTGAACTCAGCGGCTGGCCAGAAACGCGCGTGGTACTGCGTTTTTGGCTGGTCGGCGCCCTGGCGTTAGCGCTTGCGCTGGCCTTGCGGGACGTGTGGGGCGCATGAGGGTTCTCGTCTACGGGCTTGGCAAAAGCGGCCTCGCGGCCCTGCAGTTGGCCGTCAAGCAAGGCCACACGGTGACCGGGTTTGACGCGCGGGACCCATCGGAGTGGCGTGACGAGATCACGCCGATGGGGGCGTCCACCACCTTGCGGCCCACGACGGTTGATTGTGATGTTTGCATCGCCTCGCCCGGCGTCCCGATCGACCATCCAGACCTTCGTGCACTCCAGGCGCAAGGCACCGAAGTAATCGGCGAGATCGCTTGGGTATCGCGCACCGTGCCTGGACCCAAACTCGCGGTGACCGGCACGGCGGGTAAGGGCACCGTGTCACGCTGGGCTTTCGATTGCCTGCAGCAGGCAGGCATGGACGCTGTCCTGGGCGGCAACATCGACCCGCCCCTCGCTGCGGTCGCAAAAAAGGACGTCTGGGCTGTGACCGAAGTGTCCAGCTTTCAGCTCGAACGCTCACCCGGTTACGACGCCGAGGTGGCGGTCATCACCAACCTGGGCCGCGATCATCTAGACCGGCACGGCACCCTGGAGACGTACCATGCCACCAAACGGCGTCTAATCGAACAACAGTCTGCAGGCCACCGCGCGATCTTGAATGCCGACGATCCCGTCGCGAGCACGTGGGCAGCCTTACGACCAGACGATACGTGGACGTTTGGATTGGGCCCGATGGCGGACGTACGCCTGGACGCCGGTCAGGTTTGGATCGCCGATCAGCCGCTGATGGACGCCCGTGAACTGCCGCATGAAGCCCCCCATCTCGTGGCGAACACGTTGGCGGCCATCGCGGCAGCTACCGCAGCGGGCGCACCCGCATCCGCTATCCGCGAAGCAGCCACCGAATTTGAAGCGACACCGGGACGGTTTGAGACGGTAGCTGAACGCTGCGGTGTCACGTTTATCGATGACAGCATCGCCACCCGCGACGTGGCCGTGGCCGCCGCCCTGAGGGGCGCAAACGGACCGGTGGCCTGGATTTTAGGCGGGCAAGACAAAGGTGCAGACCCAGCGGCGCTCGCGGCCGATGCGGACCACGTGCGACTCGCCATCGGGATCGGAGCGGCCGGCGAAGCGTACGTCGGGGCTCTCCCTGCGACATGCGACACGCATGTCGTACGCGCCGAACGCGGCGTGGACGCGATGGACGCTGCCGTCAGGATGGCCGCAGAGGCCGCCCGCAGTTGGGGCGGCGGTACCGTCCTCCTTGCCCCCCTCGGCGCGTCGTTTGATCAGTTTGGCAGTTACGCCGAGCGCGGCGCCGCCTTTCGTGGCGCGGTTCGGCGACTCCTAGAGGAACCCACGTGGACCGACTGCTGATCGTTGCGCAGGTGTGGCTTGGCCTTCTCGGGATTGCCGGGGTGGTCGCAGCCGCCCCAGCGCTCGCCACCGAGCACGCCCTACGGGTCGCCGCCGCACTGGCGCTCACGTGGGTGGTGTCACGCATCCCGATCAACACCATCGTGCGCCTCAGTCCCGCGGCGTACGTCTCAATCCTGGTTCTGCTTGTGGCCGTCCTTGCCATCGGCGTGGCGCCCGCTGGGAGTGACGCCAAACGCTGGCTGCTGATCGGCAACATCACCGTCCAACCATCGGAGTTCATGAAAGTGGCTGTGGTTGCCTACCTCGCCACCTTCTTTCACAACCACTTGGGCGACTGGCAGATTTGGCGCCCGATGGTGGTCGTCGGCCTCGCCGCCGGGCTGGTGGTGGCCCAGCCCGACGTGAGCACCGCCATGTTCTTGTTCGCGCTGGCGTTCGGCGTCATGATCGCGGCCGGCACGACCGTCGTGCGGCTTTTATCGATCGTCGGCTCCGCAGGCATTCTGGCCTTCGCGGTGGGTTGGCCGTACTTAAGCCAATTCGGTTACCTGGCCGACCGCATTACCGGCTTTCGTGACCTGTGGGGCGCCCAGAGCGCCATTCAGTCCACCAGCTACCAAGCGTTCCGCGCGCGCGAAGCGCTCACCAGTGGTGGCCTCGTGGGGATCGGTCCCGGCCGCCCCATCGGCGTACCGGAGGCAGAGACCGACATGATCGCCGTCGCAATCGGGCAAAGCTTCGGCTTGGTGGGCATCGTCACCCTCGTGGGCCTCTACCTGCTGGTGGGGTCACGCGGCTTCCGCATTGCGCGGGCCAGGCCGGGACCGGGCGCCTTGCTTGCGGCGGGTGCAGCCACGTACCTCACGGGCCAGGCAGGACTTAACCTGCTGGTGGCCTCGGGCCTCTTCCCCATCACCGGCATTCCGCTACCGTTCGTCAGCTACGGCCTTAACAGTTTGCTGTCGGTCGCCATTGCCTTCGGCTTGATGCACGCCGCCTACCGTGAAGCGTTCTTAAAGGACGACCGATGAAGATCCTGCTTGCAGCCGGCGGGACAGGCGGCCACGTGTTTCCCGCCCTGGCGTTAGGCGCCGTCGCCCAAAAGCACGGCCATGAGGTACGCCTCCTCGGCAGCCGGCAAGGCCCTGAGCGAGGCTGGTGCGACGACGCAAGCGTGGCCTTTAAAGGCGTGGCAAGCGGTAAGTGGAACCGCGCACGCCCGAACCCACTTGCGCTGCTGCCTGCGGCCTGGGGGGTGGTCGAGGCGACTGGCTGGATCCGAGCCTGGCGGCCGGACGTGACCGTGGCGTTTGGTGGGTTCGCGTCGCTTCCAGGTGGTTTGGGTTCGGTCCTGGCAGGCGTCCCGTTGGTCCTACACGAAGGCAACGCCGTACCCGGCATGGTGACAAGGCGGCTTGCCACGCGTGCCCACATCGTGGCTGGGGTGTTTGCCGAGACCGAAGGGCGCTTGCCGCATGGCGTCTCCTACGAGCCGGTCGGCTTGCCGATTCGTGAAACCCGCAGTGAACGTGTGAAGGCTCGCGCGGCGTTGGGCCTTCCGCGCGATGCGGTGGTGACGTTGGTGATGGGCGGTTCGCAAGGCGCCGCGTCGCTGAACACTGCCGTGCCTGAGGCGTACCGTCAGCTACCTGCCTCGCTGCGTCCCACCGTGTTGCACGCGGCAGGTCGCGGCCGTGAGGCAGAGGTCCGCGCACCCGACGGGCAGTACCACGTCACCGGCTTTGTGGACGGCCCCCTAGCGTGGTCGGCCGCCGACCTTGCCATCACCAGGGCTGGGGTGGGTACCGTATCGGAAGCTGCTTTTCACGGGGTTCCGTTGATCATGATGCCTCTACCCGGCGCTGCCGATGACCACCAACGCCATAACGCCCACGCCGTCGCGGACGACGGTGCTGGACGGGTCGTTGAAGAGCGTGACGTTGAGGGCGTCGTGTCGGCCTGGACGGCGCTGCTTGATGACAACGTGCGGTCTGAAGCCGCCCAGCAGATGGCGCGCCGGTCACCCGCTGGGTCGGCACAGCGCCTGCTCGACGTTGCCGCCCGCGCAGCGGCCCAAGGACAGCAACGATGAACGACCAGCACGTGCACTTCATGGGTATTGGCGGGATCAGCATGGGCGGCTTGGCGCGCCATCTCGCCCGCGACGGCGTGCGTGTCAGCGGGTGTGACCTAACGGCAGACGCAGACGTCCGCCGGACGCTGGCTGAGACCGGTATTGAGGTGTACGAAGGGCACGACCCTGCGCACGTGACCGGGATCGACCGTTTGGTCGTCTCGGCTGCGATTCCAAGCGACCACCCCGAGCTTGAGGCGGCCCGCGCTGCAGGCGTCGAGGTGTGGCGCCGAATGGACGTGCTGGGCGAGCTGTTTTCGCAGTATCAGGCGCTCGGTGTGACCGGGACGCACGGGAAGAGCACGACCAGCGGCATGCTGGCGACCATCCTCATGGCAGCTGGGGTGGATCCGTCGGTGCAATTAGGGGCCTTTCACCCTGAACTGGAAGGCGTCATGCGCCACGGGGACGGGGCCCATCTGGTAGCGGAGGTTGACGAATCCGATCCTGGGTTTGGCCAACTGCACGCCGATACGGCCGTCATCACCAACCTTGAGGATGACCACGTGGCCGGCAAGCACGACGAACGACGCACCTACCATGCCAACCTTGAGGCGCTGGAACGCACCACCCAGGCGTACGCTGACGGTGCAGCCCGGCTCGTGTACTGCCGCGATTGGGATGCCCTTCACGATCTCGTCAAGCACCATCCCAACGCCGTGACGTACGGTGAGCACCCCGAGGCGGACGTGCGCATCGTGAACCTGCAGCCTGAACCCAGCGGCAGTACGTTCGAGATTCACGGTTTGGGAGACCCGGTCGAGGTCACGCTCCAAGTCCCGGGTCGGCATAACGCCAGTAACGCGGCTGCTGCACTGACCGCCGCGGTTGTCGGCGCTGACGTCAGCGCCCGCGCAGCCGCAGAAGCCCTCCAGCGTTTCGCGGGCGTCGGACGACGCTGGCAGCGCTGGCCTGACCTGCGGGGCGCCTGGCTGGTCGACGATTACGCCCACCACCCCACCGAAGTCCGCGTCACCCTTGAGGCGGCGGTCGCCTCCGGTCGCCGCGTCCGCGCAGTCTTACAACCGCACCGTTGGGTACGCACCGCGCAGCACTGGCCGGCACTTGCCGATGCCGCTTCGCTGGCGAGTGAGGTGCTTGTGCTTGACGTGTACGGCGCGGGTGAGCGTCCCATTCCGGGTGTGTCTCCGGCCCAGATTGTGGAGCGGATCAGACGCCACGGCGCGCAAGCGGCGCATCACGATGTCGCCAGCGCCGTGCGGTACCTGCGGAGCAGCGTTGAACCAAACGACCTGGTCATCACCCTCGGTGCTGGCGACGTATGGAAGGTCGTCCGGTCCCTCGCAGAACCCCCGGAGGTGCCCGCGTGAGCAAGCCTGACGTCACGGTACGTCCCTTGGCGGAGCTCACGACCTTGCGTGTGGGCGGACCCGCTGAGATTTGGACGATGGAGTCCGATGATCAGTTTCCTGAAGCGACCTCTGCACCGTACCGGGTGCTTGGTAACGGATCCAACCTGCTCGTGAGCGACACGGGAGTGGACGAACGCGTCCTGAAGCTCGGTCGGTCGTACGACGATGGGCGCCAGTTCGGCGGTCAGGCCGATGTTTGGCTTGGAGCCGCCACGCCGCTACCGGGTTTGGTTCGCCGCGCCAAGGAGGCGGGACTGTCCGGTCTTGAAGGCACGCTGGGTGTGCCCGCTGTTCTGGGTGGGGCCATTGCGATGAACGCCGGTACCCGCTTCGGTGAGATCGGCGATGTCCTAGAAGAGGTGGAACTGTTCACCGGCGGTGAGGTGGTGCGACTGCCAGCCAGCGACCTGCAGCTTGCCTACCGCACCTCCCACCTGCCTGAAGGCGCCGTGATCCTTCGGGCACGCTTGCGCCTGCAGCCGTCCACCCCTGAGCGCGTGGCGGCCGCCATGGCTCAAGTGGATGCGGCCCGTCGGGGACAACCCAAAGCGGCCACGGCCGGTTGCGCTTTTAAAAACCCGCCCGAGGACAGTGCCGGCCGGCTGATCGATCAGGCAGGCCTCAAAGGCTTACGGGTGGGCGACGCCATGATTTCCCATGAGCACGGCAATTTCGTCGTCAACATGGGGCACGCCACTGAGCGTGACGTGCGCGAACTCCTAGACCGCGTTCGCACAACCGTCGGGGTGCCCCTCGAAATGGAGTGGCGCGCATGGGGGAACGCAACCCAGTGAGACCCTGGCTGATTGCCTTGGCCGTCCTGACGGTCGCGCTGACCACCGCCAGCCGTTTTTGGCCGACGGTCTCCTCCATCGAGGTGCGCGTGGATGGGCACTACGGCTTTGATGACGTGGTGGCGTTGGCGGACGTGGCTGAGGGCGATCCACTGCTGTGGGTGACGCAGTGGCGGCTGAGGCACCTTGAGGCCGATCCGTGGGTTGCGCACGCGACGGTGACCCGTGTCTGGCCGGATGGTCTGTTGATTGACGTGTGGGAGCGCAAACCGCTGGCCCGGCCCGCCGGGCAGGCACCGGCGTTTGTGTGGGCTGAGGACGGCTCCGTGTTGCCCGAGCCACCCGCGGAGGTCCTGCAAAGCTTGCCGGTGTTGGACGGCTGGGGGCGTGACCGTACGCAGGAGGCTCTTGCCCTCTTGAGACTCCTTAATTCGCGTGGGGTCGAGGTGGTACAGTACAGCCCGGAAGGCTTCGAAATCGCCATGGGCAACGCACGCGTGTTCACGCCGAGCCTCGAAGCGCTGCGCCGCCATTGGGCGGCGGTCCAAAGCCACGACGCGGGGCGCTTGGCGGTGTACCCGTGGGGAGTGAGCCACGAGGAATGAGTAGCGAACGAATCATTGTCGGGCTTGACATCGGAACCACCGAGATCCGAACGGTCATCGGTGAGGTGCCAGGCGACGGCGTTCTTGACATTATCGGCGAAGGTAGCGTCCCCAGCGACGGACTTCGCAAAGGCGTGGTTGTCAACCTCGAGCGCACCATCGAGTCGGTACGTCAGTCGATTGCCGCTGCCGAACGCGTCGCGGGTGTGCAGGTTGAGTCCGCCTGGCTAGCGGTTGCCGGCAGCCACGTGCAAGCGTTCAGCAGCCACGGCATGGCGGCCATCCGGCGCGGCCAAGAGGTCACCAAAGCCGACCTTGACCGCACCATTGAAAACGCCCGCGCCATCCCCATGGAAAGCCACATGGAAGTCCTGCACGTCCTACCGCAAGAGTACGTGGTGGACGGCAACGACGGCATTAAAGACCCGATCGGCATGTCCGGCGTCCGCCTCGAGGTTGACGTCCATGTCGTCGCCGCTTCTGAAGGGCCGCTGGCCAACTTGCGGCGCTGCGCTGAAGACGCCGGCATCCAAGTCGACGGCCTGGTCGTGCAGTCCCTTGCATCAGGCCTTGCCGTCCTTAACGAAGCCGAACGCGACCTCACCACCGTCCTGATTGACGTGGGCGGCGGTACCACCGACGTCGGCGTGTTTAAACGCGGCGTGTTGGCCCATTCAGCCGTCATTCCGCTTGGTGGTGATCACGTCACGCAAGACATCAGTCAACTCCTGCGCATTCCGCCCGATGAGGCCGACCGCGTCAAAATTGGGCACGGTGTGGCGCTGCCCGATATGGCCGACCGCGAGGTGGTCCTTGAGGTTTCCAACCCAGGCTACAAGGCCACCATCTCCGCTTTTGAGCTCGCCCAAGTGATCAAGCCGAGACTGATGGAAATTTTTGACCTGGCGAAGCAAAGCATCGAAACGCACCTGGGCGCCGTCGAACTCGGCGTCAGCAACGTGGTGTTGACCGGTGGGGCAAGCACCATGCCCGGCGTCGACCGACTGGCTGCCGATCGCTTTCGCCTTCCGGTGCGTATTGGGGCACCCCACGGCGTGTCCGGCCTGACCGACGTCGTGTCGAAGCCCAGCCACGCCACATCGGTAGGCTTGGTGCGCTACGGCATGCTGCAAGGCGAACACGGCAGCGCGCAGCCCAACGATCGAGGCGGACGGGCCACCACCCCAGAAGCCCTGAAACGCATTCGTAACCTGTTTAAGGATTTCTTTTGAACCGACTTGAATCCCGCCCGGAGGCACTGGCATGAGCATCACCGATAACGCCGTCATTCGCGTCGTTGGCCTAGGTGGCGGCGGCAACAACGCCGTCAACCGCATGATCGAGACCGGCATCATCGGCGTCGAGTTTGTGGCTGCAAACACCGACGCCCAAGTGTTGGCCACCAGTCTGGCCGACACCCGCATCCAACTCGGCGACAACCTGACCAAAGGGTTGGGCGCCGGCGCGAACCCAGAAATCGGTGAAAAGGCCGCGCTTGAAGACCGGGACCAAATCGCAGACGCCATCGACGGTAGCGACCTTGTCTTCGTGACCGCCGGTATGGGTGGCGGCACAGGCACAGGCTCCGCACCCGTTGTCGCGCAAGTCGCCCAAGAACTCGGGGCGCTCACGGTCGCGGTGGTGACCACGCCGTTCCAGTTCGAAGGACCCAAACGCGGCCGGCAAGCCGACGAAGGCCTCCGCAAGCTCGAAGCGCACGTCGACGCCCTGATCGTTGTGGAGAACCAACGGTTGATGTCGTCCCTAGACCGGAAGACCAAAATGAGCGAAGCCTTCCTGGTTGCCGACCGGGTCCTCTACCACGGGGTGCGCGGCATCAGTGACGTAATCAACGTCCCTGGCGAAATCAACGTCGACTTTGCCGATGTCAAAACGCTTCTGAAGGGTGCCGGTAACGTCCTCATGGGTATCGGCTCCGGGCGTGGTGAAGACGTGGCCGAAGAGGCTGCCCGAACCGCCACGCAAAGCCCGCTCTTGTCGAGGGGCATCGAAGGCGCGCACAGCCTGCTCATCAACATCACCGGCAGTGACGAAATCACCCTGTTTGACGCCCAAGAGATTGTGGAGCAAATCAGTAACGCCACCGAGGTGGAAGATCCCAACGTGCTGTTTGGCATGACCCGTGATGAGGAAGCCGGCGACGAGGTGCGCGTGACCGTCATCGCGGCTGGGTTCGATCAACCCCAAAACACCAAGGTGTTGCGCCCTTCGCAACTCAAAACCGACGCCGCGCAACGCAGCTACGACCCGGCCAATTACGACATTCCGGCGTTTTTGCGGTACTCCGGCGACGACTGACGGCCTCGCTAGCGACGGACGGTGAAACGCGAACGCATGTTCGAGGGGCGCATCGTCACCCTTGAACGGATTAACGACCGGTACGAAATCGCCTGGCATCCTTCGGCTGTGTGCATCGTCGCTCAGCAAGACGGACGCATTCTTGGCGTCAGCCAACCACGGATCGCCACCGGTGGCGTCACCTGGGAAATTCCAGCCGGCATGATCGATGAGGGTGAAGACCCCGAAGCTGCCGCAGCCCGCGAACTGCGCGAGGAAACCCAACGCTGCGGTCATCTTGAGCTTCTCTCGCGCTTCTTCACCAGCCCCGGGTTCACCGATGAGCAGGTGTACCTTTACGAGGCGACCGACCTGAAGCCATGCCATGGCGTGCCCGACGAGACCGAAGAGCTGACCGTTGAGTGGCGTGACCCGAAAGAAATCTGGGACGCGATCCAAGCCGGTGAGGTGATGACCAGTGCGGCCACGGCGGTGGCGCTACGGCACGTGCTGGCAACGCAAGGCGTGCCTCTTTCATGAGGATTGTTGAAACCCTCCAAGACCTCAACCTTGACCACGCTGCCGTGGCCGTCGGCAACTTTGATGGCGTGCACCGCGGGCACCACCGGGTCTTAACGCGGCTGCAGGCGTGCGCAGCGCAGGACGGCCGACCGAGCGCGGTGGTGACCTTCTTCCCTCCCGCCAAAGTCCTGTTCTCAGGCGTGCCGTTTCTTGCCTCACCCGAAGAGAAAGCGCTCCTCCTTGCCGGGTACGGCATTGACGCGCTGGTGATGATTCCCTTTGGGCACACCTACGCGTCCCAACCACCCGAAGCGTTCGTCTCGGCCTTAACGGACTGGCAGCCGTCGGTGTTGCTGGTGGGTGAGGATTTCCGTTTCGGCAAAGACCGAACCGGCGGCCTCGATGACCTCCAACATGCGGCCAACCGACTTGAGGTCGTGCGATTGCGTAGCATGAACGGCGAAGTGATCAGCAGCAGCCGCATTCGTGCGGCCCTCGCAGACGGCCGGGTCGATGAAGCCACCCAGCTGCTTGGTCACCCGTACCTGCTGACCGGCACCGTGATTGAAGGAGACCGGCGTGGCCGTACGCTGAATTACCCGACCGCCAACCTGCAAGTAGACGCCGACAAAGCCTTGCCTGTCGGTGTCTTTGCGGTAACCGCCGACGTGGACGGTGTCACCCACCGCGGCATGGCAAACGTTGGCACGCGACCCACCGTGGACGCCGCCACGCGCACGGTCGAGGTGCACCTGTTCGACACCGACCAAGACCTGTACGACCGAACGCTATCGGTGGCGTTCCACCATCGCCTCAGGACGCAGGTCCGCTTCGACTCCCTAGAGGCGCTCAAGGCACAGCTGCAAGATGATGAGGCGGCCGCCCGGTCTGCCCTCCGAGGGGCCGCCTACGACCGTTTTGACGTCGCGATTCATGAAACGGAGACCCAATAATGTGGATTTACGGACGCCGCGCTGTCCTCGAAGCACTTCAGGAAGGCACCGCCCAGCGTTTGATGCTGGCGCACGGCCTGCAGCCGTCCGCCACCAAAGCACTCGAGCAGGCTGCCAAGCAGGCTGGGGTCGACGTGGAGCGTGTGCCCCGCCACCAGCTTGACCGGTCGCTTGGCACCACGTCTCACCAAGGGGTGGTCGCAGAACTACCCGAAGTCACCCTCTCCCGTCTTGAAGATGCGCAAGCGCTTGCCCAAAAGCGCGATGAGCCACTCTTGTTGGTGGTGCTTGACCAAATTCAGGATCCCCGCAATTACGGCGCGATCGTGCGAGCGGCCGAGGTACTGGGCGCCCACGGGGTGGTGACCGATGACCGCAACAGCGCACCCATCACCGCGGTGGTGGTGAAGGCAGCGGCGGGCGCAACGGCGCACCTGCCCCTGATCCGGGTGACCAACTTGGTGCGGTTTCTCAAACAAATCAAGGACGAAGGGGCGTGGGTGTACGGCGCGGATGCTGGCGACGCCGTCGCACCAGGACAGCTTGACTGGGACCGCCCACTGGCGATCGTGATCGGTTCAGAAGGACACGGCATGCGCCGCTTGGTTGGCGAGCAGTGCGACGCGAAAGTGCACATCCCAAGCAGCGGCCAGGTGGCGTCACTCAACGCTTCGGTCGCTGCAGGCATCCTGCTTTATGCGGCACAAGAAGGACGTAGGGGCGCTTAACCGTCCGCCCGCAAGAACGTCAGCCGTACGGTGCGCGCTGAGGCGTGGTCGCGTGGTTCCACGAGCGTGACCCCCTGCCAGGTTCCGAGCGTGACACGCCCCCGTCGCACCGGCAGCATCACGCTAACCCCAGCAAGGATGCTGACCACGTGGGCGGGCATATCGTCAGGACCTTCGAGGGTGTGCCTAAACGCCGGCCAACCGTCCGGCACGGCGTCTTTGAACCACGTGTCCAGATCAAGGCGAACCTCTGGCGAGGCATTTTCCGTGAGGCACAGGCCTGCTGACGTGTGAAGCAGCAGGGCGTGCAGCACGCCGTTTGCTTCAAACGGCAAATCCACGCCGGCCAAGAGCTCGTGGTGCACCAGGTGCACACCCCGCGGTTTGGCGCTTAATGTGACGTCCTGAATCACAGCCTCAGCGTAACCGGTCGTGTGTCACCGCCCGCAGGCCGAAGGCGGATCTACGCTACGGGGCATGCGAGTGACGTTGTGTGCACACTAATGACGGTGGTGGGCGTGACGCTTTTGGTGGTGGGGGCCGGACTGATCCTGTGGTTCTTTCGGCGCACCAAGCGTCATGATCCAGAGACGTCGCCACCAGGGCAGGTGGAGTGGATGGTCGTGGGCACCCTCATGGTCAGCGTTGGATTGTTGCTCGCCTTGCTTGGCACGGTCGGTGGCACCTGCCAAGGGTTTGGCATCACCTGACCTCCACGACGTCCCCTACGCGGGGACCAACGCCGTAAAGTTGTCCGCTTCTGAGGCGCTTTCAACGCCGACCGTACCGAGATGGATGAGGTTCACGTTGTAGGTGTTGCGGCCAACCTCGAAGGTGCCGCCGGCCTCAAGCAGGCACGCCAACTGCAGCCACGGTGACGACAGACCGTGAAGCCCATACGCCTCCATGAACGCCATCCAGTCCTCTCCCCCGACCTCACCCGCATGCAGCCAATAACGGGCCAAGTCGCGTTCGGGGATATCGTCACGCGCAAATTCGAAGTCAATGACCGCCTGGAGTGAGCCGTGATTCACGATCCAGTTGTGTGGCAGGAAATCGCCGTGCGTGGGCGTACGTGCCGTTCGCGCCTCAGCGGCCTGCCACGCCGTCCGCCAAGCGTGGTCCGCACGCGACCATGACCGGTCGTCCAAATGGGTGTTCAACATGCGCGTAAGCCGCGTCCAACGACGCTGGTAGGCCTCTTTCAAGGAAAGTGGGTCACCCGTGATGCGCGGCTTGAGGGCATGCAACGCCCGCAGCCACCCAGCAGCATCGCCGGCAACATCACGATCCCACGCCTCGCCAGGCTGGCCGTCGACCCACGGCAGCAGCAACCCCTGCTCGGTCTGGCTGACCGCCGGGACGCCCCACAGACCATCTTCTCGGGCGCGACGCATCGCCTCAAACTCTTGCCGGCCACGACCGCCAGTCGCATGACGTTTCAGGCACCATTGCTGACCATCATCAAGGACCACCTGCTGAACGCCTGCCCGTCCCGACCGCCGCACATCGCGAACGCGCGCAATGCGGGCTGACCAGTCTGCCGGTGGCACCCGAGCGGGCAGGACGGCACGAAACGGCTTCACGTGTGCTACCATACGCATTTGGACGGCTTGTCCGGCATGAACCTATTGACATCCGGTCCGGTCGCATCCCCGCTATTTCGAGAGGAAACCCGCATGGCCATTACCGCAGAAGACAAACGCAACATTGTCGAAAAGTTCGGCTCAGACGCCAACGATACCGGCTCAACCCGCGTTCAGATCGCCCTTCTGACCGAACGCATCAACGAGCTGTCAGAACACCTCAAGCGCAACAAGAAAGACCACCATGGCCGCCGCGGCCTGCTGGTCATGGTCGGTAAGCGCAAGCGCCTACTTGGCTACCTTGAACGTGAAGATTACGAGGGTTACAAGGCCCTTATCGCCGAACTCGGTCTGCGTCGCTGAGCGGCGTATCGGGGCGCACGGCATGACAGACGCCCCCACAGGGGTTCGGCCAGGTCACCCTGGCATGCAGAAGCATTCGGCGAGGGCGGCACGTCGCACGGCGGCAGCCGCCCTTGCGCTTATGGCACCACCTTGCCCGCATAAGTCCCAAAGCCTTGACGGCTTTGGTTACGGCACACGCCGAGGAGAGAAGGAGATTTCGTGAACATCCCAGAAGGTAAGCGCTACACCACCCGACTTGGTGACCAAGACCTGGTCATCGAGACCGGAAAGTACGCCAAGCAGGTATCCGGCAGTGTCGTCGTCAGCTACGGCGACACAAAAGTACTCGTCACCGCCCAAATGAACGACTCGGCCTCAAGCCTGCCGTTCTTGCCCCTCACCGTTGAGTACGAAGAGCGGCATTACGCCATCGGCAAAATCCCAGGTTCGTTCCTGCGGCGCGAAGGTCGGCCGGGTACCCAAGCCACGCTCAATGCACGCATCACCGACCGCCAAATCCGGCCGCTCTTCCCGAAAGACTTGCGCAACGAGACGCAAGTGATCATCACGGTGCTGTCCGCCGACCAAAAGAACGACCCAGCGCCCCTTGGAGCCATTGGGGCGTCTGCGGCCCTCGCGATCAGCGACATTCCGTGGGACGGCCCCACCGCCTGCCAGCACGTGGCGTACATCGATGGCGAATACGTCATTGCACCCACCTTCCAGCAGCTTGAAGCCAGCGACCTTGAGTTGACGGTGGCTGCCAGCGAAGACGCCGTCCTGATGGTTGAAGCCTCCGCCAACGAACTGCCTGAAGCCACCATGGTCGGCGCCATCGAGTTCGCCCAAGCCCAGCTGGCGCCTGTGATCGACACGATCAACACCATGAAAGCGGAGCTGGGCCAACCAGCCAAGCCGTTCGAACCCGCGAGCAGCGTGCAGTCAGAGGACATTGAGTTGATGACGCGCGAAGCGGAGCAGGCCGGCCTTGCTGACGCCCTCAAGACGCCCGGCAAGCATGAACGAGCGGACGCCATCAAAGCGGTGCGTGACGAAATCCTCGGGCGTCTGGTGCCCGACGCGGACGCCGAGGGTGCCGCAGAGCGCCTGAAGAACCTCAAGGAGGCGTTCGGTAAAGCTGAAGCCACGCTGATGCGCCGGATGGTCCTGCAGGAGCGCGTTCGCACCGACGGTCGCGCCCCCGACGAGATTCGTCCGATCTGGATTGAAACAGGTGTGCTTCCCATGGCGCACGGTTCAGCCGTCTTCACCCGTGGTGAAACGCAAGTCCTATCCGTCAGTACGCTCGGTACCGGCCGCGACAACCGGTTGGTTGACGACCTTGGCCTGTCCGATAGCGAAGAGTTCATGCTGCACTACAACTTCCCGCCGTACTCCACCGGCGAAGTGAAACGCGTAGGCGGTGTCTCAAGGCGTGAACAAGGGCACGGCAACCTCGCCCGTCGGGCGCTCGTGCGTCAACTGCCGTCACAGGACGACTTCCCGTACGTCATTCGCGCCGTTGCCGAAACGCTTGAATCCAACGGCTCGTCCTCCATGGCGACCGTGTGTGCCACAAGCCTCTCGCTGATGGACGCGGGTGTGCCGATGCGTAACCCGGTGGCGGGCATCGCCATGGGTCTCGTCAAAGACGGCGACAATCACGCCATCCTGAGTGACATCTTAGGCAGCGAAGATGCCCTTGGCGACATGGACTTCAAGGTCACCGGCACCGAGCACGGCGTCACGGCGCTGCAGATGGACATCAAGATTAAAGGCATCACCGCCGAGATTATGAACGCAGCGCTGGAACAAGCGCGCGCCGGCCGTCTGCACATTCTCGAAAAAATGAACTCCGTTCTGGCCGCACCGAGGACAGAACTCAACGCCCGCGCACCCCGCATTGAAACCGTCCAAATCAACAGCGACAAGATCGGGACGGTCATCGGACCAGGCGGTAAGCAGATCCGCGAGCTTGAAGCGCTAGGCGCCAAGGTCGAGATTGAAGAAACCGGCCTGATTCGCATTTATACGGATAGCGGCGACGTGGCCGCTGAAGTCAGGAAGCGCATTGAGCAACTCACCGAAGAGCCAGAAATCGGCAAAGAGTACGACGGGGTGGTCGCCAAAGTGGTGGACTTCGGTGCGTTTGTCACGCTCTTCCCCGGTACCGACGGGCTGCTTCACATCAGCCAAATCGCCGAAGAGCGTGTCGAGAACGTGTCGGACTACCTCAAAGAGGGGCAGGAGATTCGCGTCAAAATCAACGGTGTGGACGATCGCGGCAAGATCGACCTCGTCCGCCCCGAACTGGAAGGCAAGGTCGCACCCCGCGCCCCACGTCGCGGACCGCCCAGCGGCGGTCGCGGACCACGCGGCCCGCGTCGCTAAGCCAGCCGCACGCACGTAAAACCTGGGGGCCTGCCCGCAAGGCAGGCCCACCTCAACCATAGAGACCGCTAGCAGACCTAACCTGCTCGTGCGGCTCGGCAAGGAACCAAGCAAACCCATGGCTAGAAAACCAAGCAAAAAAATGCGCATCATTCCGTTCGGCGGAATGGGTGAAATCGGCAAGAACATGTTCGCGTTCGAGTACGACGATGAGGTCCTCATGGTCGATGGCGGCCTGGCATTCCCAGATGCGGACATGCTCGGTGTCGACATTATTGTGCCCAAACCTGACTGGGTGATTGAAAATATCGACCGCATCAAAGGGTGGGTGTTGACCCACGGGCACGAGGACCATATCGGTGGCCTGCCGTACATGCTCAAGCAACTCCCGAAAAAAATTCCCATGTACGGCGCCAAACTCACGCTCGGTCTACTGCGTGGCAAGTTTGAAGAGTTCAAGCTGTCCGAAAGCGACGTCGACCTGCGCGAAATCACGCCTGACGACCGCGTCAAAATCAGCAAGAACTTCACGGTGGACTTCTTTCGGATGACGCACTCCATCCCGGATAACAGCGGGATGATCATCCACACACCATTGGGCCGCGTGGTGCATACCGGCGACTTCAAACTTGACTACCACCCTGCCGACGGCAAGACCAGCCACCTGGCCAAAATTGCGCAAGCAGGCGCTGAGGGTGTGCTGATGATGCTGGCGGACTCCACCAACGGCGAACGCCCCGGTTTTACACCCAGCGAACGTGACGTGATGAACGCCGTCGATGATCTCGTTAGTAAGGCCACTGGCCGCGTGATTGTGACGACCTTCAGCAGCCACGTGCACCGACTTCAGAACTTCGTTCGTGTCGCTGAAAAGCACGACCGGCGCATCGCGGTTGAAGGACGCTCCATGGTGAAGAACACCAAGATCGCCCAAGAGCTCGGGTACTTAGAGATCAAGAACCCACTGCTCAGCATGGAGCAGATCAACGAACTGCAGGCCGACAAAGCGATGGTGCTCATGACCGGCAGCCAAGGGCAACCGATGGCGGCACTGTCGAGGCTTGCCAACGGCACGCACCGCAAGTTGACGCTCGCCAAAAACGACACGATCATCATGTCGTCGAACCCCATTCCTGGTAATGAAGAGGCCGTCAACCGCGTCATCAATGTGCTTTACGAAAAGGGCGTGAACGTCCTTTACCCGCCGAAGCACCGGGTGCACGCCTCCGGGCACGCCAGTCAAGAGGAACTCAAACTGGTCCTCGACCTCGCACGACCGAAGTTCTTCGTGCCGTGGCACGGCGAACCACGCCATCAGGTGAACCATGCCTGGTTGGCGGAAAGCATGCCGCGACCGCCGGTGAAGACCGTGATCCCGCAGAACGGCGACATTCTTGAGTTGACCCGAGACGACCTGAAGGTGTCCGGTCAGGTGGACGGTGGCGTCATCCTGATTGATTCAATGGGTCGCGGGAACGAAGAGGTCAACGAGCCTATTATTCGTGATCGTCAAACCCTCTCAAGCGAAGGTGTTGTCATCATCACCGCCCTGGCTGGCAAGAAGCCATCGGTCGAAGTGATCGTCCGCGGGGTGGCTGGTGGCAGCAGCGAACTGAAGGAAGGTATTCAGAAGATCGCGCTTGAAGGCCTCACCAAAGGACTCAAGGACAAGAAACGCATGAGTGAGATTCGTGACGACATCTTCTATCCTGTCCGGCGGCACCTTCGTAAAGCCACGGGCCGCAACCCGCTCATTGTGCCGACGGTGGTTGAGGCGTAACCCTCCACCCCCACCGTATGTTCGTTCGTGATGCCGTTAACCCACCGTTGACGGCATCACTTTTTGATTCAGCTCAACCGGTCGTTTGGGCTATCGCAGACACGGTGAGGTTCAGGTGCTCCGCCACCGCGGTCAGCTCACGAAGGGTGCCGTCACGACCTTCTTGAATCACGTCATCGGCGTTGAGCTTGACGCGTCGCACAGCACCCCTGGGCATAAACGCCTCAGCATCAACGGTGCGGCCCAATTCCACCAAACCAAGCAGCTCCGCGAGTGGCACCAGTTGCACGGCAACAACCTCTCGTGTGTCGAACACAATCTCGTTTACGGGTACAGGCAACCGCGCCACAAAGACGTCTTGGTACTCACGATCGGTCGCGTGTGGGTACGACCGAACGGAGGCAAACCGGCCCAAGTGCGTCACATCGCTCGGTGCAATGGCGAACCCAAGCTCCTCCTTGACCTCCCGCAGCGCGTCCCAAGCCGTCTCCCCTGCTGCGAGATGGCCGCCCACGGCGACATCGAGCTTGTTGGGCGAAAGATCCTTGGCAGACGCCCGTCGTTGCATCAGCACGCGGCCGTCGCCGTCGTGGAGCCAAACGTGGACCGCACCGTGCCAGTCACCGTCCCTGTGCACGTCCTCACGCGCTTTTACGCGGCCGGTAGGGACCCCATGCTCGGTGAGGACGTCGAACGCTTCGCGCGGGTCGTTGGGATTCACGGGCGGCAGGGTACCGCGCCGTGGTGCCCCACACTGTTTGCGTTCGCCCTTCGCTTCAAGTATCCTTTCCTCTGGCCGCGGGGTGTAGCGCAGCCTGGTAGCGCACTTGACTGGGGGTCAAGTGGTCGCTGGTTCAAATCCAGTCACCCCGACCAGCGTACGGACGCGCAAGAGAGCCGTCCAAGCATGGAATCGGCGGGACCCATCTTTAGGTCCCGCCGATTGCATGCTTTTTGCTTCGGCAGACACGTGGATAGAACCAAGACTGCTCGGCGACACACCGTCAACGCCGCCTTTACTCGACGGCCGGTCTGGTGCCGCGAATACCCCGCTGGATATAGACGCTTGAGCATGAGGGGTCGGAATGCTAGTTCGAAAACTTTTTTTCGCTGATACGTTGCGATGAAGGAAATTTCGCCCTTTCATGAGACTGTGTTCCGTGGGTGGTCGTTGGGCTAGTGCGCATCTGGCCTTTGTTAGCTAGTTCTGCCACACACACCATCCGTCGCTGCGGAGTTTCTCGGCGTGGGCTTCTTCAGCCTTCTTCGCTTCGTGCTCGTTAGTGTACGTCGGCAGACCACGATAGGCCCAGGGGAAGAGCCTCCTCCCGTACCTCCTGACCGTTGAGCTCGACATCATTCCGCCAGACATGTGTTGCTTGAAGCGGACTTCAATGCCTTGCTTGGTACTACCTACGTAGACGACTGGCTTTCCCGGCTGGTAGTTGGGGTTCTTCTCGCGGAAGGCGGGCCGTTCCGCAGCGCATCGCTTCAACCTGATCACGTAGATCTCGTACGTCTCCTCAGATGGAGTCGAGGACTTGTTCGTCATGACCTCCTCCTTACGTCGGCTACCAGAACGTCTGTTTGTTGCGCCATCCGGAGAATGACGACTTCTTGAAGGTGACCGATGAATCCCACCACGTTTAAGCGTTCCTGCCGCACGAGAGTTCGTATTATATTAACGATCGTACTCAATACTTCCGCAAAACGTCACCTCTAGACCATTTCACGACCCTCAACACGCAGCATTGAATGCTGAGTATTGCAGGACACCAAAGTGCGTAGTCTCGTTCGCAGGTCGGTATCAATGAAGCAAACCACAACTTACTAGGTTTTCTAGCTTGCGGCTGTAGATTTAACGTCAATCTTCCGCGTCCTAGAAGGCTTGTGCCTGAACATTTTTCTCAATCCGATATGGTGGGCGCCATGGTTGACGACCATCCGACAGGTCGCGTGGAAGCGGCGCTGGCAGGCCACGGGCTACACACGGAGATCTCACGCATGGCGGAAGGGACCCGCACGGCGCATGACGCGGCATCGGCGGTCGGTTGTGACCTTGACCAAATCGTGAAGTCTCTCCTCTTCGTTGCAGACGAGGACCGTTACTTTTTGGCGC
>CAJXNS010000030.1 GCA_913057165.1 uncultured Trueperaceae bacterium
AGGCTGCCCTGAGCGGCGGCCATGCCTGCGAACAGAGACGTAGCGGCCAAGGCCGCGATCCAAGTGCGGATTCGCATTCCATACCTCCTGTATTTTGGCTTACGCCGCTCGTTGTATCACATCAGTTTCCCGTCGTCACAGACCCTTTCGTTGTCCCTAAACAATAGTTCGGGTGGGCTTTGTTCGTGATGCTGGCGCAATCATCAACAATTTGAAGCATTTGGCGGCGCTGCTTCCAAGCAAGACACGTCCTGAATCCGTCTGCGACCCTCAATGTTTACGGTTCTATGCAGCTCTTGATGACACCGTTAGCCCGCGATGCCTGAAGAGCAAACGCTTGTGGGGTTTCACCTAAGGAGAAGCGATGCGTGACAAGCGGTGCAAACGTCACCTGTGCGCGTTTAACAAGTTCAATGGATCGGGGGTACACGTGTCCCATCCTCCGGGCCATTTTGATTGTTAAGCCCTTGCGGCGCACGAGGCCGGCGTCCATCGAGAAACGGTTGCCGTTCGGAATTCCAACGAGGACAAGTCTGCCACCGATGCGGGTGAGTTTGACGGCATCTTCCGGTCCATGCTGTGCGTCGGTGGCTTCAAGCACCACGTCAACTCCACGTGGACCAAGGACGTCGTTGGCCTCATCGACCGTGGCGAAGGCGTGCTCTGCACCCAGATGAAGGGCCAATTCGCGCCGTTCGGCGATCGGGTCCACCACAACGCGCAACCCAGCGCCGCTCGCCGCAGCCACTTGCAAGATAAGAAGACCGATCGGTCCACAACCCACCACGCCAACTGAATCAAGGGGCCGCAAGTGGGCCAAATCGAGGGCGTGAACGGCCACACCAAGCGGCTCGAGCATAGCGGCGTCGCTGGGTGTAAACGACGCTGGGACGACAACGAGCTCTTCGGGTCGGGCGACCACGTATTCAGCCAGCGCGCCATGGTACGGCGGCACGCCCGAAAACTTGACGTTTGGGCACAAGTTTGGGTGACCTTCTGCGCACCATTCACATGTGCCACAAGCACGGTTCGGGTCCACTGCTACGAGCGTTCCTTTGGGGAGTGGGCCGTTCTCAATGACTTCGGCGGCGAACTCGTGGCCAAGGATGTGCGGTTGACTAGGGCGGTCGCTACCAATGGCACCCTCTAAGTAATAGTGCAGGTCGCTGCCGCAAATTGTCACCGCGCGCGTGGCCAAGAGGATCTGGTCAGCCTCTGGTATCGGATCGGGCACCGCCTCGACGCGAATATCTTTCACTCCGTGTAGTCGGGCAGCCTTCATCAGCCTTCCGATTCTTCGGTTGCGTCCAACGTTTTGCGTTTGGTGCGCGGCGATTTGGAGAACGAATCCAAGGTCACCCTTTCATCTTGGATGTCGCTTAGTGACACAAATTTCTCTCGGCGTATGCAGGTCACAATTGAACTGTACCCGCTTGTGGTCGCGCGGTGCATGCTAACCACGTGATTGTGTCGTTGCTCAATGACTTCTAAGCTTTGGCCTTCACGCTTGAAAACGACCCAATGACGATGGGTGCTATGGCGGCAGTCCGCGATGCTGGACTGAGCGTTCCTGAGGATGTCTCGATCGTCGGTTTTGATGATGTGCCGGAAGCGCCTTACATGGCCCCACCGCTGACCACCGTACGGCAAGACTTCAGGCAGTTAGGCATCACCAGCGCCTAAGCGCTGCTCAAGCAAATCGAGGCGAAGTCAAACGTGGTGGAGCAGAGGCTCATCCAGCCGGAACTGGTCGTGCGTGGCAGTACAGCGCCGCTCTGAGCCTGACGAGATCTTAATCACCAGTGAGGCGCGTCATTAGCGGTTGACGAACAGCGGGTACGGGTCCAGCGCATCCCAGCTGCAGGCGTCCTCGCGGCTTTCGTACACACCGAAGTGTAGGTGCGGCGGGGTGGTGCGGGCGTTACCGGTATTGCCGACAAAACCGATGACCGTGTCGGTGGTGACCGCCTGGCCTTCGCGGATATCGCCGTAATCGGAAAGGTGCGCGTAGTAGTAACGCCGTCCTCCACCGCCGATCACCGTGACGGTCTTCCCACCGAGCGTGCGCTCGCCAATACGCCACACAAAACCGGGTGTCGCGCTGCGAATCGGCGTACCCGTTGGGGCGAACAGGTCTTGGCCTTCATGCCGCCTGCCCCCACCTCGCGGGGCGCCCCATGTATCGGCAATTTCGCTGGCGCGCACGCCATCCACGGGGATTGGAAGGCGGTTGTCGACCTCCGGGCCTACCGCAGCGACGTAAAGCGGGAAAAGCGCTCGGTACCGGGCGCGACGTTCGCGTTCCTGTCGCTCAGCCTCGTTGGCGGGCGGAGGGGGCGGTTCATCGGGTTCTGGGCACACAAACGGCGCTTCAACATCGGCACCTTCGGGTGGGACTTGTGCTCCGGTCACACCTAGGGTCGCAAGGAGAAGAAATGCGATCGAAGCGAGCCAAGCTGAGCGAATGGAAACGCTATTCATCGCCTCATCGTACGCCTCACAGGCATTCGGAAACGTCTGGACTGAAACAACGGTAAAGCATGGTTTGGGCCACTGGACCTTGATTTTGGAATTAACCGCTGGATTCGCGTTCGATCAGACTCGCCGGAACCACCTGCGCCGATACGGCAGGTTCGCTGTCTTGCTCGAGCGCGTCAATGAGGCATGTGGCGGCCTCACGCCCCATCGGTTCGGCCGGCAGACGCATGGTCGTCAGCGGTGGGACGGCATGGGCGGCCAAGGGGATGTCGTCAAAACCCGTGACGGCCACGTCATCGGGAATGGTCATGCCCTGCTCGCGAAGCGCCGTCATCGCCCCAAAAGCGATCATGTCGTTACCGCACACGATGGCGTCCGGCTGAACGCGGTGCAAAATCCTTAAGGCCGCCAGTCGACCACTCTCCGCTGTGAAGTTGGCCACCTCAAACCATGCTTCGCTTGCGTCGCCACCGGCCGCTTCGACCGCCTGCCGCCAGCCTTCCACGCGTTCGCGTGAACTGCCGTCCTCGGTGGGTGCGTACGCGATGTATGCAAGGCGCTTCCGTCCTTTTTGTTGCAGGTGCTCCACCGCGCGGGTGGTTGCCACGCGGTTGTCGACATCCACCGATGCTTGATCGCTGGACGGGCCGATGACGACCAACGGAAGCCCCAAACCTTTCAGGGTTTCAAGGCCGCTACCGCGCCTCTTCTCGCCAACGACGATCAACCCGTCAATCTGCCGGCCTTTGGCAAGCGTTTCAAACGCGTCGGTCCGGCCCAAGTACTCCACGATCACGTCGTAATCCCGGGCCACGGCCGCCTCGTTGATCGCATACAGCGCCTGCGGAATGTAGGCGTCGACCTTCAAATACTCAGAGTAGGAGATCGCCACGCCGATGGTGCGGGACCTGCCCGACGCCAACTGGCGTGCCGCGTACGACGGGACGTACCCCAGTGACTCAGCCGCTTTGAGGACCCGCTCGCGGGTTTGCTCGGCAATGGTGACGCCTTCGGTGCCGTTGAGGACGACCGAAACCGTCGACCGGGAGACACCGGCAATGCGGGCCACCTCAAAGCTGGTAGGTCGTTTGGGACGCATGCTAATGCTTAGATTACCCGGCGCGGTGGCGGCCCGGACGGACCGCCAAGCATGCGCCCGCGCGGCTCATTCTCCAAGGTCCAGCTTGACGACACCGAACGGAGGCAGCGTGTGCCCCAGGGCCGATTGGGTTTCACCCAAGTAGTTCGCCAGGTAAGGGCCGTGCCGCCGTACGCCGTCAGGAAGATCCCACGTGCGTACGCCAAGATCATTCAGCCAGTCTTTCAGCAGTGACCGCATCGACGGCAGGTCCAGGAGGGCACCGAGGAGTCGGAATTCACCTTGACCGTGGCTTCGCGCGACGTACGCGGCGCTGCCTTGGCAGGCAGGATCGTCGTACGTGGCAAGCACCTGCGCACCGCCTGAGGCATCGATCAGATCACCCCAAGTGGCGTACGTCCACGTTTGGCTGCCCGCGGTCACGGTTCGTGTGACGCCTGGGCGGAGGCCGTCAACGCGGACGACCTGCGCACCGATGGTGTCTGAGAGGTGGCCTGGCTGCTGCATGTGCGCCAGGTTGCTTGCGGTCTTGCTGCCAGCACGGGCGCCTAACAGCAGCCGTCCACCGCCTGCGACGTAGTCTGTCAGGACCTTCGCGAGTGGCTCCGTGGTGATCTGCATGGCGGGCGCAAGCACCAACTTGTAACCGTCTAGGCTGCGACCGCGGTCGCCGTCCATGGTGAGGCGCTTCTTCGGCACGAGGTCGACGCGCACGCCCATCTCTTGCAGCGGCTCGTACAGTCCGAACATGGCCGTCCAGTAGCCGAAGCCTTGCGCGTGCGGTTGGATTTGGGACGACCACATGTCGTCGTAATCCACCAGGATGGCGACCGGTGCGTCCTCCTGCACGGCGGCTGCGCTGGACAGACGCTCGCGGACAGTGTCGCCATCAAAGGCGGCGCGTTCGCTATTGACGATCCCGGCTTCCTTGAACGCTTGGTCGGGCGTCCCGTCGTGCTTGAGCAGGCCCGCATGCATGAGCTCTTGCGCACCGACGGCGGCGCGCCAACGGAAGTACGACACCATCTCAGCACCTTGACCGAACGCTTGGAAGCTCCACAGGCGAACGGCCCCTTCGGCTGGAAGGGGGTTGTTGGACGCCCAGTTCACCTGCCCCGGTTGCTGCTCCATAATCCAGTGCGGCAGGTTTTTAAGCCCGCGGTAGAGGTCGTGGCTCATCGACACGAGGTCGGGATGCCCAACACGTAAGTACTTCTGCTTGATGTCGTCTGGGAAGGGTGACTCTTCCAGGTTGCCAAGCGGGTAGTTATCCCACGCGATCACGTCGAGGTCGTCCACCAAATCCACGTGGTCGTAATCGGGGAACAGCCCCATGCTGTTGTGGGTGATGGGGAGGTCTGAGTGCTTGCGGATCGCATCAACCTGGACGCGGTTATAGCCCACGACCCCATCGGACGCGAAACGGTAGAAGTCCAGCCGGTGGCTGGGGTTGGTTTCCGTGACGCCCTGCTCCGGCAGTTCAACCTCATCAAACGAACGGTACGTCTGACTCCAGAACACCGTCCACCAGGCCTCGTTTAGCGCGTCGACGGTTTGGTAGCGGTCTTTCAGCCACGTCCGGAATTCGCTGCGGCAGGTGTCGCACCAGCAGCGGGTCGTGTCGTGACAGCCGTACTCGTTGTCGGTCTGCCACGCGACGAGGGCCGGATGGGAGGCGTAACGCTCCGCCAGAGCGGAGACGATGCGGTCGCTCTCTTGACGGTAGGTGGCGTTCCTGTGGCAGTAGTGCTTGCGGGAGCCAAACCCGCGCACGCGGCCGTCGGCACCGACGGGCAGCATGCCAGGGTTCTGGTCGACCAACCATTTGGGTGCCGTTGAGGTCGGCGTCCCAAGGATGACCCCGAGGCCTGCGTCGTGCAGCGTGTCAAACGCGGCGTCGAGCCATTCAAAGTCGTAGCGTCCAGGCTCGGGTTCAATCAGGCTCCAGGCGAACTCGCCAATGCGGACGCGTTCAATACCCAGCTCTTTCATTTGCTTGGCATCTTGCGCCCAGCGTTCGCGGGGCCAGTGGTCGGGGTAGTAACAAACGCCTAGGGTCATGGTTGCGTCCTTTCGGAGATGGGGTGCACGTTGGGATTAGTCCTTCACGGCGCCGGCTGTGATGCCGGCAATGAAGAAGCGTTGCAGCCACAAGAACAGCAGCAAAAACGGAATGGTGGCAATCGCGGTTCCGACCATGATGCCGCCCCACGAGACGCGTGTCAGGCCGACAAGGGTGCCGAGGGCGACGGGGATGGTGTACGCGTCTTTGTCGGTGAGGATGAGCAGCGGCCAGAAGTAGTCGTTCCACTGGAACAGGAACATCACGAGGGCGACGGCGGCGAGGGCTGGACGCATGATGGGTAGCACGATCTGCACGAAGATGCGTCCTTCGCTGGCACCATCGATCCGTGCCGCCTCCAGCAGTTCGGTTTGGATCGACAGCATGTTTTGGCGCATGAAGAACACCCCAAGTGGGTACGCCAACCACGGAAGGATGATGGCCCACCAGGTGTTGCTGAGCCCCAAGTCGCGGGCGACGAGCAGGTATTGCGGAATGGCGCGTACCTCGAACGGAATGGTGAGCGCACCGATCACGACCGTGAACAGCAGCGCCCGTCCCGCGAAACGGAATTTCGCGAAGGCGTAACCGCTCATTGCCGCAATGAGCACGCCGACACTGGTGAAGATGGCCGAGATGGCGACCGAATTGGTGACCGCTCGGATGAAGTTGAGGTCGTCGTTTAAGTCCGCCCAGTTTTGCGGGAGGGCGTTGCCTGGCGTGAGGGTGGGTGGGGCGGCGAGGATTTCGTTGTTCGGCAGCGTCGCCGCTACGATCATCCACACGATCGGCGCGAGGAACAGCAGTGCGAGCGGGGTGAGTAGGGCGTGCAGGACGATGCTGCGGATCAGGCGGTCGCGTCTCATCGTTCCACCTCACGGCCGCCGACCAGGCGGATTTGCAGGAGGCTGAAGATCACGGCGATAAGCGCCACCGTGTAGGCGATTGCGCTGGCGTAACCGAAGTTGAAGCTCCGGAACCCTTGCTTGTACAGGTACGTCACCAGCGTTTCTGTGGCGTTACCCGGGCCGGTGGTGGTGATGAGCCACGGCTCGGTGAACAGCTGCAGCGTCCCGATCGTACTCAGCACGAACGTGAATAAGAGGACCGGCCGGAGCATTGGGATTGTGATCTTGAAGAATTGCTGGAACGGTCCAGCGCCGTCAATCCGGGCGGCTTCGTATAGCGCGAGTGGGATGGACTGCAAGCCTGACAGGAGGATGACCGCGTTGTAGCCCGTCCAGCGCCACGTCATGGCAATCATGATGGTGATTAAGGCAGGCGTGCTTTCGTACAACCATGGCACGGCCCCGAGCCCGATCGATTCAAGCGCGTAGTTGAGGACGCCGTACTGCTCGTTGAAGACGAGGCGGAAGACAGCGGAGTACGGCACCGCACCGAGCACGAGGGGCGCGAAGAAGGCGAACCGGTAGAAGCCTTTGAGTTTAAGCAGTTCGCTGTTGAAGGCGACGGCAAGCAGGGTGGCGAGCGCCAGCATCAGCGGCACTTGGACCGCCAGGATGATCATGGTGTTGCCGAGGGCGTTCCAAAAGAAGTCGTCTTGGATGAGCCGACCCCAGTTGAAGTCCCAGTCGAACGTCCAGGGGCGCTGGCGGGTGTTGATGAAGCTTAGAACGAACGAATAGGCGATTGGGTAGACCCAAAAGATGGCGAATAAAAGAAAGAACGGCGCAACAAAAAAATAGGGGGCGAGACGGCGGCCGGTGGACCGGCGGCGTCTCGTGGTGGGGGGTGAGGCGTGGGCCTGGCTGGACACGAGGGTCTCCCTGCTTCAAAAAGGGAGCGTGGCGCCCCCCGGGTTGGGGCGCCACGCGATTGCGGTGGGTTTAGTCGGCGACCGGCAGGCCGGTGCTGGCAGCGATTTGGCTGGCGGCGTCGTCCAGGGCCGCTTGCGCCGAATCGTAGTTGCCGTCGAGGTAGTCGTTGACCACGACGATCATGACGTTCCGGGCCTCTTGGAAGTAACGCGTACCGCTGACGGCAGGCACGTCACCGAGGGTGCCGAGAATGTCTTCCCAGATCGCTTGACCGCCCCAGTAGTCCACGCCCTCAGAAAGTTCGGGGGCGTTTCCAAGGCTGAGCAGCGACGGCGTGAGGCCGTAGTTGTTGAGGATGTTGAGCTGGTTGTCTTCGTCGGCGAGGGCGTTCACGACGAAGTCGTACGCCAGCTCGGGGTTGTCGCTGCTGGCAGGGATCGCCAGGGCCGAACCACCCAGGTTGCTGGCGCGAACGCCACCCTCTTCAAAGGCCGGGGTGAGGTAGACGCCCCACTGGCCGGCTTGATCGGGGGCTTCGGCTTGGATGGTGCCGGTGTACCAGGAGCCGAAGAAGGCGCTGGCAAGCTCGTCGTTCTGGAAGGATTGGATTTGCTCAACCCAACCGCCGGCGCGGATGGCACCCGAATCCCAGACGTCCTTCATGGTTTCCATGGCTTGGACGCAACCGGGCTGGTTGACGGTGACTTCCGTGGCGGCTTGGTCGAAGTAGAAGCAGCCGGCTTGGTTGGCGAGCATGCGGAACCACTCGTCGTCCGAGCCTTTACCCATCATGCCGACCTTGACGTTGCCGTCGAAGGTTTCGTTGATGGCCACGCCCGCGGCGATGTAGTCATCCCACGTTTCGATGGCGGTGGCGTCCACCCCGGCCTGTTCGTACAGGTCACGGCGGTAGAACATCGCGGTGGGGCCCGAGTCAAACGGCACGGCGTAAATGGCGTCGCCGGCGGTCAGTTCAGACCACTTGAAGTCAGGGAAGAGCGGCAGAAGCTCTTCGCCGCCGAGGGTGGTGAGGTCCGTGAAGCAGTCGGGGAATTGCGCCCAGAACACTTCCGCCTCGTTGTTTTCGACGAGG
The DNA here is from genome assembly GCA_913057165.1 of uncultured Trueperaceae bacterium. Taxonomy (GTDB): domain Bacteria; phylum Deinococcota; class Deinococci; order Deinococcales; family Trueperaceae; genus SLSQ01. Next base: position 8,511 of record CAJXNS010000030.1, read on the forward strand.
TAGACGTCGGGCATGTCGAACCCGCCGGCGGCGCAGCCGGCAAGGCCGCGGTCGTACACGTTTTGGTTACCGAGATCTTCGACGACAACCTCCACGCCGGGGTGCATCTCTTGGAAGCTGTCGATGGTGCTCTCCAGGGCGGGTTTGTTGATGTCCCAAACCCACACGGTGAGCGTTTGGGCGCTGGCGAACCCGAAGGCGGTCAGCGCGGCAAGGGCGAGAAGCAGTTTCTTCATGCGGTGTTCCTTTCCGTTCCCTTAAAGTCCCGTCGGCAGGCAAGGCCTACCGCTGTACCGGCCGTTGGGCGACCCACCGAACCCGGGGTGGAGACGCCTTTTTGCCGGTGCGGGCTGCACACAGCGTGAACTAACGCGTGTTAGCCCAAATGTAAACGCTTATCTTGAACCTGTCAAGGACGATTTCACCCGTTGATCAGTCCATGGTGGCGTCTGCGACCGTTGAACGCCGTACCAGCAGCGTTTCATTAAGCCGCACGTGACGCTCCGCAGGCGTCCGACCCTCCATCAGGTCCGCCAGCATGCCCATCGATCGCTTGCCGGACGCCACCGCATCGCTCCGTACCGTCGTCAGTGGCGGGGTCATCCAGCGCGCGGTTGGAATGTCGTCGTAACCTGCCACTGCGACATCATCAGGTACCCGCAAGCCACGCTCCTGCACAGCCAGCAGCACGCCAATGGCAACCGTGTCGTTGCCACACGCGATGGCCGTCAGATCCGGGTGCCGGTCAAGAAGCCGGTTCGCGGCGTGGTAACCACTCTCCGCACTGTAGTTACCTTCCTCAATCAACGAGTCCGGTAGTTCGAGCCCATGGTCAGCAAGGCCTTGCCGCATACCTTTCAAGCGGCCTTCGGTCGCAAAAAACAGCCTCGGTGAAAACGTCACGTGACCCACCTTGGTATGCCCGATCTCAGCCAGGTGCGCCGCGATCAGTCGCATGCCAACGCGGTCGTTCGTGTATACCCGGTAGGTGTCAAAACCGGGGATTTTCCCGAGGGTGACCGTCGGAAAGTCGCTGGAAAGCAAAGCGCCCAAACCCTGATCGTCGCTGCGAGGGTTAAGCAGCACCAGGCCGTCGATATGACGTGCATGCACCAGTTCGGTATACGCGTCGCTGCGGTGCACGTCCTCAATGGCTTCGATCAGTACGCGATACCCGCGCTTGCGCGCGACTTGATTAAGACCAAACAGAAGCTGGGGGATAAACACGTCCACCAGCAGATGCTCGGCGTGACCGACAACCAAACCGACGGTTTTCGTTTTGCCAGACACCAAAGAACGGGCGGCGGCCGACGGGGCGTACCCCAGCGATTCGGCCGCCGCCCGCACCCGTTCCTGGGTGGCAGGACTGATGTTGGCACCCTTCACGTCGTTCAGGACGAACGACACGGTGGTGGGTGAGACGCCCGCCAGGTCTGCGACCTGACGGGCGGTGGCGCGTTTGGATGGTTCAGTGGTCATCGCGCGCCATCTTCTCACGCCCGCCCTTAGGCAGGCGTCGCCACCTTCTCCCGCAACTCATCGGGAATGTAATCACCGTGGGCGTCGATCAGGTCATCGACCAGCGCCCAAATCTCATCCAGCGGCAGTTCCGACGCCGTGTGAGGATCCATCATGGCGGCATGATAGACGTGGTCGCGGTTACCGGTCAGGACCGCTTCAACCACCAGCCTTTGGACGTTGATGTGCGTCGACATGAGCGCAGTCAAGTGCGGCGGAATCGAGCCCACGTGGGTGGGCTGCAAGCCTTGGCGGTCCACCAAAATCGGGACCTCCACCACCGCGTCCGACGGCAGGTTATCGATCAAACCGGTGTTCGGCACGTTGCCGTAAATGACCTGTGGATCGCCGGTTTCCATGGCGTAAATGATGTTCGAGCCGTACTCCACGCTACGGGTGACGTCGCCCAACTTCTTAAACGAATTCACGGAAGCGTCCACCATGGTCGGCATCAGCGGTGTTTCTTCAAGCAAGCCACGCAGCTCTTCGGCATCTTGCGAACCGGGGTTCTCAAGCTCGCGTTCGATGAACTCCCATGATTTCAGGCCGGCTTGGCAGCGGTAAACGTACTCATCGAGCGGGATGTTGAACCGCTCGATCAACTCGGGTCGGTGGCTCTTAATGAAGTAAGGCACGTACTCCGCAAAATGCTCGCTCGATTCCGTTACGAAGTACCCAAGGCGCTTGAACATCTCGTAGCGCACCTGGTTGTGCTCGGGCATGGTGCCAGACTCGAGTACCTTGCGAATTTCGGGATATAGGTCGCGGCCCTGGTGCTCAAACTTCAAGTAGAACGCCAAGTGGTTGATGCCGCCCACCAGGTAGTCGACCTCATTGGCGGGCACGCCGATATCTTCGGCCAGTTCGGCTGCAGTTCCAGGCACTGAGTGGCAGAGGCCAACGGTGGCAATCGACGTCGCGCGCGTCAACGCCCAAATGTTGATCGCCATGGGGTTGACGTAGTTGATGTGCGTCACGTTGGGCGCGAGTCGTTCCATATCGCGCGCCATATCAACCAAGACTGGCACGGTGCGCAAGGCCCTCATAATGCCGCCGATCCCAAGCGTGTCGCCGATGGTCTGCCGAAGGCCGTACTTCTTGGGGATCTCAAAGTCGGTGATGGTGGCCGGGTCGTACCCGCCCACTTGGATCATGTTGATGGCGTAATCAGCCCCATCGAGCGCCTTCTCGCGATCGGTGGTCGCCTCAAGGGTTGGCTTCGCGCCGATGGCGTCGGCCACCCGCTGGGCCACGCGGTGCGACAGATCCAGCCGGTGGGGGTCAATGTCGAACAGGGTGACGGTGGCGTCAGAAAGCTCCGGGAACGACAGGATGTCGACGAGTAGGTTTTTGGCGAAGACGGTACTGCCGGCGCCAATGAACGTGATCTTGGTCATGCGTTGCCTCCTCTAGGCGTGGTGGGGGATGGAGTGATGTTGGAGAACCGAGGAAGGTTCGAGCGCGCGGCGACAAGCAGCAGGGCGGCTTCCCCCGCGTTCCAACCGAAGTGAATCACGGCACGAGGTGCCGTTGTGATGCCTGCGATGCGGCCGCACCAAGACTGTTGCGATAACCAGCCGTCGCGTCCGAGCACCCCAGGCAGGCTTTGGCTCGCGCCAAAAGACGGCAGGCCAAAACCATTTATTTCGCGTGCAACCTGCAAGTAGCGCGCAAACAGGTACGCGTGCTCAAGTGTGTGCAGGCCTGCCCACACAAGCAGGGCCCACATCCAAACGTTACGAAAACCGCGCGTCATGAGGTAGATGACGCCCGCGAGGACGACCAGGTTCCAAGCCAGGTGAACCCATTCCACATTCGCGGACGTGATCAACCCAAGCGAACGCTGAAGCGGCCACTGTAAGACGTAAAGCTGCGCCAGTTGCACCAAGTGCTCAAGGCTGTGCACGCCTTGCAGGACAACCAGCACGCCTAGCAGGGTGACCGCAAAGCCCCATGACTTGAGGTCGCTGCGCCACTTGAGTAACCACGGCACGCCCGCAACCGCAAAGCCGGTGACCGATCCAAGCCACAGCGGCGTAAGGCCTGCACCCACGAGGAACGATCCAGTGGTAAGCCCGATGGCGGCTGCGATGACCGCGAACCGTGCTTGCCGCCCGGGGTGCAGCAACGTCGCGAGGGTCATGGCGCACCCCCACCCGCTGCGCGTGACACCGTCACCACATTCGCCCCTTGGGGTACCTCTGAGGCACTGATGGCGCCGTCTGGCCACACCACGTCGAGGGTCAGTCCATCGGCTGCTGCGTCGTTGGGTACGCCCACATGCAGCGGTCCGTTGTAGCCACTCAGATACCCGCGTGTGGCGTCATGACGGCGTACCCATTGGCGGTCACCGGAGTGTAGGCGAACGACACTTCCAAACGCGTCGGCATTGGCGTTGGTGGGGTCTTTAAGGGTGACTTGAATCGATTCGCCTTGATGGCACAACCGGTTTTCAAACACAACCGCGGGGGCGTTGAGGTTGTTGATCACCACGTCCAGGTCACCGTCGCTATCGATATCAGCAAGGATCATGCCGCGACCGCTGTCGGTAGCGGCCAGGCCCCACTCATTGCGCGCCGTAAAGCCGCCGGCGCCGCCCTCAAAGGCGTGGTTGGGTTCGACCAACGCGTAATCGGGAAGGTGCCCGAATGCCTCTTTGGCCACCATGCCATTGACCACATACAGGTCTTGAAAACCGTCGTGGTTGAGGTCACCCGCGAGACCTGACCAACTCCAACCGGTTGCGTCGATACCGCGGGCGTACGCCACATTTTCAAAGCGGTCACCACGATTGAGCAGCATCACGTTTTCGGCGACCTGCTGGTCGGACACGCGGCTTTGCTCGTAGCCGCGCTGTAAAAGCGGCATCCAGGCCGCGACCCTTTCGGGCTCGGTGAAGGTCGGTGGCTTCATGTCGGTGGCGAACAGGTCCAGCCTGCCGTCCCCGTCAAAGTCAGCAACATCGAACCCCATGGTGTTCTGGGTGATGGTGGGTAGGGCGTCCAGGCGTTCCCACACCCCCGCTGTTTCTCCCGGGTTGATGAAGGCATCGTCTGGTACCTCAAAGTCGTTGCCGACCAGAAGGTCCGGAAGTCCGTCATGGTTGACGTCAAAGAAGGTGACGGCCAGTGCTTGGCTACTGTCCGCCAGTTTTGTGCCGTGGAAGCGGCCGTCCACGTTTTCGTAGAGCATGACGCCCGCGCCAGCGCCACTCAAAAATCCTGGCCCTTGCGCTTTGGATAGGAGCGTGTCGTACGACGCGGTGGCCAGGTCCAAATCGCCGTCACCATCAATATCGGTCCACGCCATCGCGTAGGCAGGTGTGAGCACGCCCGGAAGGGTGCGACGTTCAAACCGACCGCCACCGTCGGCGTTGAGGTCCATGAGTTCGAAGCGGCTGAGTGAGCCAAGACCTTGGGTGAACACCAGGTCAAGCCGGCCGTTACCGTCGGCGTCAAGCACGGCCACGCCACGCGATCGTCCGTGGTCAAGGCGCTGCATTTTGAATTGCATGCCACCCTGGTTCCACGCCACCGTGTTGGGGCCTTCTAGGTTCGCAAACACAAGATCCAGGTCGCCGTCACGATCCAGATCGGCAGCAGCTACCCCTGCGCCGTTGCTGTCGTAGTAGGTGACTTCAGGACCGCGGGTGACCGTTTTGAAGTCAAGCTTATGCCGCACAAAGGAGCCTTCGCACGTCGCTTCAGAGGCGTTGTATCCCCAGGCAAACTGGGCGGGTACGACCGCGCTCGGGGCTGCCGTCACCAAGGGGTCTCCTGGGGTGGAGGCGCCACCCGTCACCAGACCGGCCAACATGAGGATGAGAGCGGCTGCGCGCACGTGCAAACGTCCTTTCGTGAGAGTTTGAATAAAAGCGTCACAAAATAGGGGACTGGAGGGACGCTACAGTGTCCCTCCAGTGTTGAACGTGGCTTAGAACAGGTCGTTGATCTCTTCGTTCACTTCCGGGAAGATGTCGGCCGCTTCCGCGTCGCCCAAACCGACGGTTTGGATGGCTTCGGACATGATCGTTTGGATCTCCGAGCCGTAGTCGGTGATGGGGAACAGGAAGGTCCCGCCGTCTTCAGCCGCTTGCTCGGTAAAAGCGCTCACGTCGACGCCGGCCTCTTCGCGCACTTGCAGCGAACGCTCCGCGGCCGATGGGATCGCGGGGAACACCACGCCCGACTCGCCAACCACCATCTGGCAGGCTTCTGAGCCGAGGTACTTCACCCATTCCCAGGAAGCTTCGGGCTCGTCGGTACCAACCCAAATCGAGTCGGCCAGGCCGTTGAACATGCTCTTGCGGCCTTCGGGGCCGATGGGGAGACGGGCGAAGCCAACATCAAACTCGCTACCCAGGTACGTCCCGATCATCCACGAGCCGTCGGACACCAGTGCAGCCGTGCCCGACTGGAAGATCGCGGCGTGGCCAAGCGAGCCTTGGTCTTCCATCGAAGGCATGAAGCCTTTGTCGAGCATCAGGTCGGCCATCCACTGCACGGACTGTGAGAAGCGCGGGTCGTCGTAGTAGTACTCGTCGCCCCAGGTGCCGTTGTTGAACTCAAAGCCGGTCGTGTGGGTCAGCCAGCTCCACTGGGTTTGGCCGTAGGCGCCAGCGCCACCAAAGTCGGTCACAAAGCCGTACTGCTCAACGTTATTCGCGTCAAAGTCGGGCGACAGGCCGTTGTTGCCGTTGGCGTCGACTGTGAGGCGGGCGATGATCTCTTCGAACGTACCGCCGGTCTCGGGATCCCAGGTGGCGTTGTTGAGTTCTTCTTCGGTGACGCCGGCTGCAGCTAGAGCGTCTTTGTTGTAGACGATGGCAACGGTGTCCCAATCTTTGGGCAGGCCGTAGCGACCGCCGTCACGCGTCCACAGCTCAGCCAAGCCTTCGTAGTACTGGCCGGTATCAACGCCGTCACGCTCCACCCAGGGTTGGATGTCGACGAGCTGGCCAAGCGAGACGAATTCGGGGTAGCGCGCCAGGTGGTTGGTGAACACGTCCGGCGCTTCACCGCTGACAAAGCCGGTTTGGATGAACGACCAGTAGTCGCCCCATCCGAGTTGCTCAATTTCGACGGTGATGCCGGTTTCGGCTTCAAAGTCGGCAGCGCACTGCTGGTACGCCGGGAGTTGGTTGGTGTCCCACAGGACGTAATCGATGGTTTGCGCTTGGGCGCTGGACCATGCGAACAACGCGAGCAGGATGGCGGTGAGGGCTTGCTTCATGCTTTCTCCTTTCGCATTCCTGATGGAGGAATGCCCAGAACGGTGGCGGGCCGGATGGCCCAAGGTAGGGACGGAACGTAGGCTCACTTAAAGCCCGAGAATTGGATGGAATCGACGACGCGGCGGCCGAGGAAAACGAAGAGCAAGACGGACGGGATGATGGACAACGCGGCGGCTGCCATGAGCCCGGTCCAGTCGGGTGCGCCTTGAGGGGTTTGGCTGCGGAAGATCGAGAGGGCAACGGTGAGCATCCTGACCTCTTCGGCCCGTCCGACAACGAATGGCCAGAGGTATTGGTTCCAGTTCAGGATGAAGGTGAGCACGCCGAGCGTCAGGGCGGGTCCTTGAACCAAGGGTAGGGCGATCCGCGTGAAGTAGCCAACCTTGGTGGCGCCATCCAGGATGGCGGCCTCTTCGATGCTGGTGTTGAGGCTTAAGAAGAACTGCCGCATGAAAAACACGGCGAAGGGGGTCATCAACAGGCTGGGGGCGATGATGCCGGCAAAGGTGTTGATCCATCCCAGTTCGCGCACGAGCACGTAGTTCGGGATGAACAGCACAATCGCGGGGATCATGAGGCCGGCGACGTAAAGCGCAAAGAGCGTGTCTCGGCCTGGGAATTTCAGCCGCGCGAAGGCGTAGGCGGCGGTGGCACTGAAGAACACCTGCCCGACGGTGATCGTGATGCCCACGATCAGGCTGTTGCGGATGAAGAGCAGGAAGTTCAGGCGTCCCGGTGAGACGTTGGTTGCGCCCTCTTCGATCAGGATTTGTGGATCGAAAAGGCCCATCACGCGCAGGAAGTTGACGCCTGTGGCGTCGGTGGGGACGAGTGACCGGATGTTGCCGAACAGCAGTGCTGGGTCGGTGAGGGCGGTGCGGACCACCCAGTAGAACGGGAAAAGAATGGTGAAGCTGAACGCGAATAGTGCCAGGTAGACCAGGATGGACGTCACCCGTTTGGTGAGGCGCGCTTTGCGGATGGCTTGGTCGTGTGGTGTGCCTTGGACGGTGGTCATGATGGCCTCAGCTGTAGTCGGCGAGTTCGCTTTCGCCGGCGCGTGAGAAACGGAGTTGGATGATCGTGACGGTGACAAGAACCAAGAAAAGGGCAACGGAGGCGGCCGCAGCTAAGCCCATGTCGAAGCCGCGGTTAAAGATCTTGTCGAAGATGTAGTAGAGGATCACGCTTGATGCGCCGGCAGGGCCGCCGCCTTCGGGACCGGCACCGGTCGTGATGGCGACGGTGTCGAACACCTGGAAGGATCCGATGATGCTGGTGACCAGCACGAAGATAGTGACGGGACGGAGGAGCGGCAGGGTGATTCGCCAGAACTGCTGCCAGACGGTGGCGCCGTCGATGGACGCTGCTTGGTAGAGCTCTCGCGGGATGGTTTTAAGCCCGGCGAAGAACAGAACGGCGGTGTAGCCGGTGTACTGCCAGATGTTGATGCCAGCGATCGTGGGAATGACCTGATCGGGTGAGCCTAGGAACGGTTGACGGTCGATACCCACGCTGGTTAGCAGGACGTTGACCACGCCAAGAAGCGGGTCGAGCATCCACAGCCAGAGAAGGCCGACGACGACAGGGGGCAGCAGCCAAGGCAAGACCATGAGGCTTCTGACAGCGCCTGTGAGCCAGTTGCTTGTCCGATCGAGAAGCACGGCGATGAACAGCGCAAGAACCGTTTGGATAGGGATGTTCCAGAGGACGTACGCAAGTGTGACGCGCATGGAGCGCCAGAAGCGGCGGTCAGCAAAGAGTTCTTCAAACTTTTCAAAGCCAACAAACTTGGGAGCCCTCAGGAGGTTCCACTCGTGGAACGAGATGAGCAGGGCGTTGAACGCTGGATAAAGGAAGAACGTAAAAAAGCCAATCGCGCTTGGAAGGATGAAGACGAATGCGACGAAGTGATCGTGGTTGAGGAACGTGTTGAGGCTGACGCCTGGTGTCCTGAAGGCCACTCCGATACCGAGGGCGATGAGGGCGAGGCTGAACCAGGCGACGCCCGGTTGATAGCGGGCGATGCCGTTGGGTGCGATGAGCTCCTCAAAATAGTCGGCGAGGGTGTCACGTTCGTCTTCAAAGAACTCGCCTGGGGAGGGGTATTCGTTACCTGTCTCAATCCCTGTGCAGGTGGCGGTGTTGAGGACGATGCACGGGGTCAAGCTTGCGAGGTTGCCGCTGTAGGTGATGGTGGCGGTTGAGGCCTTGGCGTAGTAAATCGCCCACCACAGCATGGCGGCCGACAGGACGATGAGTCCGAGTGTGACCAAGGTGATGCTGGTAGAGCGGCCGCGTAGGTAGGTCATGGTGGCTGTCGCTACGGCGACATCTCTCCTTTCTGGCGTGTGGCGATAGCGATATTTCAGCTGGGGTGGAAACCCCTGCGGTCGTCACTAAAGCGTTTTAGTATGGCGCCAATTTAGGCTAAGAGGTCAAAGTTTGTCAAGACCCCGCAAAAATTCCCGCCTGCATGAATGTGCAGGCGGTCCCAACGGGGGTTGGCTTCGTTAGCGGTGGGCGCTAGTTGTCGGCGTCGGTGAGGATATCGAGCATGGCGCCCCGAAGCAGGCCCTTGTAGACGCCTTCTACGTGGACATCGTTGGCGTCTGCCTCAACGGTGGGGTAGTCGGCGTTATGGGGGCGCAGGGCGAACATTTGTGGCGACACGCGGTCCAAATACTTGAGGGTGACGTCCTCCTCGCCCACCCGAACCGCACAGATCTCCCCACTTCTTTGGAGTGGTCGTTTTTCGAACAAGACCACGTCGCCGTTTTGGATGAGATCGGCCATTGAGTCCCCGTGCACGCGGAGCGCAAAACCGCCGCTGTTACCAAGGCCTATGGGTAGGAACGCTTCAGCGTGTTCGACGGCTTCACTGAGGGGGCCAGCGGGAATCGAGCCAAGGACCGGTACGCCGGTTGAGGCCGCCGGGAGTTCCAAGCGTGGGGAACGACCTCGCCCGCGGCTTTCAAACACGAGGTGCCCCTTGTTCGACAGGGCTTGCAGATGTTGTTTCAGGCTTACGTAGTGAATGCCAAGCTCACGGGCTAACTCCGCAAGATCCGGCGCTGAGCCTGTCTCCACGAATGCGCGCTGCAAGCGCTCATAAACACGGCTCTGGGCGGGGGACATCCGTTGCATTACCTTAAAGAATAAGGCATGGTGCTGCGGCTGTCAAATGAAACCTGAGAATGACGCCTTGTGAAAAGACTCACGAGGAAAAAGCGATCTGTGCCGTGCAGGACGTGAATCGGAACAGTTCCGAGGATAATCCCGAGTGCCCCACGTGAGAAATACGTGAGAAGTGTCGTTTAGCACACGAAAATGGGGTAGACACCCCACCTCAACGCGTGCTACATTTTCTGTAGCAACCGACGGCAGGATCGCCGTCGCGCTATCAACCAACAACGGTCCGGACCCGAAGATCCGGTGAAAGGAACCTCAACATGCTCGATACCTTCAGCACCCTGAACAACCCAGGCGCATGCACCACCCCCGACGTGGTTCCTGCGACACTCGCCCTCCCCACCCGCACACTCAATCCTGACGACGTGCTCTACGAAGCAGGACGAGAAGCGGCAAGCCTCTACGTCGTCAACTATGGCGTGCTCAAAGCGGTGGTTCCCACCAGCTTGGGACGTGACCGCATCGCAGACCTCTACGGCCCAGGCGACGTGCTAGGCCTCGCCTCACTCGACGGTGGCGATCACGCCGAAACCGTGCAAGCGGTTCATGAAAGCTGCCTAACGCCGCTTGATCCGCAGCAAGCCATGAACGACCGCAATTTGCGGGATTACGTGCTGCAAAGCTTCGCTCGCCAACTGCGCCGCAGCCGCGAGATGCTCAACGAAGCCGAAATGCCTGTCGGTGCCCGCGTCACACGCGCCTTCCTCCGCCTCGCACACCAGTTCGGGCAACCAAGCGACGAAACCCAAGGCGCGCTCAAACTGCCGTTGGCGCTGACCCACGAAGACCTTGCCGACCTGACCGGCAGTAGCCGCGTGACCATCACGCGCATCCTTGGCGAACTGCGCAGCGACGGCGCCCTCGAAGGCACCCGCGGTGTGTACATCGCGAACCCCGATGCGCTTGAGCAAGCCACCGACGACTACGTCATGCAAGTGCTCTAACGCCACGCCCGAAACCACACGCTGTAATGCCGAGGCCCCCGCCCAGGGGGCCTCAATCTTTTATGGTGCGGCATGCGAATCCTAAGGCGAATCCTTGTTGGCCTACTTGTGCTTGTCCTCACAGCCGGCCTTGCGCTGGCAGCGACCGTTGCCTGGGACCGCGCACAGACGGCCGGAACCGTCGCAAGTCTCAGCAACGTCAGCTTCCAAAGCGCCAGCGGTCCGTCCGTCTTGGCCTACGAAGCCACCCCGACGGGACCTGGGCCGCATCCCGCTGTGGTCATGATTCACGAGTTCTGGGGCCTACGCAGCGACATCACCGGTAAAGCCGACGCCCTCGCAGAACTTGGCTACCACGTGGTGGCCCCTGACACCTTCCGGGGTGTCAGCGTACGCACCGTCCCCGCTGCCATCTGGAACGTCATCGCCACACCCCGAGAGCAGATCAATGCCGATCTGGCCACGGTCATGACCGCCTTACAGGCCGATCCGCGCGTGGATCCAGACCGCATCGCCGTGATGGGCTTCTGTTACGGCGGCGGGGCCGCCCTTGCCTTCTCGCTCCAAGACGACCGCCCTGCCGCGACGGGTGTCTTCTACGGCACCCTCGAGACGGACCCTGCACGCTTGGCGGCCCTGCCCGGTCCTGTGCTCGGCATCTTCGGTGAGGAAGACGCACAAATCGCGGTCGCGGAAGTCGACGCCTTTGAGGCCGGCCTTGCGCAGGCCGGTGTGCCTCACGAAATCACCGTCTACCCAGGCGTCGGTCACGCCTTCG
>CAJXNS010000031.1 GCA_913057165.1 uncultured Trueperaceae bacterium
CCAGGTAATCGGCGCCGCTTTGCTCCATGAAACGTTCGGCTTCTTCGGGTTTGGTGAGGATCGCGTCCTCTTCGGCGACGACCACGTGTTCTTCGACCCCGCCCAAGCGACCAATCTCCGCTTCGACGGTGACCCCGACGGCATGCGCGGCCTCGACCACGCGAGCGGTTTCGGCAATGTTGTCGGCTTCGTCCTCGTGGGACTTATCGATCATGACGCTGGTGAAGCCGTGGCGTATTGCACGCATGCAACTCTCGAAGCTGCTGCCGTGATCGAGGTGGACGGCGACCGGCACGCTGCTGCGTTCCGCCATGGAGATCACCATGCGGGGCAGGTCGCTCCCGCCGTACTTGAGGGCCCCTTCAGACATGGCAAGAAGCACCGGGCTGCGTGCTTCTTCGGCGGCTTCAAGGACCGCCTGCGTGATTTCCATGTTGTTGGTGTTGAAGGCGCCAACGCCGTAGCGTCCGGCGCGCGCTGCCGCCAGGATGTCGAGTCCGGTGTGAAGGCTCATGCGGCAAGGTTACCGCAGGCCCTACCGGGCGGACCTACGACGCGTACGCCTTGAGGGTTGCCTCGAGAACGGTCGCCAACTTCCGGAGTGGTCCGCGGATTTGCCAGGCGTCCTTGTCCCGTACGCCTGCCGCATTGCTGACCGCGCGGACCTCAGCGAACGGGACACCGAACCTAGCGGCGGTCAGGCCGACCGCATGGCCTTCCATCGACTCAATGGCAGCCTCGGAGGCTACGCGTCGCGCCTCAGCGGTATCAAGATCTGCAGACACCGCATCCGACGTGGCAAAGCGCAAGGGAACGACACCGCTGCTGGCCGCAAAGCGTTCACGCCACGCGCGGTCGGTTTCAATCAGGTCATACACAGCTTCAGATGTGCGGGTTGCCGGGAGCCGCGCCAGACCGATCGTCTCGAGGGAAGTGCGGCCGCTGGTGTTCAGCGCACCGCCGTCTAAGTCCACGTCTTCGGCCGCAACAACGGTGGCACCCACCGGCACAAACTCGCCTGTGTACACCCCAGCAAGGCCGATGGAGACACAGACGCTGTAGCCGCTCGGTTGGCTGGCAAGCGCCACGGCCGTGCCTGCAGCAGCCGCCGCCTTGCCCACACCCACAATCGCGAGGTCGCACGGCACGCCTGCGAGCCGTCCGCGGTGGACGGTCACACCACCCGTCAATTCGTGCGTTTCGGTTTCCTGTAGACGCTCAAGAACCGGTTGGGCTTCAAGTTCAGTTGCGCAGGCGAGAAGGACCGGCATCATGCGGCTTGTGGGTCCAACCCAACCAGCGCGGTGGCGTACGCGACAGGATCGAACGGCTGCAGGTCATCGGCGGATTCACCGACGCCTACAAATTTAATCGGAACCCCTAACTCTTGAACGATCGGGACGAGAATGCCACCCTTGGCGGTGCCATCAAGCTTGGTCACGATCACGCCGGTCAGTCCGACAGCGTCGTGAAAACGTTTCGCCTGGTTGAGGCCGTTCTGGCCGGTCACGGCGTCCAGCACCAGCCAGATGTCTTTCGGTTCGCCCTCGTCAGCCTTGCCGATCACGCGTTTGATCTTCACCAGTTCCTGCATGAGGTTGTGCTGGGTGTGCAGCCGGCCTGCGGTGTCGACGATGAGGAGGTCGCGTGCTTCAGCGGCGCGTGCTTGGGCTGCCTCAAACGCCACGGCGCCGGGATCGCTGCCTTGGGCGCCCGTCTGGGTTGGAATATTCAGACGTTCGCCCCACACCCCGAGTTGCTCGGAACCTGCGGCGCGAAACGTATCGCCCGCCGCGAAGGAGACAGACCGCCCTAACGCCTGATAGTACTGGCCTAGTTTGGCGATGCTGGTGGTCTTACCCACACCGTTCACGCCGACCATCATGATCACGTGACCGCTAGGCTCCACCGGCTTTTGGGTGCCCCCCAGTTCAAACCCAACACGGCGTAACGACTGCCGCATACGGTTCGGTTCCAGCCGGTCAACGAGCGCTTGTCTTACGGCCGCTTGTGGCGTATCACCACGTTCGTGGGCCTCTTTTGCTTCCGCAACAATGGCGGCCGCAGCCGCGGCGCCGACGTCAGCCGCGACCAAGCTGAACTCCACCTCGTCCCAGTCGAGGGTGCGTCCGGCCGTAAGTTCAGACCCAAGGTTGGCCCTGGTGCCCCGCAAGCCCTCCTTTAACCGGTCAAACCAGCCCATCGTTTAGGCGCTTGGGCCTTGCGCTGGGTCTTTGGCTTTGGCTTTCGGTTTGGCTTCGGTTTCGGCGGCGTCCTCGTCACTCGGGTGGTCATCCGGCAGGGAAGACGTCATGTCCGATAGCGCGCGACCGATGCGGGTTAACACCCGTGAGCGGCCCAGAATAGCGATCAGATCGGTGACCGATGGGGCGTTGGTGGTACCCGTCAACGCCGCCCGCAAGGGCATCAGAACCGCCGGCTTTTTTAATTCTCGCGACCGCATGTAGTCTTCAAGGACGTCATCGATGGCGTCCTCGTCAAACACGTCCAGCATCGATAGTTCACGTTCGAGGTCCTCAAGGACCTGCTGGCCGCCAGCGATGCGTTTCCTGGCGTCATCGGTGTAGTCGAGCGTGTCGACGAAAAAGTACCCGCCTTGGTCGACGAAATCGTTGAGCGTTTCGGCGCGCGGCCTGAGCACATCGACCACATCAAGCAGGTATTCGGGGTCGTCTTGTGGGTAGCCGGCTTGTTCGAACAACGGAGTGACACGGCGGGCAACCTCTTCGAGATCGAGGACGTCCCGCAGGTACACACCGTTCAGGTGCCGCAGTTTCTTTAGGTCAAAGACCGGTCCGCCGAGCGAAATGCGTGCCGGATCGAAGGCATCAACCATCTCGTCCAGCGTGAACACCTCACGTCCGTCGGGCATGCTCCAACCCATGGTGGCAAGGAAGTTAAGGAGCGCTTCTGGCAGGATGCCTTGCTCGCGGTAGGACGCGACGCTGGTGTCGAGCTTGCGTTTACTGATTTTGGACTTGTCTGGGTTGCGCAGTAGCGGCAGGTGCGCAAATGTGGGCAGGGTCCAGCCGAAGGCCTGATACAGCAGGACATGGATGGGGGTGCTGGTGACCCACTCCTCGGCCCGCATGACGTGCGTGACGCCCATCAGGTGGTCGTCCACCACGTTTGCGAAGTGGTAGGTGGGGTACCCATCGCTTTTGATGAGGACGGGATCGCGAATCTCGTCGTTCCCGATCGCGATCTGTCCGCGAAGCAGATCATCAAAGGCGGTCTCGCCCTCATCGGGTGTGGCAAGTCGAATCACGTGCGGCTCACCGTTGTTGGCCCGCGCATCCTGCTCCTCTTTGGGAAGCGTGCGGCCGCGTCCGTCGTACCCAAGCTTCAAACCGCGCTGTTTCTGTTCTTTACGCATGGCCTCAAGCTCTTCTTCGGTTTCAAACGCCCGGTATGCGACCCCGGCATTGAGCAGCTGATCGATGTGCGCTTGGTAGATCTCCAGCCGTTCGCTTTGCTTGTACGGTCCGTTTGGCCCGCCTGCCAGCGGGCTCTCGTCCGGGGCGATGCCGAGCCAAGCAAACATCTCAAGGATGTGTGTTTCCGCGTCGGCCTGGTAGCGCTCGCGGTCCGTGTCTTCAATGCGCAGCACAAAGCGTCCTCCGTGCCGGCGCGCGTACGCGTAGTTAAACAAGCCGACATAGGCGGTGCCGACGTGGGGATCGCCGGTTGGGGAGGGGGCAATGCGGGTTACGACGGTCATGGATGTCTCTCCTTGAGTGCGGTCAACCGCACGAGCATAGCGCGGTGTGAGGCCAAGCCCCGTAGGCCGGCCGAAGAACGGTTAAGCAACGAAGACTCGCGCCAGTGTCAAGGCCGATATGGCCCACAGGTACGGCGCGAACCACCGGAATTGGCCGCGCTTGAGAAGCCGAAACAGCCAGATGAGGGCCAGCCATCCCGTGATGAACGACGTGAGCGTCATCCAGCCGAGGGCAGACCAACCGAGCGCAGCATCGCGGACCTCGGTAAGGCCCAAAACCGCCACCCCTGCCGATGCCACCAGGTACATCAGGAACGATAGTTTGGCGGCAAGCGCGGCGTCTACATTGCGCCACAAGAGGGTGGTGATGGTACTTCCAGAGCGGCTGATGCCAGGGATCACCGCGAGGCCTTGGGCGATGCCAGCGATGAGTCCGTCACGCCATGTGAGGCTCGTCGCTTCGGTGCGCCCGCCACGCGTGGGACTAAACCAGAGTAGCAGGCCAGTCACGGCCAGTGCGAAGGACACTGGGACGGGCGCGTTGAGGGTTTCGAATACTTCCTTGAGGCCAAGACCAATCGCGGCGGTTGGGACGGAACCGATGAGGACCAGGATGGCCAGATGCCAACCTTCTTGCTGGCGCCCCTCGGCGGACCTGAGTCCGAGGATGAAGCCGCGGAGTGCCCGCCAGACGTCGGCACGCAGGGCGATCAGGACAGCGAAGAACGTCCCGGTGTTGGTAGCGATGTCGACCGCCAGTTCGAGCGATTCGCCGGATGGTTTAAAACCAAACCAGTAGGAGGCGAGCACGAGGTGTCCACTGCTCGAGACGGGAAGAAATTCCGTCAGCCCCTGAACGATGCCGAGCACGGCAGCTTGCAGGTCGGTCACTGGTGGTGCCCCTTTGCTTGAAGAGCGGCCGGTGACGCAATGCCACCGGCCGTGAATCCTGAAGTCAACGCCGTAGCGTTAGCGCTTGCTGAACTGCGGGGCCCGACGGGCTTTCTTGAGGCCGTACTTTTTACGTTCCACCACGCGGGCGTCGCGCGTCAGGTGACCGCTGTCTTTAAGGATGTCGCGGTAGGCAGGGTCGACCTCGAGCAGGGCACGGGCGACCCCGAGCTTGATCGCGTCCGCTTGACCGCTTGGGCCGCCCCCTTTGACGGTGATGACGGCGTCGTAACGTCCCGCGGTGTTGGTGACTTTGAGAGGCTCAAGGGCCTGCACGCCAGCCAGGATGCCGCGGAAGTACTCTTGAAAGTCTTTACCGTTGACTTTGATGGTGCCGGAGCCGGGGCGCAGGAAGACCCGAGCCACGGCTTCTTTGCGGCGTCCAGTGCCGTAGAACTGGTCCATTAGCGAACCTCCATGGGGGTGGGCTGTTGGGCCTCGTGTGGGTGCGTGCCACCGGCGTACACCTTCAGGCGACGAATCAAGCGGCGACCCAAGCGCGTTTTGGGCAGCATGCCCCACACGGCGCGTTCGATCACGCGCTCCGGGTGGGTGCGCAGCATGCGGCGGGCAGGGATGCGCTTGAGGCCACCTTGGTAGCCGCTATAGCGGGTGTAGACCTTGTCGTCAAGTTTGTTGCCGGAGAACTGCACCTTGTCGGCGTTGATGACCACGACAAAGTCGCCACCGGCAGCATTCGGCGTGAAATCGGGCTTGTGCTTGCCGCGCAGCAGTGACGCGATTTGCGTCGCGAGGCGGCCGACGGTTTGCCCTTCGGCATCGACCAACACCCAGTTGTGGGTGGGTTGTTGTTCAAAAAGCGTTTTCACGTGCGGTCACGTCCTTACGGGTTGAGGTTGGTGCAGAGTGGGCAACGATCGGGGGGTGTCGCCTGCCTGCAGACCGGCGAGCATGCTAGCACGAAACCGTTTAGGCCGGCAACCTCCGCGTCAGCTGACACGCAAACGCTTCGGCCGCAGGTTGCGGAGGCGGTGGCCCCGCTGGCGGGCCCACCCCAATGGCACGTCTTGGTAGGTCACCCAAACCCACGCTGAATCCCGCGGTTCCGCGCCCTCTGCATCGCCGACATCCAACTCCTCACCTCGTAAAAAGCGGGCCGCCGCGGTCGCATCCGTGATCGCCACGGAAACACGCACCTCGTGCACCATCACGCCCATCGCCAACGCGTGAGCAGGCGACCACCTGCCGTGCGTCAAGTCGGCCAACCGCCAGCCTGGCGCGAGCACGTGTAGGCCGTCAAGCGGTAGCTCGGGCGCGGGTAACGCCCAAACCGAACGGCCTTGAATGCGCAGGTTCGGCGTGAGCGCGTCAACCACGTGTGGCTCCAGGACCTCACTCAACAAGGTAAGTGGGCTCGGCATGCCCTCGGTTGAGGCCAGCATGGGTGGCGTCTCACGGCGATCGGCGGTGAAAGCGCCCGCCTGAGCCCCGGTGCGTTTTAAGCAGGCCACGAAATGGCCTTCGCCAAACGAGGCATCGGGCCAAATGCGCCCACTGGCGTTGCGGACATCTTGACGGCTTGCAAGCACACCGGGTTCCATGCCTGAGGTGCGCTCAAGGTTCACGGGAGTCGCGTCTGGTTGCCGCTTAAGCAGCCGTTCGATGGCACCTTCGTTCTCGTCCCGGTTGAGGGTGCACGTCGCGTAGATCAACCGCCCACCGGGCGCTAACAGGGCAAAAGCGGCATCGAGCAGGTCATCTTGCCGGACGGCGCAGGTGGCGACCGCATCCTCTGACCATTCCTGCCGGGCGATATCCGACTTACCGAACATCCCTTCGCCGCTGCATGGCGCGTCGAGAAGTACGGCGTGAAACCGTCCGCCCCAACGCCGCGCAAGTTCGGCCGGCGCGGCCTGCGTAATCACAGCGTTGCGGGCTCCCAAACGCTCAAGATTCTCGTGTAGCGCCTGGGCCCGCTGCGCACTGACGTCGTTGGCGACCAACACGCCGCGCCCGTCCATGCGGGCTGCGAGCTCTGACGCCTTACCCCCTGGGGCGGCCGCAAGATCGATCACCCACTCCCCAGGTTGCGGGTCCACGAACGGCGCGACCGCCGTTGCCGCAGCGTCCTGCATGTAAAACCCACCGCCGGCATGGAGCGGCGAGCGCCCCACACCGGGCGGTGCGTCTTCAGGCAGCCAGTACGCTAGGGGGTTGAACGGAACGGGCGTGAGAGGGACTCCCAGGTGCGTCTCGGCGGCCGATCGGTCGAGTCGGCTCGGGTTGAGCCGCAACGCACGCCGGTTGGCTCGCACCTCAATCGCCTGCTGCATGGCCTTGGCCCGATCGGGACCCACGTCAGCAGCAAGTCGCTCAAGAAACGCGGTGGGGATGCTGGTCGCGACGTCGCGTTCGTTGGGGTGAGACGCTCCCCGTCGCTTGCGGGTTTTGGTTCGGTTACGCCTTGCGGCCATCGGTGGGTGTGGCCGTGTCACCCTCGCCGTCATCATCGTCGCTGGCAATCACATCGGCGCCGAGGCCTTCTTTAATCAAGTCGGAGACGCGACCGCCGAGCTGGCCGATTTCTTCAATGAAACGATCAACCGAGTCAAAATCCCGGTAGACGCTCAAGAAGCGAATGTACGCCACATCGTCAAGACCTTTGAGGAACTCAAGCGTGCGCTGACCGATCTCATCGGCATCAATACGGGCGGTTGGAACGGCATCTTCTAGCCCGTACGCGAACTCCCGCAGCTGCTTCTCGGTGACGGGGCGCTTGTTGGTGGCCACACGCAGCTTGTCGAGCAGCTTGTCTGGCTGGAACGCCTGCAGGCGTCCGTTTCGTTTACGGACCATGAGTGCTTCGAACTGGGCGCGCTCGTAACTCGTGAACCGCCGGTGGCAGCTGTCGCACTCACGGCGACGGCGAATGGCGTGACCGTCATCCGATGGACGGGAGTTCACGACGCGCGTATCAGCCGCCGAGCAGTATGGACACTTCATGCGCTTCCTACCGTACCGTCAAACGTGCGTTCGGTGGGATCCAGCCCACCGCCGTTATCCCAGCCATCGTCTTCCTGCCGGAAGCGGTCGTCAAGAGCCGCTTGAATTTCAGGAAGTTGTTGCTCGACCGCTTTCGGTGGTGGCGGAAGGGCGACGTGGGTGTGGGCACCCGTGACCCCTTCGCCATCAGGTGAACCCAAAAACGCGACCGTACGCGTCAAGCGCGCGTCGTGCTGCGGGTCGCTCGCGCGCCGCGAGGGGGTCACGAGATTGAACCTCAGGTGCGGGTGTACTTCGGCGTAGCGGGCCGTGAGGCTTGCCAGGCCAGCGTCCACCATCGCCGTCTGGGGGGATGCGCTGGTGCTCGGCGGACCGATGACGATCACCCAGCCCGATTCCATCACGCGGGCGGCTTGTTTCATGACCAGTTGCGTGCTGAACAACGTCTCAGCGATCAGTTCGTGAAACTCACCTTCACTTAATTCGGCAGCGGCGGCTGCGCTGTAGCGCGTCGCGGCATGCACCACACCGTTCGGTACGCCAAACAACTCTTCTGACTTGCGAAAGGCGGTCTGCACGTCCATTGGGACGGTCGCGTCACTCTGGATGGAGATCGCTCGGCCGCCGTGATCTTCAACCTCAGCAGCGGTTTTAGAGGCCAGGGCCACATCACGGTCGGCGCAAATGACGCTCATCCCGCGGTCGCCCCAGGCGAGGGCGGATGCGCGCCCGAAGCCTTGGCTGACACCGTTGACGAGGACGACGCCATGCTGATTCACAGGGCACAGGATACACGGCGATTTGCCAGCGGCTCGCGTCGCGCATGCGCCGGCAGGCGGACGCATTCTGGTAGGCTCACATGCGGTATTGGAGGACGAACGCTGTGGGCGAATCGTCGCAAACGTCGCAACCCTTCACTTACGTCTCAGACGGCACCGCCGTCGATGGCTCGATCCGCACCGAAGGACGGCTTCGGGTGGACGGTACGGTCCGTGGAAGCGTGCATGTGGACGGCATTTTGGAGCTCGCCCCGAGCGGGCGTATTGAGGAAGGTCCGGTGCATGCCGAACGCATGGTTTTGCTGGGTGAGGTGTACGCCGACCTTGTCTGTCAGGGTTTGGTTGAAATCATGAACGGCGCTGTCGTCCAAGGACGGATTCAAGCCAGCAGGCTTGATGTCGAAGAGGGCGCGCGCTTCGTGGGTGAAAGCGCGCCGTTTGAAGACGTGCCTGCTGCGCTCGATGATGCTGCGATTGCCGAGCCGAGTGAAACGGGGGTCAGTCATGGCGCTTGAGCGTTGGTTTAGGCGAGGGCGACCCACCCGCGTCGATGACGACGCGACGCCGGCCGGCCTGTGGATGAAGTGCTCCGCCTGTAACGTGCAGATCTACCGTAAAGATCTGGTGTCCAACCTGCACGTATGCCCCGAGTGCGGCCACCACTACCGCATGCCCGTCGACGAACGCATCGCGAGCCTCATGGATGAAGGAACGTTTGATCGTTGGTCAGGAGCGCTGGCGCCGGAGGACCCGCTCGAGTTTGTGGATACCGAGGCGTACCCCGACCGGATGGCCCGCGTGCAAGGCAAGCAAGGCCGGCCCGATGCCATCGTGACCGGTGAGGGGCGGATGCATGGTGAACCGGTCGCCATGTTCGTGATGGACTTCTTCTTTGCGGGTGGTTCGATGGGATCGGTGGTGGGGGAGGAGATCGCCCGGGCTGCCGAGCGTGCCGCGGATCGCGGCCTGCCCCTCGTTGGTCTCGCAGCCTCGGGGGGTGCGCGCATGCAGGAAGGCGCCTTGAGCCTCATGCAGATGGCCAAAACCACCACCGCGCTTGAATCGCTGAATGACCTCGGGCTTCCCTACATTTCGGTGCTGACCGATCCAACCACCGGAGGTGTGACCGCCAGCTTCGCCACCCTCGGTGATTTGGTTGTGGCTGAACCGAAGGCTCTCATTTGCTTTGCGGGGCCTCGCGTGATCCAGCAGACCATCAAGCAAGAGCTGCCAGAGGGCTTCCAACGTGCCGAGTTCCTTCTCAAGAAAGGCATGTTGGACGACGTGATCGAGCGCAAAGACCTTAAACGCAAGCTGGTCCGCTATATCCGTTTGCTCCTTGACCGGCCAATCGAACTCGAACGTGAGGACGCCCATGTCGCTGGAGTTTGAAAAACCGATCCTGGATCTTGAATCCAAGATTCGGGACATGCGCACGTACGGCGAAGAGCAAGGCATCGACCTCACATCGGAGATTGGCGTTCTCGAAAGCCGTTTGGAATCGCTGAAACAGGAAACGTTTGCCTCGTTGACGCGTTGGCAGCGCGTGCAGGTGGCGCGCGCACCGGGCCGGCCCACCGGCTTGGATTACGTCAACGCGGTGTTCGAAGGTTTTGAGGAGTTGCACGGTGACCGAACGCTTGGTGACGACCCAGCCGTGGTGACGGGACTGGCCAAGTTAGCCGGACGCAGTGTGGTGGTGATCGCCCAGCAGAAAGGCCGCGATACCAAGGAGAACATCCACCGCAACTTCGGTATGAGCCACCCGAGTGGCTACCGCAAGGCCATGCGGATGTTCGACCTGGCCGACAAGTTCGGGCTGCCTGTGGTGGCGTTAATCGACACCCCCGGGGCGTACCCAGGGATCGCCGCTGAAGAGCAAGGCCAAGCGTGGGTCATTGCGGCGTCCATCCAGCGTATGAGCCGACTGCGCGTACCGGCGGTCAGTGTCGTGATCGGCGAGGGAGGTTCAGGTGGTGCGTTGGCGATCGGTGTGGCCAACCGCGTCCTGATTCTTGAGAACGCCACGTACAGCGTCATCAGCCCGGAGTCGTGCGCGGCCATCTTGTGGCGTGATGCCTCCCAGGCGGAGCGGGCCGCAGAAGCGCTTAAGTTGACCGCCCGCGACCTGCAAACCTTAGAGATTGTGGACCGTGTCCTTGATGAACCTGTCGGCGGAGCCCACCGTGACCCGGAGGCGACGATGCGGCAGGTGGGCGACGCGTTGCGTGAAGAGCTTGACGCCCTCGCGCCGCTGGACGCGACCGAACTGGTGCGGCAGCGTCGCAGCCGGTTCAGGAGGCTCGGACGCTTTACGGAACTCGAGGCGGCCGCTTCTGAAGTGCCCGATACGCGCCTCGATTAGGTTGCGTTACCCATACCCTTATCAGTCGGCTTCAGTGTCCGTTGCTAGCCGCTGAAGCCCGCTGAAACGTTCCCCTGGGTCGGTTCCCTTAAACACGGAACTGCCAGCCACCAGCACGTCAGCACCGGCCTTGACGGCACGCACGGCGGTGGTTTCGTCCACACCGCCATCCACCTGAATCAGCGCGGATGGTTGATGGGCTTGCCGTAAGGCGGCAACCCGGGCAATACGGTCGTCGCTTGTTTCGATCCAGCGTTGCCCGCCGTAGCCGGGTTCAACGGTCATGACCAGGATCAAGTCCGCGTGCGGCAGTGCTTCCTCAACGTGCGTCAACGGCGTGAGTGGGTTGACGGCCACGCCAGCCTTCATTCCTGCCTCACGGATCGCAGCGAGTGTCCGGTGGAGGTGCACGTCGGCTTCGGCATGCACCGTCAGCACGTCTGCGCCCGCGTCGCGGAACGGCGCGATCCACGCAGCAGGCTCGGCGGTCATCAGGTGCACATCTAGGGTTCCCTCGATCCGGGGCCGCAGGGCCTGGGCGACATGGGGTCCAAAACTGATGTTCGGCACGAACGCGCCGTCCATGACGTCAAAGTGGAACCAATCGGCTCCTGCCGCCTGGCACATCTCAACGGCTGCGGCAAGGTCGCCCGCATCGGCAGCGAGCAGAGACGGAGCGATCGTTGTGCGCATAGGCTCAGTGTACCGCCCGTCGGTCGTTGCCGGCGATACGTCACCACGCCGCGTTTATGACGAAACTTGTCATGAAAGATGCGGTTTACACTAGACACAACGGCCACCGCTGCCGAAAGGAGACACCATGAGCGACCGTTACGCCCACCCAGAGGTCCTGGTTGAAACCCAATGGGTTGAGGACAACCTCAATACGGCCAACATTCGGCTGGTTGAAGTCGACGAAGACATCCTGCTTTACGAACAAGGGCATGTCCCCGGTGCCGTCAAATTGGATTGGCATACCGAGCTTCAGCGCCCCGACGTGCGTGACTTTGTGGATGAGCAAGGCTTCGCCGCCCTCATGGAGGCCAAAGGAATCTCCAACGACGACACCGTGGTCTTGTACGGGGATAAGTCCAACTGGTGGGCTGCGTACGCGTTCTGGTTCTTTAAGTACAACGGCCACAAGGATGTGCGCCTCATGAACGGCGGCCGCCAAAAATGGATCGCCGAATCGCGCGCGCTCGAGACGGACGCGCCCAATCCTGCGGCAGGTCAGTACAGCGTGCCGTACCGCGATGCATCCATCCGCGCCTTCTCAAGCGACGTCCTCCAGCACCTCCTTGACGTCAAAGACGGCCGCGGCGCACTCGTGGACGTCCGGTCGCCCGCCGAATTTACGGGCGAGAAGTTACACATGCCCGAATACCCACAAGAAGGCGCGTTGCGTGGCGGTCACATCCCCGGCGCATCCAACATCCCGTGGGCCCAAACGGTCTTAGAAGATGGAACCTTTAAGCCAGCGGCCGACCTGCAAGCCCTCTACGAATCAAAAGGCGTGACGCCCGACAAAGCGGTCGTGGCGTACTGCCGCATTGCGGAACGCAGCAGTCACAGCTGGTTTGTCCTCAAGTATCTGCTTGGCTACCGGAACGTTCGCAACTACGACGGCAGTTGGACCGAATGGGGCAACATGGTGGGCGTCCCGATTGAGCAAGGCGAAGGTTAAACCCTTCCGCACCATGGTGAGCGCGTCGTGACGGCCTCTGCCCACGACGCGCTCGTTCGTTGGCTTGACCATCACCCCACGGTGCAGGTGCTCGAAGGCACGAACGGTTTGAGTGTCGCCGATCGGCAGGGCGTGGTCCACAAGCCGGTCGATCCTTTACAGGTGCGACCTGGCCGGTCGCTCCTTCATCGCGCTGTCCAAGGTAAGCATCCCGGTACCAGCCGGATTGTGGACACCACCGCCGGATTCGGCCGCGATGCCTTAGCGCTCGTGCAGGCCGGACACAACGTGCTTGCCGTCGAGCGACATCCACTCATGCATGCCTTGCTGCTGGATCTTGTAGAACGGCTTGCGAGCGCCCGCACAGGCGCCCCCATCACGGCAGAGTGGGGCACGCTGGACGTGGTGTTCGGTGACGCAAACAACCTTCTAAGCCACCTTGATCCACCGTTCGACGTGGCTTACCTTGATCCCATGTACCGCACCCCGCGCCGCGGCAAAAGTCGCGGGCCGCTGCAGTGGCTGGACGACATCCTAGAGGACGAAGCGAGCGAGGAAGGCACGGCCTTGCTGCAACGCGCCCAATCTTCCGGCGTGCGGCGCGTCGTGGTTAAACGGCCCCTCAAAGCACCTGCAGTGGCTTCTGGTGTGAGCGGTTCGATTAAAGGTCGCACCACCCGCTACGACATTTACGCCGCGCATCGTTAAGCACCCGTTGATGACAAAAAAGAAACCTTCGCCGCGTGTCCGTTGGCTGGCCCGCAGGGATTCGAACCCCGACCGACCGGACCAAAACCGGTTGTCCTGCCATTAGACGACGGGCCACCGGCACGCTGGCGAAGGCGACGCCAAGGTTATCGCTTCCCTGCCGAACGGTCAAGCAGACAAGACGCCTGAAACGCGCCCCATCCTTGGCGACGCGAGGGCACGCCGTGATAGCCTTTGGCGCCGGCGGGCAGATAGGCTTCGCGCCGACAAAAGGAACGGAGAGGTGCCGGAGTGGTTGAACGGGGCGGTCTCGAAAACCGCTGTATCGCTTACGCGGTACCGTGGGTTCGAATCCCACCCTCTCCGCCAGTGAGGACCGATCGACGTACGGCGTCGGCGGTCCTTTTTTCTGCCGTCACCCAGCGCCGCTGCCTGGCGCACGGAAAGGAGCGTCCCTCGTGAACGTTCAGATCATCGACCACCCATTGGTCCAACACAAACTGTCGCTGATGCGAGACCGCCACACGTCGGTACGCGACTTTCGCAATTTGACGCACGAAATCACCAGCCTGATGGCGTACGACGCCATGCGCGACCTTCCACTTGAAGACGCCACCGTCGAAACCCCCGTCGCAGAAGCCAATGTGCAGCGTCTGGCAGGCAAGAAACTTGCGATCGTGGCGATCCTGCGTGCCGGGCTTGGCATGGTTGACGGGATCTTAGATCTCGTCCCAAGTGCCCGTGTTGGCCACGTCGGCCTCTACCGAGACCCTGACAGCCTTGAACCGGTCGAGTATTACGCCAAACTGCCCGGCGATATCGACGAACGCGATGTGTTTCTCCTAGACCCAATGCTCGCAACGGGCGGCAGCGCTGTTGCTGCCTTGACGCAACTGAAGCAGGCCGGAGCGACACGCATTCGGCTGCTCTGCATCCTGGCCGCCCCCGAGGGTGTGGCGCGCATCCAGCAAGACCATCCGGACGTTGAGATTGTGCTCGCCGCATTGGACGAGCGCCTGAACGATCACGGCTACATCGTGCCTGGCTTGGGTGATGCGGGTGACCGCATCTACGGCACCCGGTGACGACATCGCGGGGTAAGGGCCGGCAGAGTACACTGCCTGCGTGACGTTCGGCATTGGGCTAGTCGCAGGAATTGCCGTGGTGTTCGTCGTGGCCACCCTGGTTGTGGCCGCCTCGGTGCCCCACGTGAGGCGTCTGGCTGTGCGTTTGGGTGCCGAGCAAGACGGTGGGACGCCGCACGGCCGTGGTGCGCGGCGTCACGATGGTCGAATTCCGAGCCTCGGAGGCCTTGCGATCCTCATCGGTTGGCTGCTTGCAGTCGCCGTCGCGATGCCGGTCTGGTCGCTCGCGCCAGGTGAGGCCGACGCGGTGCTTGCGATCGTGCTTGGCGGCAGCCTGATGGCCCTGCTGGGCTTGCTTGATGATCTTTGGGAGCTACCGGTGGCGATGCGTCTCGCGGTGCAGTTCGTGGCCGCCGGCGTCTTGGTCGCAAACGGCGTCACCATCGGCTTCATTACCGACTATTTTGCCGGTGCGGACGCCACTGGGGGTTCGGGTGTGCTGTTCTTGGGGTCGACCGCAAGCGTGGCCATCACGCTCTTGTGGGTGGTGGGTTTCACGAACGCGTTTAACTTCATTGACGGGGTCGATGGTCTGTCATCCGGTGTGGCGGCCATCGGCAGTATGAGCCTGCTGGCCGTGGCGCTTCAGTCCGGCGGCCGTGAGCCATCGCTGTTGCTGCTTGCCGCCTTGGCTGGTGCTTCGATCGGTTTCCTGCGCCACAACGCCGGGCCGGCCAAGGTGTTCATGGGCGATAGCGGCGCGTATCTCATCGGTTACGTGCTCGCTGCCAGCAGCATCCTCGGGGCCCTGAAGGTGACGGCCACGTTTACGGTCGCCGCGCCGCTTGTGATTTTGGCGTTGCCACTCGCGAATATTGCCCAAGTGACCGTCCGTCGACTCAGGCGGGGCGACAGCCCAGTCGTGGCCAGCAACGACCACCTGCACGACCTGCTCAGGCGTCAGGGGCGAAGCGAACGTGGCGTGGTGTGGATCTTATGGCTGGTCACCCTCACGCTTGGTGTTGCCGGGATGCTGGTCGCGCGTACCCCACCAGCGGTGGTGATCGTGACGGTCGCTATCACCGTGTTGGCGATCGGCACCGCGACCACATTGCGTTGGCTTGAGGTGCGCCGCGAAGCGCATCCGAATACCCCCAAAGCAGGGGTGGGAGGGCGATGAGCAGCGGTGGTCCTACGGTGGTGTGCGCGTTCGGGACGCGTCCTGAGGCGTCCAAAATGGCGCCGGTGGTGCACGCCCTCAAGAAGCGATCTGACCTCACCGTGCGAACGCTGGTCACCGCACAGCATCGCGAAGCGTTGGACGCCATGATGACGCGTTTTGCGTTATCCAGCGATATTGACCTTGATGTCATGACACCCAGGCAAACCCTGACCGATCTGGTCGGGCGCATGCTGCCTGGTCTGGCGGACGCTTATGAAACCCTGCAGGCGGACCTGGTGCTCGTGCACGGCGATACGGCCACGACGTTTGCAGCAGCCCTGGCGGCCTTCTATGCGGGTATTCCGGTGGGGCACGTGGAGGCCGGCTTGCGGACCTTTGACCTCACGCAACCGTTTCCTGAGGAAGCCAACCGCAAGATGACCGATGCGCTCGCCGCACTGCATTTTGCGCCCACCCAGCAGGCAGCAACCCATTTACAGGCTGAAGGCTTTGAAGGGGAGACCGTGTTCATCACGGGCAACACGGCAGTGGACGCGCTCAGGTGGGTCGAGCAAGACGGCGTGTCGCGCGGTGATCCTGCCGACGTCTTGATCACGTTGCATCGCCGCGAAAACCTGGCCATCATGGGGGAGTTGGCCGGCGCGATTGGGCGCGTGGCGTCCCGTCATGAGACCCTCCGCTTCCTGTGGCCGCTGCATCCCAACCCGGCGGTCCGTGACGCCGTTCAAGGCCCCCTTAAGCATCTGCCCAACGTCAAGCTGACCGAACCGCTTCCGTACGACACCATGGTGCAAAGTGTGCGTGCCGCCAAGCTGGTGCTGACCGATTCTGGAGGCCTGCAGGAAGAGGGGCCTGCGCTTGGCACCCACGTGGCCGTCGTCCGAGCCGTCACAGAACGCCCGGAAGGGATCGAGGCGGGTGTCTGCCATCTGCTGGGCGTCGATCCTGAAGCGGTGGAGCGTGGGCTTGAGCGTTTGCTCGCCAGCGACTTGTCCTGGCCGGTTTGGCCGACGGGTAGCACACCGTACGGCGACGGTCAGGCTGCCTCGCGGATCGCCCAAGCGGTGGCGTTTCACTTCGGTTTGGATGAGCGTCCCCGCGACTGGTCGTTCAAGCAAGGGTGAGGACGGCTGCACACCGCAAGGTGCTAACCTTCGGCGCGTGAAACAAGCGGAGTTTCAACTGGTCACGCGGCGTGCTTGGCCTCCCGCACTGGCGTACGCCACCGGCGATACGTTGCGGTGGACGGGTGCCGCTGTGGTGGCCATCATCAACACCACACCAGACAGCTTCAGTGACGGCGGAAAGCACACGGCCGTAGACGACATCATGCGCACCGTGGACGGTTGGGTGCAGTCGGGCGTGTGGTGGGTGGACGTTGGAGGCGAATCCACGCGCCCGGGGGCGGAGCCGGTGCCGGCTGACGAGGAGCTTGCGCGTGTGCTCGACGTCGTACGCGCGCTGGCCGCGCGTGGCGATGTGGTGGTCAGTATCGACACCATGAAGGCCGAGGTGGCTCGCGCCGCCGTGGAAGCCGGTGCGCACGTGGTGAACGACGTTTCGGGCTTACGTGACCCCGCGATGATGGCCACCTGCGCGGAGTTGGGTGTGCCCGCCATCATCAACCACATGCAAGGTGAACCTGGCCGTATGCAAGACCGGCCGCACTACGACGATGTGGTCACGGAAGTAGAACAGGAACTCCAGGCCACCGCACGGCAAGCCACCGAGGCGGGGTTGCCATCGGTCGTGGTTGACCCCGGTTGGGGTTTTGGAAAGACCGACCGACATAACGCCACGTTGATCGCAGCGCTGCCAAGGCTGGTGGGTCACGGGTGGCCCGTGATGGTCGGCGCTTCGCGTAAAGGTTCGTTGGGGCGCTGGTCGGGGGAGACGAACCCCGAACGCCGGCTTCCAGAAACGCTGGCGGTGCACCTGCGGTCACGGGCGCTGGGAGCGGCCCTCATTCGTGCCCATGAACCCGTTGAGCACCTTCGTGCCTTTGCGGTGCAAGACCACCTCGACCGTGACGCGAACGTTCAAACGGGCGGACGCCACCGGGTCGCGCTTCACGGCCTTACCTTTTTCGGCCGGCACGGGGTGTTTGAAGCTGAGCGTGAACTGGGTGCGCGATTCCTGGTGGACGTGGTGATGGATGTCGATTTTGAAGGGGTTGACCGGATCGAAGCCACCGTTAACTACGGTTCGGTCTTTAACGAAGTGAAGGGCTTGGTGGAAGGGGAACCGTTCGCCCTGATTGAGTCTCTAGCCGACGCGATTGCAGACCGCCTGATGGCACTTGACCGGCGTGTGCACACGGTCACGGTTGTGGTTCATAAGCCGGAGGCGCCGCTCCCTGGGGTGTTTGAGGACGTGACGGTGGAGGTGTCGCGCCATCGCTAGGCCTATCCTGGTGGCGTTTGGGGCCAACTTGGGAGACCCCATGGCGACGTACGACTGGGCGCGGCAACGGCTTGACGACCTGGCGGGCGTCGAGGCGGCGTCTGACACGTACTGGACGGATCCGGTCGGCGGTCCACCGGGGCAACCGCCTTACCTGAACGCGGTCCTGAAGCTGGGCCGTCCGGCGCGGTGGGTGGATGCGCGTGCCTGCCTGGCTGACCTGCAGGAGCTTGAGCGGTTGGCAGGTCGAACGCGGCGTGTCCGCTGGGAGGCGCGTTCGTTGGATCTCGATTTGCTGGACGGTTTTCCGGTCCAAGACGACCCCGACGTCACGCTGCCGCATCCGCGCATGATGGAACGCGCGTTTGTCTTACGGCCGTTGCTGGATGTGGCGCCAGACTGGGTGCACCCAATCACCGGGCTGCCTGCCCGTGATGCCCTCGCAGAAATCGGTCGTCATGAAGATGCGGGTCCGTTGACGCTTGGAGCTGCGTCGTCGTGAAGCGCGTGTTCGCCATCGCCGATCCGCACCTGTCAGCACGCGACCCAAAGCCGATGTCGGTGTTTGGGCCCGCCTGGGAGGCGCACCCGGACGTGTTCTTTGAACGGTGGCGCGCCACCGTGTCGCACGATGATGTGGTGTTGATCCCGGGCGATATTTCGTGGGCCATGCGGCTTGATGCCGCCATGGATGACCTTGAGGCGATTGCGGCACTGCCCGGCCGGAAGGTGCTCCTGCGCGGCAACCACGACTACTGGTGGCCGTCGATCGGCAAGCTGCGTAAGGCGTTACCCGAGGGGATGCAGGCGGTACAAAACGACGCCGTGCGTGTGGACAACATGGTGGTGGCAGGCACGCGCGGGTGGGTCTGCCCGGGAAGTCACGGGTTCAGTGAGCAAGACGACAAGATTTACAAGCGTGAACTGGAGCGCCTTCGGATGTCGCTTGATGCCGCAGACGCGTTGCGTCAACCCGGCGACCGGGTGGTGGTCATGACGCACTTTCCGCCGACCAATCCCGCGCTTGAGCCCTCCGAAATGACACGCATGCTTGAGGCGTACGGTCCGGATGCGTACGTGTTCGGACACGTCCATCACGGCGCCGACCGGGTGATCCGTAGCCTGCCGAGCATACCGGTGCACTTTGTGGCAGCGGACGCGATTGACTTTTGGCCGCAACCGATCCTAGAACTTTAGGGCTGACCGGTGCTCAAGCGTGGGTGTCCCGCCCGGGTGCCCGCAGGTTTTGGCCTTGGGCCGCAATCGGTCTCGGTGCTTCGTCACCGAGTAACCGGTGGTAGTGCGTGATGGCGGGGTCGCCACGCTTCCAGACCAGATGCACCACCTCCCCACCGATGCGCGAAGGAAACTCCACGATCCCTGACGACAGGTCGCGAATGACCACACCGCTGCCCGCAAGGGCGTCGTGGGCCTGCTGGGCTTGGGATTCCACGAAACGCAATTCCTGTAAGAGCGCCCTGCGTTCCAGTGGGCTCCTTGGTGGCTGGTTGCGAAGCGTGTCACGAATCTGCTTGCCGGATTCGAGGGCCTCTTCTAAGGTTGCGATCTGATCTTCAATTTCTGCCAAAGCGTGATGCGCTTGGTTGAGGCTATACAGCCGTTGCACGATGAACACCCTCCAATCAATTCATAGACTACGAAAATCTTAGCATATGACGCGCAAGTTTAGGGGCGCGTTGCGCGACCTTCACTGATACACTCAAACGCCTGCAGGACGGACACCTGCACCGAGGAGTCGACCACCGTGCCAATCCCCACCGACCAAACCATGCCGGTATTGGTGCTGAACGCAGGCAGTTCAAGCCTTAAGTTAGAACGTCTACCCGGCGGCCCAAAAGTCTCGGTGGAACGTATCGGCGAGGCAGCGGGAGCTGTTCTAAACCACGACAACAAGCAGCAGGACCTTGGCTACGTGGCCGACGCCGCAGATGCCTTAGGGCACGTCCGCAAGCACGTTGGACAAGCACTCAACCTTGATGAGATCGAAGCGGTCGGCCACCGGGTCGTTCACGGTGGCGAGCGATTTAAGCGGCCCACGATCATCACGCCAGACATCATCCAAGCCCTTGAATCCATCAGCGACCTTGCCCCGCTCCACAACCCAGCCAATATCGCCGGGATCAAGGCCGCCCAGCAGGCCCTCCCCGACGTTCCGCACGTCGCTGTGTTCGATACCGCCTTTCACGCGACCATGCCTCCACGGTCGTACCGTTACGCCATTCCAAACGAGTTATACGAGCAACACGGTGTACGAAAGTACGGCTTCCACGGCACCAGCCACGCC
>CAJXNS010000032.1 GCA_913057165.1 uncultured Trueperaceae bacterium
GGGGGATGCCTTTGGGGTCGCTCCAAGCCTGCAACAGCCGTCCAGCAATCGCGTGGGGGGTGTTGAGGTTACCGGCGTTGCTTTCGCCGCCGACGGCTGCTTTGACGAGCGCCCGGGCGGTGGTTTTCCCGGCCGATCCGGTGATGCCCACCACGGGCACACCCAAGCGGGCACGTGCCCACCTGCCGAGGTCAAGAAGGACGTCGGCGGGCCGGTCCACCACCAACCCGCGGGGGTGCGGGCGGTCGCTTACGATCAGGCTGGCGCCGGCCTCCAGTGCGGCGTCGGCGTAGGCCATGCCGTGTGCTTGCGCGCCAGGAAGCGCGAAGAATGCGTCACCTGGTCGGACGCGGTTGCTGTGATGCGTGGCGCCTGTAACGACCGCATCGATCGCTGTGGGGGCTGCGCCAATGAGGCTGGCGAGCTCGCGGGCGGTCAACGATCGGGGGGTTGAAGGTTCGGCCGTCATACGCGTGCCTTAGGCTACCCGTCCCGTTGGCTCAGCGTGCGGCCGTGGCGGCGAGCATCTGCGCATCTGGAGCGATACCCCAATGCGCAACGACTTCACTGCCGATGGCGCGGAACAGCGGGCCTGCCACTTGTGTGCTCGTCGAGCCGGCCTTCGGGTGCTGCAGCATGACGACCATGACGACGTCAGGATCGTCGGCTGGGAACATGCCAGCGAACGTCAAGGAGTACCAGTCGTCTGGGTAGGTGCCCTGTTCGGGGGAGTAGATATCGGCGGTGCCGGTCTTGCCAGCCACTTGCACACCCGGGATGATCGAGTTCCGTAGGCCGCTTTCTTCCACCGTGTGCACCAGCATGTTGCGCACGGTTTGCGAGACCTCCGTTGACAGGACGCGGTAAGCCGGCGGCGTTTCGGCGCCCTCCACCAGCTTAGGCGGCACAAGCACCCCATCGTTGGCGAAGATGGAGTACGCCGCCGCCAACTGCAGTGGGGTGGTGGCCACGCTTTGACCGATGGTGACCGACGCCTGGTCTTGCGGCACCCAATCCTGCCAGGGGTTGAGCATGCCTGGGCGCGTGTACGCGTCCGTCATCGGCAGGGTTTGACCGAAGCCAAAGTGGCGTAACCAGGCGTGGAGCTCTTGCGGTTCAAAACGCGTGGTCATGTTGAGCATGGCGGTGTTGCTGGAGTAACGCAGCACATCTTTGACTTCCAGTGTTGCGTCATGGGGTGCAACGTCACGGAAGGTCTTGAGGCCGACGCGTTTTGTGGGCGGCGCGTCGATCGTTTCGGTTGCCTCCATGCGGCCACTTTGCAGCAGCGAAGCGACCACGAACGGTTTCATGACCGATCCGGGTTCGTACTGCTGTAAGAACGCTTGGTTTTGGATGGCGGCCCGTGGGCTGGACCCTTGGGCGTTCGGGTCGAACGTTGGGTAACTGGCGGCTGCCAGGATGCGACCTGTGGCCGCCTCGAGCATCACCACACTGCCGTTTTGGGCTTCGTGGGTCGCGATCGCTTCTTGAAGGCGACGTTCGGCAGCCGCTTGCAGGATGGGGTCGATCGTGAGCTTGATGTCTGCGCCTTGCTGCAACGCCGTATCAAACGTACGCTCGATCCCTTCAAGCCCGTACCGTCCGTCTGGCTGAATGGCGCCTGAAAAGCCGACCACGTGCGCTGCGAGTGCTTGCTGGGGGTAGCGGCGGTGGGCCACGTTGCCTTCAGCCAGGATGGTTCCATCGCTGGCAAGGATGCGGCCCCGTTCCGGCGCTTCAACGACCGGGGCGGGGAAGATGGGGCTGCCGTGCTGCTGCAACCCAAAACCGACCAGGGCGGCAACAAGAGGGATCGCAGTCAGGATCACCATGGCGGGGGCACGGTGAAGGCGTAGCTCCAGCGGCTGCCGGCTGCGGTGGTTACGACGGGCGCCTTGCGTCATGGTGCGGTTGGCTAACGCCATACGGTTCGTACCTCCAGGCCGCCCACTTGCGGGGCGGTGATGGTGGGTGGGTTCAGCGGTGCGACCTGCTGAACGCGTTCCACTTCAGGGGCAGGGATCATGCCTTGGGCTTGCGCCCATTCGGCGACGGCCAGCGGTCCTTGCACGCCGGCGGCTTCAATGCGGAGCGTGACCACCGAACGGCGTGTGTCTTCACGCTCAGCCCGTAACGTCCGTTCCGCTTGCAGGCGTTCTTGGTTGGCTTGCCCGAGGAACAGCAGCGTGATGAACAGCAGCAAATAGACTGGGACGACACGTACAAACAGGGTGCTCATTCGGTCACCTTCACAGCGGAACGAAGTTTGGCGGATCGTGCTCGCGGGTTCGCTTCAATCTCTTCTGCGGTTGGAACGTACGGGCGTTTGTCGTCGGCGCTCAAGCGGCTCGCATTTTTGAAGAAGTGCTTCACGATGCGATCCTCAAGTGAGTGGTAGCTCAGGACGGCGATGCGACCACCGAGCGCCAGAACGCGTCCTGCGGCCTCGAGGCCTTCCTCGAGGGCGCCCAGCTCGTCGTTGACCGCAATGCGGAGCGCTTGGAAGGTACGGCGGGAGGGGTGGTCGTGCCGTTTGCCGGGTGGGTAGGCCGAGCGGACGACCTCATCCAGACGGTCTGTGGTGAGGATGGGGGCTTCGGCGCGGGCGGCCACGATGGCGCGTGCAATCCGGCGGCTGTGGCGTTCTTCTCCGTAGCGGTAGATGATCGCGGCAAGTTCGGCTTCGCTGCTTGTGG
Source organism: uncultured Trueperaceae bacterium (assembly GCA_913057165.1). Classification (GTDB taxonomy): domain Bacteria; phylum Deinococcota; class Deinococci; order Deinococcales; family Trueperaceae; genus SLSQ01. The sequence continues at coordinate 2,700 of CAJXNS010000032.1, forward strand.
CGACCAGATCGGCGGCGCTTTTGCCGACTGAGCTCATGCGCATGTCGAGCGGCCCTTCATGCCGGAACGCGAAGCCGCGTTCGGCTTCATCAAGCTGCATGGAGGACACGCCAAGGTCCATCAGGATGCCGTGAGGGGCTGGAATGTCGTGCTCATGCAGCAGGCATTCAAGGTCGCGAAAGTCGCCGGATGCGAAGCGCAATGCTGGGTGGTTCATGCGGGCTGCGCGTGCCCGAGCGCTTGGGTCACGGTCGATGGCAAGGACCGACGCGCCGGCATCAAGAAACGCTTCTGTGTGGCCGCCCGCGCCGAAGGTGGCGTCAACCACCCAGTGGTCGGGCTGAGGGTTCAGCCTCGTGAGCACCTCGTGTTTGAGGACGGGGACGTGCGGGGCTTCGGTCACGGTCATCCGATCAACTCCGAGAGGAGTTCAGGGGCAGGCGGTTCGGTTTGGACGCGTTCGAGGTTGGCGTTCCAGCGTTCTTCGTTCCATAGTTCAAGTCGGTTCGGCGTACCGGCGACCACCACATGGCCGCTGCCAGGCTCGACGTTGGCGAACTGCCTGAGGGGTGCGGGCAGGGTGATACGTCCGGCGCTGTCGAGCTTGCCTTTGGTGGCGCCGGAGTAGAAGAAGCGCACGAAGTTGCGGGCGTCACGGTTGGTGAGCGGAAGCTGCTCAAGTCGCGACTCGATGTGCGCCCATTGGGATTCAGGGAAGACGTACAAGCACGATTCCATGCCTCGGGTGATGACCATGCCTTCGTCTAGGAAGGCACGGAACGCGGGGGGAACGACGATGCGTCCCTTGTCATCCACCGCGTACTGGTACTCACCGAAGGGCATGCCTGATCTCCGCGATTCCCACTTGGTGCGCGTGGGTGGGTGGTGTGGGAAGGTCCCGAATTTGCGGTCAGCACGGGTGCTTTGGCCGCTTCACCACTGCCGCTAATATATCACAAGTTCCCACGGTTTCCCACCAATTCCCACAAATGTGGGAAGTTCCACGTTAAAACCGCCAGTAGCGCGCACGGTTATGACGGCGTTATTACGTTCAGGACGTAAATCAGGAAGGGTGGGAAATGGTGGGAGAGTGCAAAAGAAGGGCGGGCGAGAGGGTGACTCTCGCCCGCATGGCAGGTAATCCGTTAAGCCGGGTTCTGTCGCCGCCAAAGGTGGCGGGTTCGATCATCTATCTCGACGCCACGTCGCCGTGACGCTCTAGCGGTCAACCTGGAGATGATGGCGGGCCGGGCAAGCCCTCTCTCCGCATCGGACCTTGCACCGGGTGGGGTTTACCTAGCTACCCAAGTTTCCTTGGGCACTGGTGCGCTCTTACCGCACCGTTTCACCCTTACCTCCCAGCGGAGGCGGTCTGCTTTCTGTTGCACATGCCGTCGCCTTACGCGCCCAGCCGTTAGCTGGCACCCTGCCCTGCGGTGCCCGGACTTTCCTCAGGGGCCTTCGCCCCCGCGATCGAATGGATCACCCTGCAGCGCGCAACCTTAGCACAAAAAAGGGGCCCTGCAGCTGCAGGGCCCCTGTCAAACGCGAATTTAAGCGTCGTTATTCGTACTGTTCAACGACGATGTCGCCCGCGATAATCGCATCACGCACGCCTTGAATCTGCTCCACGATGGAGGCAGGAATCAACGCTTCGTTGAACTCGTCGAGGGCCCAGTCAACGCCACCCTCGTCGATCCCAAGCGTGCTGATCCCGCTGGTGAACTCACCGTTGACCACGTCGTAGGCGGCATTTTCAGCGGCGACGTCCACGCGCTTCAGCATGCTGGACAGGCCGTGGTTCAAAGTCGTCGGGTCGTTATCGGTGTCGCCCAGTGGGTTCTGGTTGCTATCCACACCGATGAAGAACAGGGGTTCGGCGTCGGCACCGCAAGCCGCGGCATATTGGGCCGATGGCGTGACGTCGTTCAGCGGCACGTTGCGGACCTCACCCGAAGGCACAAAGCACTGCGTTTCGTTCACAAAATCGATCACACCGTTACCAGAAGCGCCAGCAGCGGCGTACACGATGTCGGCACCTTGGGCGCGCTGCGCCGTCGCAAGTTCTTTGGCGCGCGCAGGATCGTTCCAAGCAGCCGGCGTGGTACCCACGTAGTTGCTGACCACTTCACACGTGGGGCACGAAGCGGACACACCTTGCTGGTAACCGAAGTCGAAGTTACGGATGAGCGGAATGTCCATGCCGCCCACAAAACCGACCGTACCGGTACGGGTCATCAAACCAGCGAGGTAACCGACCAGGAATGAACCTTCATGCTCTTTGAAGAGGACGCTACGCACGTTGTCCGCGTCCACCACGCCGTCAATAATCACGTAGTTGGTGAACGGAAACTCTTGCGACACCGCGGCAACGGCATCGGCTTGCGCAAAGCCAGGAGCGACGATCAGTTCAGCGCCCTGCTCCGACATGCCACGCAGACCTTGGGCTGACGTATCCGGGGTTCCTTCAAACTCAAGCAGGTCGATCTCAAGGCCTTCGGCTTCCAGGTTGGCAATGCCGCGTTCCAAGCCTCGCCACGTGCCTTCGTTGAACGAACCGTCAAACTTACCGCCGGCATCAAAGTTAATGCCGAACACGTAATCTTGCGCGCTAGCCGCCGTGAACAACGCAGCGACCATCAGCACCATCAACTTGCGCATACTCAACCTCCTAGAGTTCCCAACATAGTGCGTGGGTTGACCCAAACTATAGCAAGGTCAAGGCCGTGTCAGGGCGCAGGCTGGCACGCCCTCCGGCGTTGCTAGACTCACCGCCATGAGCGACACGCCGGCCGAACGAATCCACCAACTCAAAACGCAGATTCGTGACGCCAACAAGGCGTACTTTGAGCACGACCGACCGATACTCAGCGACGCCGAGTACGACGCGCTCATGGTGGAACTGCGGGCGCTTGAGGATGCCCATCCCGATCTGGCGACGGACGATTCACCCACACGCCGCGTGGGAGGCGCACCGGCAGAAAACCTGGGTACCGTACGGCACGCCCAACGTCTCTACTCGCTCGATAACGCCTTTGAAGCCGAAGAGCTTGAGGCGTTTGAACGACGAATCCAACGTGCGCTAGATGATCCAGACCCTGTGGCCATGCACGCAGAACTCAAGATTGACGGATTGTCCGTCAACCTGCACTACGAAAACGGCACGCTCGTGTGGGCCGCCACGCGCGGTGACGGTTACGAAGGCGAAGACATCACCGCCAACGTCAAACACATCCCCGGCATTCCGACCACACTCACGGGTGCGCCTGCCCAACTTGAGGTGCGCGGCGAAATTTACCTACCGAAACAAGAATTCTTACGGATCAACGAAACACGCGAAGAGGCGGGCGAACCCACCTTCCGCAACCCACGCAATGCCGCCGCCGGTACCGTCCGTAACCTAGATCCCAGCGTGGCGCGCGACCGCAACCTCCAGATTTTCGCGTACGGTGTCGGCGATCCCCCCTCGTTGGGCGTCAGCACGCAATCCGAACTGCTCGAGCGACTTGCCGCGTTTGGGTTTCGTATTAACCAGACCCGCAAGGTCGTTCGCGGCGCCCAGGAAGCCCTCGACTTAGCGGGCGCATGGACAAGGACGCGACCGGAGCTCGATTACGACGCCGACGGTGTCGTCTTCAAGGTCGACTCGCTCGCCGCGCAACAACAGCTCGGTGCCACCAGCCGCGCCCCACGCTGGGCGATCGCGTGGAAGTTCCCCGCCGAAGAAAAAACGACGGTCCTGCGCGACATTACCGTGCAAGTGGGACGGACCGGCAAAATCACCCCCGTGGCGGAACTCGATCCGATCATGCTGGAAGGCACCGAGGTCGCCAGGGCGACGCTGCACAACGCAGGCTTTGTGGATGAACTCGATCTGCGCCTCGGCGACACCGTACTCGTCCACAAATCAGGCGGCATCATCCCCGAGGTGATGCGCGTCCTTGAAGAGCACCGCCCTCAAGAAGCCGAGCCGTGGGCACCGCCCACCCATTGTCCTGCCTGCGGGGATGTGCTCGTTGAAGACGGCGCCAACCTACGTTGCGTCAACTTAGAGTGCCCCGCCCAAGTCCTTGAACGCCTCGGCTACTGGGCGAGCCGTAAAGCACTGGATATCGACGGCTTGGGTGAACGCACCGTGCAGCAGTTCGTGAATGCTGGGATTGTCACCCGCCTCCCCGACCTCTACCGACTCTCCCGCGAGGCCATCACGCCGCTGGAAGGTTGGGGCGAGACGTCCATCGACAACCTGCTTACGAACATCGACCAGTCACGCACCCCGCCACTCGACCGTTTTCTCGTTGGTCTTGGCCTGCCGCACGTCGGACCCAGCACCGCCCGCCGGCTCGCGGCACATTTCGGCAGCCTTGAGGCGCTCCTCAATGCCGACGTGGCTTCCTTGGTTGATGTACCGGACGTGGGTGAAACCACCGCGCAAGACGTGTACCGCGAGCTACACCGCGACGCCATGCGCCGCACCCTCGACGATCTCGCCGCGCTAGGCGTGCAACCCCAAACGGTCGAACGCAAGGAGGGCGGAGGCCCGCTTGAAGGCAGCACGGTCGTCATTACGGGCACACTCAGCCGTAGCCGCGACGCCATCAAAGCCGACCTGGAAAGCCTTGGCGCCCAAGTCACCGGCTCGGTCAGCGGCAACACGACCTTCCTGCTTGCGGGTGAGAACGCTGGCAGCAAAGCCGATAAGGCCGAACGGTTAGGTGTCGAGGTTCGCAGCGAGGAAGATCTCGCCAGCACGCTTGCGGCGTCGGGCGTCACCTGGCCGCCTGAACGGTAACGGCACCACCCGGCGGCTGCTTCAGCCTATGGTGTGCCGCGATTAGAAAACGATGCGGTCCCAATCAAGGTCGTCAAGCGGCCGAAACACGTCGGTGTGCTCCATCAGCACCCCCGCGCTTTGGTTGCGGAACATCGCCACCTCAACACGTTTACCGAGACGCTTGATGGCTTCAACCAGCTCAACGTAGTCGCCGTCGCCGGACACAAGCACCACGTCGTCGTAACCATCGGCGTGCGCCAACCCGAGCGCCTCAACGGCAATCGATACGTCAATGCCTTTCTCCACAAGCGAGCCATCCGCCCGCCGGTGCAAGCGACCCAACCGCACCGTCACATTCGGAATACGCCGCAGGCTCTCAAAAAACCGGTTTTGCCCTTCGCGCAACTCTTCACCATAATCGTCGGTGAGGGGTGCGTTGTAGTAGTAACAACGCAGCAGTTCACGACCGTCGAGCAGCTGCTCAATCAGAGCGGCAAGATTCACGCGGGTGTTTGAAACGTTGTCCCGCATGCCGTTATAAAGATTGCTTCCGTCAACGAAAATAGCCAACCTACGCTGCATGAGCGCCTCCTTCAAAACCAACGCAATGAAATATGCACTCACTGTACACGCCCGCACGCGCTTGGGGCCGTGGACGCCGCCAATTCTTTGCTGGTAGCCTGCCTCCATGCAACCCAAAACGCAGGTCGATTCGTTCGAGCTTGACCACACCAAAGTCCGAGCGCCGTACGTTCGCCTCGCCGATACGAAGGTCGGCCCGCACGGCGACCGTGTCGTCAAGTGGGACGTCCGATTGGTGCAACCCAACCAAGCCGAAATCCCAACTGCACCCCTGCATACGATCGAACACCTGCTGGCGGGTTACCTGCGGGATGCTTTAGACGGCGAAGCGGTTGACGTGGTGGACGCCAGCCCGATGGGATGCCGAACCGGCTTTTACATCACGATGCTCGGCGAACTTCCCGCTGAACGGCTCCTCGATGGGATGCAAGAGGCTTTGGGTGCGATCGCGCAACACAGCGGCCCGATCCCCGGTTGCGCTCCAGAGCGGTGCGGCAATTGGCGTGACCACTCCCTGCCAGGCGCGAACGCGTGGGCGTCTGACATCCTGAAGCAAGGCTTCATCGTTCAGGAGACCATCCCGCTCACGTAACGGCCGCGCGAACTTCTCATAATCAGGGCGCTATCGTTTTCCTATGGAGCACCGACCCCGCGTACTGATCGTCGAAGATGAAAAAGAAATCGCGAAGTTCATTGACCTTGAACTCCAAGCCGAAGGCTACGACACGCTCTTGGCGTACGACGGCGTGACCGGCCTCAGCCTGTTCCGTGAAAACAACCCAGACTTGGTGGTGCTCGACCTCATGCTTCCTGTACTGGACGGCATTGAAGTCGCCAGGCGTGTCCGCAAGACCAGCAACGTGCCGATCGTCATCCTCACAGCCAAAGATGCGGTCGATGACAAGGTCGTGGGCTTAGACGCGGGAGCGGACGACTACCTCGTCAAGCCGTTCTCCATCGAAGAACTGCTCGCACGCGTCCGCGCCAACCTTCGTAGAACCCATACGGGCGTGTCCGGTGAACTCCGCGTGGCCGACCTGGTCATCAACTTAGATGGCAGAGAAGCGTTCCGCGGTGGGCGACGGGTGGAACTCTCCGCCAAAGAGTTCGAACTGCTGCACCTCCTGGCGGGACATCCCGGCAAAGTGTTCAGCCGTTTTGACATCGAGGAAAAGGTCTGGCCGGACTACACCGGCGAAAGCAACGTGGTGGACGTCTACGTCGGTTACCTCCGCAGAAAACTCGAAGCAGGCGGTGAACGCCGCCTCATCCACACCGTCCGCGGCGTCGGTTACGTCCTGCGGGAGGAGTAAGCCCTTGACCCTCAGGCTTCGCCTCACCATCTTCTACGGCGTGTTCTTCATGATCGTCGTGTCGGCGGTTGCCGTGTCGGTCTACTTTTTGACCGAACGCTCGCTCACCGGCAGCCTTGAGGTTCAAGCCGAACGGGCCCTTGATGACCTGCAGTCAGGCGACCTGCTCTCCGGCATGCGGTCCCTGCCCGGCGACGCCCTGCACGAAATCGTGGTGCTTGGCCCCAGCGACGCAGAACGCATGTCAGCCGATGCCGTACGGCGTGGTGTGTCGCTTTACCTGCCACCCGTCTACCGTCCCTCGCCCACCGAACCGCGCCTGAGCACGCTGGTGCCCGCCGATGCGCTTGAACGCCTTGCCGTGAGTGGCGCGGTTGACGTCACCTTCAACCTGCCCGACGGCGGACCCGTCCTCGTACGCGGACGCCTCGGCAACCTAGAAGCCATCGGCCGTCCTACCGGTGTTGAAGCTGCCTTCCTGGTGGCCGTCCCCGCCTTACAGACTGCCCGAACGCTCGACCGGCTCGCCCACGACTTGGGCCGAACCGTCATGTTCGCCCTGCTGGCGTTCTCTACCGGGGTTTACCTGCTCTCCAGTCAGGTCCTCCGTCCGCTCGAGCGCGTCACGTACGCCGCACGCAGCATCACCGGCCAACAGCTTGACCGGCGCGTTCCCGTCCCTGAGAGCGATGATGAAATGCGCGAATTGGCCGTGACCCTGAACCGAATGCTTGGCCGCCTACAGGAATCGTTCGAGTCACAAAGGCGTTTCACGGCCGACGCAAGCCACGAGCTGCGGACGCCTGTGACGGCGATCACCGGACACGTGAACTACCTGGTTCGGCGCACACGGCCGCGTCCCGATCAACTTGAGAGCCTTGACGTCATTCGCCGCGAGGCCGACCGGATGGGCAAACTCGTCAACGACCTGCTCGAACTGGCCCGCGCGGACGCCGGCTTCACCATCGAACGTGAACCGGTCAACCTGATCGACGTGGCCAACGATGTGGTGGTTGACTTAGAACCGATCGAGGCGGCCGACGTGACGCTGCACGCCGCAGCGCCGGTCCTTGAAGTCGACGGTGACGCACGACGCCTCAAGCAGGTCGTCTTGAACCTGGTTCAAAACGCCACGCAAGCCGGCGCCACGCACGTACGGATTGAAGCCAGGGAAGAGGACGATCGCGCGATCCTTGAGGTTTCCGACGACGGTCCAGGCGTCCCGCAAGAGGCCCTACCGCACCTATTTGACCGCTTCTACCGCGTCGATGGCGCCCGCTCGACACGCGGCAACGGCTCCGGCTTGGGGCTCGCCATCGTCAAATGGATCGTCACGCAGCATGACGGCGAGGTGGACGTCGCCTCCAAGGTAGGGGAGGGCACACTCTTTACGGTGTCCCTACCGCTCCTTAAGCGCGCCGCCGATGACACCGAAAGTCCTGTCGCCTAGGGCCACCACGCGCCCTGCAAGACGGTTACCATCGGCACCATGAATACCGTTCTGTTCGTCACGCTCGCGTTGGTGGTGGTTGGTGCGGCCTTGGCCGTGCAGGGCACCCAAACCCAACAAGCCCCACTTCGCCGCCTTGGCGTCACGTTGGCTGTGGTCGGCCTAATCGGCGTGGGCCTTAGTCGCGCCTTTGTGGTGGTTCCCGCCGGTAACGTCGGCGTCGTCTTCAACGTCTTCGGCGGGGTCCAAGACGACGAGATCGGCGAAGGCTTCCACATCATCCTGCCCGTCGTGCAGCAGGTCACGCTGTACGACGTCCGCCAGCAAGAGTTAACCCTTTCGCGTGCCATGAACGACAACGTTGCCGGCCGCTCAAGCGAAGGTCTCGAAATTAACGTCGATGCCACCGTGCTGTACCAAGTCATCGCCAATGAGGCCGCCAAGCTTCACCAAGACATTGGGCCGAGCTACGAAGCCGTTCGCGTTCGACCTGAGGTCCGCAGCCAAATTCGTGACGCCATCGGTGGTTACGCTGCGGCCGACCTCATCAGTGTCAGCCGCACCGAACTTCAACAGATGGTGGAAGACAACCTCGCCGACGCACTGGTTGAGGACAACGTCCGCGTCCTCGCCGTCCTGATGCGTGACATTCGTATTCCTGACTCCATCACCACCGCCATTGAAGAGAAGCAGGCGGCCGAACAGCAAGTCGAGGTTGAAGAAAACCGTCGGCGTCAAGCAGAAATTGCTGCCCAAAGGCGCGTGATTGAAGCCGAAGGTGAACGCGACGCGGCCATCGCCCGAGCCGAAGGTGAAGCGGAGGCGTTGCGCCTACGAGGCGAATCGCTGCGAAACAACCCTGAAATTATCGAACTTGAGGTTGCCCAGCGTCTGGCGCCAGGGATCGAAACCATCCTCCTGCCAAGCGACAACAACTTCCTGCTGGACCTCCGGAGCTTACAAGACCGAAGCGGAAATTAACGCCGCCCTCCATCCTGACCGTCAAGCGGAGCGGACGCCCTCGGGTGCCCGCTCCGCTGGTTTGATGACCCCGCCTGTGACGGCAGGCGTGGCGGGCGCCACGTCGTTAGACTGACCTAATGCCAACCGCATGGACCGTGCTTCTTCCGCTGCCTGTAGGCCCCCTCGACTGGGTGGCCCCGCCGGGCGCTTTAGAACCACCGGTCGGAAGCGTGGCCGCCGTCCCTTGGCAACGAGGTGTCCGTTTAGGCTTAATCACCCACGTACACGAAGTTCCTGTGGACCGCACCCTGCAACTGAACGAAGCGGTCGCGCTCGCCGAAGGGATCCCGCCACTGCCCGAACCCACGGTCGCCTGGCTACTCGACGAAGCGTGGCGAACCGCCGCACCCGCGGGCACGCTGCTCGCCGCCCTTCACCACCCAGCGTTTGGTGCGGATTGGCACCACCACATCGAACGCCTCGATGGGCAGCCTCTGAGCGCCACGGCCCCCTCCGGTCAATCCCAAACCACCCCAGATCCGGACGATGAGGCCCCGCTTCATGAACTCCGGGAACAAGGCCTGCTACGTGAAACCTTCACGCTGAAACGTCCGCAAACCACCGTGCTGACAGCCAGTACTGACCGCGACCCGCCCGACGTCCGCCGCACACCCGGTCAGTATCAAGCCTGGCAAGCACTCACGAGCGCCGGGACGGTCGCATCGGCGGCTGAGCTCGCGCGGCTCGCTGGCGTGACGGCTGGCACCGTGCGTTCCCTCATCCAAGGCGGCTACGCTCATTACGAAACGACCACGTCAAAGTCCGTACCACCGCAACCGGTAGGACCCATGCCCCCACAAGGTCAAGCGGCTGAACCACCGCCCGCATGGATTTCAGGCGGTACGCCTGAGCAGGCAATCAAGCGCCTGCTGCCCACCCTTCAGGCCGACCTTGCGGACGGGCACAGCGTGCTCATCATCGCGCCAGAGCGACACACCATGGACGCCGCCGCCGACCTGCTTGAGCAGCACCTGCCAACGCTGCGTCAGATGCCGCAAGCCACCCCCGTTGAACGCATCGACTGGCAGCACGCCGTTGCGACGCAGCCCTGCTGCGTGGTGACCGGTTTCGGAGGCCTCATCGCGCCCATCAAGCAGCCGGCCCGACTTGTCATCCTGGATGCCGAGAACGAAACCCACAAACAACGGAGTGGACCTCGGACGTGGACGCCGCAAGCTGCCCGAAGTTGGGCAGACGCCCACCATGTGCCACTCCACCTCACCGATGTCGAAGTGGGGCCTGAAACGTTGGCACTCGCGCTTGAGAACCCGCCCGGTACGACACAGCAAGGCGTCCGCCTCACCAGGCCGACCGTTCGGTGGGTCATAAGCGATCTAAGCGGGGCGCGCGCTTGGCCGCTTGGTGCCGACTTGGTCCGCGTCATCCGGCAGACCGTGGAACGCGAACGGCAAGCGCTCATCATCGCGCCACGTCGCGGTTACGCCGCGGCCTACGAATGCGAGTCTTGCCGCACGGCCATCGCTTGCCCCAACTGCGACTTAACCCTCCGCTACCACGCGCGCGAACGCCGCCTGAAGTGCCACCAGTGTGGCCATCATGAGGCACCTCCGGCCACCTGCCCTCAGTGCGGCTCGGACGCCCTCGACGCCACCCGAGCTGCTGGGGTGGAGTGGGTGGCCCGTGTGGTCCGCGACGTCGCCCCAGGTGCTGTGACCTACCGCTACGACACGGACGTCAAAGACGACCTCACCGCCCTGTACGACGGTCATCCTGGCGTGGTGGTCGGCACGACTGCTGCGCTTCGTCTCGCCCCACTGCCGGTCCTGTCGCTCATTGCGGTCACCCAAATCGACGGCATGCTGCACGTCGACGACTTCCGCGCTGAAATGCGTGCCTTGCGGACCCTCGCCGTCCTTGAAACCCTAGCCGGCGACCGCAGGCCGCTTGGTGTGATCCAAACGTTCACCCCTGAACTACCGCTACTCACCGCCCTCACCGATCGCGACGGCGACGCCATGACCACCCTTCGGGCCGCGATCGAGTCGCGCCGTCAACGCTTTGGCTACCCCCCCTACGGCATCCTCAGTCGCGTGCAGGCGTCTGCGAAACGTGAAGCGGACGCGTGGTCAGCCTTAACCGACCTGGCCGCCCAACTGAAAACAGCCGGCGCTAACGATGATGAGGTCCTTGGCCCAGCCCCCATGCCGGTCGCCAGGCTGCGCGGCCGCTACCACGCCCACCTGCTGATTCGTGCAAGCGAGGCCGCCCGCGCCCGCGAGCTGCTGTCCATGGTGCCCGCCACCGCCCCTGGGGGCGTGCGCATGCGCGTCGACGTCGACGCCCGCGATATTGGCGAGGTGCTTGATTGATCCCCGGGTGGTGCCACGTCCCACACGCGGCCGTACGGTCGGCTATCCTCATGCACGCCCATGATGCTTTCCAACCGTAAAGCACGCCACGATTACGAGCTGCTCGATACCTTCGAGGCGGGCTTGTCCCTGCGTGGCAGCGAAATCAAGTCGCTGCGTGCGGGGGGCGGCAGCATTGCGGAAGCCTTCGTCACCGTCAAGAACGGCGAAGCGTTCGTCGAAGGCATGACCATCCCTGGTTACGTCCAAGCGTCCTACAACGACCACGACCCTGACCGTGTTCGCAAGTTACTGCTCCATAAACGCGAAATCGGTCAACTTGAAGACGGCCTTCGTAAGAAGGGCCTCACCTGCGTACCGACCAAGCTTTACCTAAAAAACGGTCGGGCCAAACTTGAGGTTGCCCTCGCACGCGGTAAGAAACGTCACGATAAACGCCGTGCGGAAGCCGAAAAAGACGCCAAACGGCGGATGGAACGCTGGGATGATTGACCCCATCATCGGTCGGGTCGTCCTAACCCTCGCGATCATCTTTGGGGCAGCGCAAGCCCAAACGCTGGTCGTGGACGGCCGACTGGCAGGACCGGTCGACACGACCCTGGTGCCAAACACCGCGTACGTGAGCTTAAGCGACGCCCAAAACGCCCTCGGGCTCACCTCACTACTGCAAGATGGAACGCTGCGACTCACGCGCGGTGCAGACACCACCGACCTTGCGGTCGTGGAGATCGAAGATCCAGCCGATACCGATGAACCCCCACCGGCGGTGGATCCGCCTCCGGCGCTACGGGTGGATGGGCGCACGTTCGTGCCGATCCGTGACGTCTTAACGGCGTTCAACGTGGCGCATGGTGACGTCGATGGTCGGTTGGTGGCCGTCACCCCGCGTGCGACATTGACCTCCGTTGAATCCGCAGGACGCGTGGTGACGGCCACGTTCGATGGACCGGTGACGTGGCGGTTGAGTAGCAACCCCCTCACCGGGCGTCACGCCTTATTCGTGCCGCGTGCCACAGGTGCGGTTACCCCCGTGCAGGACGACCGCACGGTCGACACCTTGCGCGTGCGACGTGACGTGAGCGGCATCCAGGTGGACATCACCGCGACCGACAGGCGGGCGGTGGCCACCGCGGTGCGTGACGGTCGTTTCACCCGGATTCATGTGCTGTTGGAGCCGCATGAAACCACCACGGACGCACCGCCCGAACCGGTAGACGATACGCCGTACCAACTGGCATTGGATCTTGATACGCGGGGTTTAAGTGAAGCGCAGATGCGACGCTGGGAGATTGCGATGACGGCCCTCGCGCGACGTTTGCAAGCAGCAGGCGTACGTACCGTCGTATCAGGCGGGCTTCAAGCCGCAGGCAATGCCGATGCCCGCCGTGGGGTTCTGGCCGTAAGCGACGCGCACATCTGGTTCGTTCCATCCCTCAGCACACCGGGTGAAGCGCGCGTGTGGCGTCTGCCTGACACCCTGGATGACGTCGCCCTTCCTGCGGTCGTGCGCCGGGCGGATCCGAATGCACGCACCGTGAGGCAGGTGGATGCAGCTGCACGCACGACGCTTGAGCGCCTGCAAGGCGACGCAGGAACCGACCGCCGGCTTGCAGAAACGCTCACGGGCACCCTGTTTGAACGCGCTGGCTTGCTGGTCGGCGATGTTCAGCAGGCACCCTTGCCGGTCCTGACGGAAGCAGCAGGTCGCGCGGTGCTCATCGAAACCGCCCCTGACGCCGTTCGGCAGTTTGGATTTCTTGACGCGATCGAGTCGGCGGTGCTGCCCCTGGTGGAAGGGTCCTTCTGATGCCCCGATGGTCATCGCCTTGGGTGCTGCTCGGCGTCTTGGCTGTACTCGCTGCCGCCGCTACCTTGATGCTCGTCGAACCGCCCGCGCCCACCTCACCTGTGGCGGTACCGGCGTTTGGGGGTCAAGCGGGAGAAGCCGACAACCAGACACGCGTCGACACAACCCTATACGTGGTTGCCGGCAACGTCGAACGGATCTTGCAAGCCGAGGTGCGTGACGCTCCGACGTCACAAAGGCTTGCTGACACGGTGCAGGCACTGCACGCCGAGTTGGTTCGGCAGGGTGTCTGGCCGTCCGGTGTGCCTGCACCACAGGTGTTTGTCGTCAACCTTGGGCGTGACGCCACGGTGGTGCTCGACGTGACGCCTGCTGGTCAACCGATACCGGTGGAACGCGAGCAGGACCTGATCGCGTCCTTTGAACGAACCCTTACCGAGGCAGGGGCCGCGGAGGTGGCGTACCTCCAAAACGGCCAAGCCACCGGACGGTGGCTTGGGAATCTCGCGGTCAATGCCGACCTTTCTGGCGGTACCAGGACGCGCTAGGGGTACATGCGGGTCAGCATGCGTGGGAACGGGACGACCTCACGCAAATGCTTTGCGCCGGTAAACCAAGCGAGCAGCCGTTCAAGACCCATGCCGAATCCACTGTGTGGAACACTCCCGTGACGCCGTAAATCCACGTACCAAGCGAACGCCTCTTGTGGCAGGTTGTGCTCCTTGATGCGCGCTTCAAGCAACGCCAGGTCGTGGATGCGCTCCGAGCCACCGACGATCTCTCCGTACCCCTCCGGCGCAATCATGTCGGCACACTTCGCCAGTTCAGGGTGGTCGTCAAACGGCTGCATGTAAAACGGCTTAATGTTCGTTGGCCACGCTTCAATGAACACGGGCCGGTCGTACAAGTCACCCAGGAACGTCTCGTGAGGCGCACCAAAGTCCTCACCGTACGGCAGTGCCAGGTCGCCCCCTTCTTCATTGAGGCGGTCGATGGCTTCGGCGTACGTCAGGCGAGCAAAACCGCCTTTGGCGGTCGCCTCTAGGGTGGTTCGGTCACGCTCTAAGATGCTGAGTTCCGCATCCGCTTCACGCAGCACCCGTCCCGCCAGATAGGACACGAGGGCCTCAGCAAGATCCATGTTGCCGGCGTGATCGAGGTACGCCACCTCCGGCTCGATCATCCAAAACTCGAGCAGATGCCGGCGCGTCTTACTTTTTTCAGCTCGGAAGGTTGGACCGAAGGTGTACACCTTGCCGAACGCCATCGCGCCCGCTTCGGCGTACAGCTGCCCACTTTGGGCGAGGTAGGCCGTGTCTTCACCAAACAGGTCGATTTCAAACAGGTCGGTGGTGCCTTCAACCGAGGTGGGCATGAACAGGGGAGAGTCGAACCGCAAGAACCCTTGCTCATGAAAGAAATCGTGAATCCCACGCTCGACGACATCGCGGATGCGGAGCATGGCCCACGGACGCCGGTGCCTCACGTGCAGGTGACGGCGGTCAAAGAGAAAGTCCACGCCGTGTTCTTTGGGTGTGATGGGGTACGTGTTACCTGACGCAACGACGTCCAACGCTGTGACGGTTAGTTCAACGCCGCTTGGGGCGCGTTCGTCAGCCTTCACCTGACCGTGAATCCGGACGGCGGCCTCCTGATCCACAGCCCGGGCGCTCTCAAAGGTCGATTCGCTGACGTCGCTGGCGGCCACCACGGCTTGCACGAAGCCGCTGCCGTCACGAACCTGCAAGAACGCAATCTTTCCTGACGACCGAACGCCCGTCAACCAACCTTCAACCGTCACGTCTTGCCCGACATGCTGCGGGAGTGCTTCGATCCGGATGGGCGCCTCGGGTTGAGCCGTCACGGTTGCACCACCGGCTTCAGTTCAACGGCTTGGTCGATGGCAACCGCTGCACCGCATTCATCCACGCCTGGCACGCCGCGTTCCGCAGCGTACGTCGCGACCATGCCCTCATCGCCTGACGCCATGACGCGTGGGTGCCCGACGCGCTCCAGCATCGGCAGGTCCCCGGGGCTATCGCCAACCACCATGACGTCTTGCAACGAAGCGCCGAGGCTGGACGCTAACTTTTCAAGGGCGGTGCCTTTGTCGGTCCCTTCGCGCGTCACGCTCACGAAATACACCCCCGACAGGGCAGGGCTGACCGCCCAGTTCATGGTGGTGCCGGGCAGCGTGTTGGCTTCCAACACTGGAAGATCCTCATTGGTGGCGAGCCACTGCGCCCGAATGACGGGCTCGCTTTCCACCACCTCAGCAAGATCACGCACCAACGATTTCGTGCCTAGCATTTTCGCGTGCGCCTCGCTGACCTCGGTTTTGCGTTCCACATACAGTGCATCGGGCGTATAAAGCTCGAGTGGGGTGCCCCACTCGCGGGCCATCTCCACCAACTTCATGGCGTTCTTCTCGCGTAGACCGCTGACGTGCACCGTTGAACCGTTTAAGAACGTCGCGTGCGCGCCGTTCTGAAAAATGTGCGGTGCGGTGGGATCCAAACGCTCGGCCACTTCGCGGGCAACACCAAAACCGGGCCGGCCTGTGCTCACCGCCAAGCGAACGCCGGCCTTGCGGGCGCGGTCAGCGGCTTCCCATACGCAGGGCTCAACGCGTTTACTGCTGCCGATCAGGGTGCCATCAATATCGAGTACGACGAGGGGTATCACGATTGAACCTCCGGAGGTTCGGCAGTGACGGCCAAACCAAGTTCATCAAGCTGCGTATCGGCAATGGGGGAGGGGGCACCCGTGAGGGGGTCGCCACCACGAACGTTTTTCGGGAAGGCGATGACGTCACGCAAGCTGGTGGCACCCGCAAGAATCATGACCAGGCGGTCGAGGCCCCAGGCAATGCCGCCGTGAGGCGGAGCGCCAAACTTGAGGGCGTCCAGGAAAAACCCGAAGCGTGCTTGGGCATCCTCACGGCTGAAGCCAAGCGCATCAAACATCCGCCGCTGCGTTTCAAGGTCGTGAATCCGAAGGCTGCCACCACCGACCTCGAAGCCGTTCAACACCAGGTCGTACGCAACCGCGTGCACCGAACCTGGGTCCGTTTCTAGGCGGTCCAGTTCATCCGCCCTAGGTTGCGTGAATGGGTGATGCATGTACGTCCAGTCGCCGTTGTCGTCATCCCATTCAAGGAGCGGGAAGTCTGTCACCCACGCAAAGGCAAGTTCTCGCTTGTCTGCGATGAGGTCGAGTCGGTCACGCAACCCGAGGCGTACAGCCCCAAGGGCTTCGCAGGCGGTGTTCCAGCGGTCGGCAATCAGCAACACCAGTCCACCGTCCTCAAC
>CAJXNS010000033.1 GCA_913057165.1 uncultured Trueperaceae bacterium
GGCTCGGGTTGGCCGAGCTCCATTGCGCTGCCGGCTGGCCGATCGGGCGTTGGGCTTGGTCGGCCGGGAGCGAGGATGGGGTCTGGTAGGGCCCTGCCGCGGTTTTCGCTGGTGGCGAAGGTCACCGTGACGGCTTCTGCGCGGCGGAGCAGGGCGCGTTTGAGGCGTTCGTTGTGGTCGGTGAACCGCTTCGGTAATCCTGGTTGGCGGTAGGCGTCGGTGAGCGGCTGCCGGTCGTCTTCAGGGACGAAGTAATCTTCGGCTTCACGCACGTCGTAGCGTCCTTGGGTGGCGCCAACCAGCCAGACGCGTGCGAAGTGGCGTCCTTGGATCTGGCTTGGGTGGAGCACCGCGATGCCTGCTGCTGGGCGGGCGGGCTCACTGTCGTCTTCAAGCAGGGCGGCCCACCAGCGCTTGAGGCTGCTTTCATGCTCGGCGACCTGACGCGCTTCCGCCAAACGGGCGAGCGCCCGCTCTTTGAAGCGTTCGCTGCCGCTGTCGTGCCTGGTGTCATCCCACTCGGCCTCACCGCCGGGCGGCATGCTGCCGATGACGGCATCTAACAGCGTGGCGCCCCACGTTAGGGGGTCGTCTTCAAGGGAAAGGAGGTTGCGCCAGCGGTGCCACGCCGTCATCGTGCCGGTCTGTTCGGCGAGGCGTTCGATCGCATCCAGTCCGGCGACGCCTGCATCCAGCGCAGCGTTTCCGAGGGGTCGCAGGTCGGGTACGGCCAGCAAGCGTGAAGGGCTGGGCCGCTCGTCGAGTTCCAGCACATCCAGAAGCCGTCTTCCTAACGGTTGGTCTGCTAAGGACTTAGGTGTTTCATCCATGACGGGCAGGCCGAACTCGCGGGCGAGCTGCATGAAGGCGCGCGACCGTCCGACCGGCACGACCACCGCCATGTCGAGCGGTTCACGGCCGGTTGCAAGCTCCTGTTTGATGTCTCGCAACACCCAGCGGGCCTCTTGCACGTCGCTTGAGAAGCGGTGGGTGTGCACCTGGCTTGCCGCTGGGTCCGCGAGGGTGGTGTGAACCTCAACGTGGGGTGGTGCGGTCTCGACGTACAGTTCGACGGGACGGTGGCGGGCAAGGGATTGCACGATGTCCGCCTCGATGGGTTCCAGGTGGCCAAAGCCGTCCACGATGATGCAATCCGCTTCGATGGGAAGTTCGCCGGGTTCGTGACGTTCTAAGCGGTCGCGGGCCTGAAGTAGAAAGTCATCGTAATCCCAGTCGTTGGTTTTGAGGTCTTCGTACCGTGCGTACGTGCGCGCCAGGCGGGCGAGTTCGTCATCGCCTTGGGGTAGCGATCCTGGCGGGACGCCGTAACGTTTGGCTTCAGCGATGGCGTGGGCGAATAGGCGTGCTTCGCCTGGGCTGGGTGGGTTGCCGCTCTCTTCAGCGAGGCTGCGTCCGATCAACGCCAAGCGGCCGGTGCCGGTCAGGAGCGGTTTGAGTTCACGAAGGTCGGACATCAGTCGGTAGGTGACCTGCTGCAGGGTCATGACGTCCACACCGAGGATGGGGCCTTGGCGGGCGAGGGCGCGTTGGACGTGGCGTCGCTGGTGTCCTGGGGCGACCCACCAAACCCGTAAGCCATCGGCGGCATGCTGATGGGCTTGGGCGACGGCGGCGGTGGTTTTGCCGCTGGCTGGAGGGCCGCTTGTGACGTGCAAGTTCACGCCCGACGATACCGAGCCGGGGGCGACACCTTACGTCGCGGTGGGCTTATGCCGTGAGGCGGGTTCGCAGTGCATCCGCGTCCACGATGGGGTGTTCGCACGCGTAGTTTTCGCACACCCATGCGGCCGCTCGGCCGCCGACCGTATCGCGCCCCTCGGTCAGTGGGCTGCCGTCAGGTTCGGATGCCCGCAAGACCGTCCAGGTGTCAAGCGGCAAGCCCGCGACGACACGCCACAAGTCAGCGCCACCGGCGGCATCGGGGCCGGTCACCACCACCTCACGTTTAGGGGCGTGCAGGTGTTCAAGAGCGGTCAACATGGCGCCGGCGGCCTCGGGATGGCCTTGGGCTAAGTCCACGAGCGGCCTCAATGCAGCCGCGACCGCGTGCTGCCGGCCTGCTTGGTCGCGCAGCCGGGCGGTGCGCCACACCAGCTCAGCCGCGCTGGCGTAATCGCTGGGGACGGCTTGGTCGGTGACGGTACGTGGGGCGATCGCTAAGGGGCCAAGGTCGGCCGCTCGGGTGGTGACAAACCCGCCGTCAGCAGCCATGAATCCGTCCATGATGATGTCGGCTAAGTCGCTTGCAACGTGCACCCAGCGGCCGTCGCCGGTGGCGTGATGAAGTTCAAGCAATCCCAGGCCGAGCCAGGCGTGGTCTTCAAGTTTGCCGGCGATGCCGACCTGGCCTGCACCGGCACGCCTGAGCAGCCGTTGGCCGTCCCAGAAGGTGTCGAGCGTGCGCTTTGCAAGGCGTTCTGCGCGCGCTTTCATGTCGTCGTCAGCCAGCAGTCGCGCGGTGCGGGCAAGGCCTTGGATGGCGAGACCTTGCAGGCCAGCGAGGGCCTTATCGTCGGTGGCGGGCCGCTCGCGTTCTTGCCGGGCGGTGAAGATAGCGGAGCGAATCCGGTCGCGTCGGCTGGCGGCCTCGGCTGGACTGATGCCGTGTCGTTCCGCCAATTCGGCCGGCGTCATGGCGTTGCGGGGGACGTTGTTGCCTTCAAACGGTCCGACGTCGGCAATACCGAACGCGTCGCGCGCGATCGCCACCTCGCTGGCGCCGACGCGTTGTGTGACGGCCTCATCGAAGTCCCGTCCCGTCCAGGCGTAGAAGGCGCCTTCCTCCCCTTCGCTGTCGGCATCGAGGGCTGTGGCGAGCAAGCCTTCCTGCGTGGTGAGTTCACGCTGGATGAAGCGGTCGGTTTGCCCGGTAGCTTCGCCGGCCAGCGGGACCGATTGGTTGAGGGACGCTTCCGCGAGGCGTGGCAGGAGTTGGGCGTTGTCGTAGAGCATCTTTTCGAAGTGCGGGACGCGCCAGGCGGCGTCAACCGCGTAGCGGGCCATGCCACCACCGATGGGGTCGTAAATCCCGCCTCGCACGATGGGGCTGAGTGCGCCGCTGAGTAGGCTGCGGGCTTCGGGTTCGGGCCGCATGGCCAGCCAGCGGTGCAGGCCGTGGTGGGGGAATTTCGGTTCGTCACCGAACCCGCCGTGGGTTTCATCGAAGTGCATGCGGGCGGTCCGCAGGGCGGCGGCGGAGACGTCCGGCACGTCGTCTGTGGCGTCTGGGTCGAAGGTGCTGCCGAGGGGTGACGCGAGGGCGTCTCGGACGTGCGCTTCGAGGCGTTCGGCGTCTTGGAGGACGGCGTCGCGACGTTCGGTCCAGGCTTCGTGGATGGCGCTGAGGACCCGCATGAAGGACGGCATGCCGGGGGCATCCTGTTTAGGGAAGTAGGTGCCGGTAAAGAACGGCCGGCCGGTGGTGTCGGCGATGGCGGTGAGCGGCCAGCCGCCGTGACCGCGCATGGCTTGCAGGGCGCGCATGTAGACGGCGTCGACATCGGGGTGTTCTTCGCGGTCCACCTTGATACTGACGAAGTGTTTGTTGAGGAAGGCGGCGGTGGTGGGGTCTTGAAACGATTCGTGCTGCATGACGTGGCACCAGTGGCACGCGGCGTAGCCGATGCTGATGAAGACCGGGACGTCACGCCGCTTCGCTTCTTGAAACGGTTCTTCGCCCCAAGCGTGCCAAGCGACGGGGTCGCCGGCGTGGCTTGCGAGGTATGGGCTGGGGGCGTCTTGCAGCGTGCTCACGCGTGCACGGTAGCAACGGTGGGTGGCGGCAGCGGAGGTGCGGAGAACATGATGCATGGCTTGTTCGCGTGCGGCGTGGGTAGGCTGACGGCATGACGATTGATGGCATGCGGCGTGATTACCAGGTGGGGACGCTGGAAGATGGCGCGCTGGACGGGGTGCATCCGCTGCGGGTGCTGGAACGCTGGATTGCAGAAGCCGCCGAGGCGGGCTCGGTGGAACCGAACGCCATGGCGCTTGCGACGGTGGGGCCAGGTGGGGAGCCGTCACTACGAATGGTGCTCTGCAAGGGTGTGAATGTAGACGGCGTGGTGTTTTACACGAACCTTGAAAGCCGCAAGGCGCGCGAGCTTGATGGCTCGCAGCAGGCTGCCGTGACGTTTTGGTGGGATGTGCTTGAGCGTCAGGTGCGGCTTGAAGGCGTGACCGAGCGCTTGCTGGATGCTGAGGCCGATGCGTATTTCTCGTCGCGTCCGCGGGGTTCGCAGGTGGGGGCGTGGACGTCGCCGCAGAGTACGGTGATCGCGTCGCGTGCGGAGCTTGACCTTAAGGCGCAGCAGGCGGCGGATCGCTTTGCGGATGTGGAGGTGATTCCCCGGCCGGCTTTTTGGGGGGGTTACCGGTTACGCCCAACGCGGGTGGAGTTCTGGCAGGGTCGGGCGTCGAGGCTGCACGACCGGCTGGTTGCCGAGCGTCAGGGGGATGGTTGGGTGGTCAGCCGTTTGGCACCTTGAATCACCAGGATAGGCATGCAGAAAGCCGCCCGGTGGGGCGGCTTTCTGCGTGGGTTCGTGCATCTCGCGTGGCGGTTTAGTTGCTGTCGCTGTCTGTGTCTGGTGTGTCTTCGGGTGCTTCGAGGGTGGGCAGGCGGTCTGGGAAGGTTTCGATGGTGGCCGCCTCGATGGTGGCGTCCACCACGGCGCTGGCGCCTTGTTGTTCAAGCTGCGCGACGATTTGCCCGCGTACCTCGTCAAGGGGTTGCACCGTCGCTTCGGTGCGTTCACTGACGAGGATGATGTGCTGACCGAATTGGGTTTCGACCGGGCCGACAGGCGTGCCGATCTCGGCGGTAAAGGCGGCCTCTTCGAAGGGTGGCACCATCTGCCCGCGACCGAAGCAGCCAAGGTCACCGCCGCTGGCGCCGGTGGGTCCGGTGCTGTACTCGCCGGCCAGTTCCGCAAAGTCGCCGCCGTCTGCTAAGGCGGTGAGCACTTCGTTGGCGGTTTCGACGTCGTCGACCAGGATGTGGCGGGCGCACGCCTGCTCACCGCTGGTGAACTGGTCTTGTTGTTCTTCGTAGTAGGTTTCGACCTCGTCGTTGCTGATGTCGACCTGCGTTTCGGCTTGGCGGTAGAAGGCGGCCACGGTTTGGTTTTCACGCACGAGAACACGCATGAAGTCGACGGTCCCGATACCGCTTTGGCTGAGCAGGTCCGCGAAGGCCTCCTCGCCACCCACCTGTTCTTGGATGCCGGCGAGTTCTTCGTCGACCTCTTCCTCGGTGGGGGCAAGGCCGTCGTCAAGGGCGGCCTGGAGGATGGCGATTTCGTTGGCGCGTTGGGTGAGGTAGTCGGCTTTGAACGGTTCCAGTTGGGCGCGCAGGTCGTCGGTGAGTTCCATGCCTTGCTGCGCGGCGATGCTGCGCATGGCAATGTCGAAGCGCTGTTCGAACGCATCGAGGGTGACGTCTTGGTCGTTGACGGTGATCACGACCGGATTGTCGGCATTGTCGTTTTGTGCGACGGCAAACAGGAAAGCGGAGGCGGCAGCCAGGAAGGCGAGCGTGGCGAGCGTCATGCGAATCATGGCCGCAGGGTAGCAGCGACGTGGCATGAGGAGGGTGAGCCGGTCAGTTTGCGGGGTCGTCTGGGTCTGCTGGTGCTGGGGTGCCGTCTTCACCGGCGGCCTGCCTTAGCTGCTCGTAGGCGCTTCGTTGCGCTTCGTTGAGTGCGTCTGGAACGGCGATGCGAAGTTCGACAAGTTCGTCGCCACGTCCGCCTGTCTTGCGGGGCCAGCCTTGGCCGCGCAGTCTTAGGGTCCGCCCGCTTTGGCTGCCGGCTGGGATCGTGAGTGTGACAGGACCGGCGAGGGTGGGGACGGTGGCCTCACCGCCGAGCGCAGCCAAGTGGTCAGGGATTTTAAGGGTGACGCGGACGTGTTCGCCGTCGAGCTTGAGGCCGTCCTCTGGGGTGACGTGCACGGTCAGGATCAGATCCCCGCCGCTTGGGGCTTGGCCTTTGAGGCGTAGTTTGGCGCCGTCGTGCACGCCTGCTGGCACAGCCACCGTGACGCGTTTGCCGCCGACCGTGACGTGCACGTCGCCACCTTCGAAGGCGCGCCTCAGGTTGAGGTTGAGGTCACCGGTGGCGCTTGGGGCGGCCCTGCGGGTGGTGCTGCGGGCGAACGGATCGCCGCCTACAAAACCACCGGTTTGAAACCCGCCGGTTTGGGCACCACCGCCGAAGCTGGAACCGAAGAGGCTTTGAAAGAAATCGCTGAAACCTGCGACGTCCTCAGGGGCCACGTTGGACCAAGTACCGCCCATGCCACCCGCGCCGCCTGGGCCGGCACCGGGCGGCACTTGGCCGGTGGAGCCGTAGGTGTCGTAAAGCTTGCGTTTTTCTGGGTCTGACAGGGCGGCGTACGCCTCGCCGATCTCTTTGAAGCGTTCTTCGGCTTCAGGATCGCCAGGGTTGCGGTCGGGGTGGTGTTTGACCGCAAGCTTGCGGTAGGCACGCTTGATGTCGTCTTGACTGGCGTTCTTGGCCACACCCAGGGTGGCGTAGTAGTCCTTGAACGACGCCATGCGTGCCTCCTTTCTGGTCTGGTGGGTTCGCGCTAGTCGGCGTCTTGGTAGACGACCACGCGGGCAGGGCGGATCAGCCGTTCGCCGCGTTTAAAGCCGGCTTCAAAGACCGTGGCGATGGTGCCAGGCTCCGCGCCGTCCTGCAGGGGTGCGGTCGTCAGCGCTTCGTGTTGTTCCGCATCAAACGGCTCGCCTTCATGGCCGACGCGTTCAACGCCAAGGCCATCTAGGTTGCGACCGAGGGTTTCAAGGACGGCTTTGACGCCAGGCACGATGCTGGCAGGATCGCCTTGTTCGGCGGCATCCAGGGCGCGGCGCAGGTCATCAAACACGGCCATGGCTGGGGCGAGGGCTTCGTCCACGCCGGCGTCGCGGGCGCGCGCAACGTCACCAGCGGTGCGGCGCTTGACGGTGTCCAGCTCAGCCCGGGCGCGTAAGGCGCGAGATTCGGCGTCTTCCATTTTGGCTTGCACAGCGGCGAGTTCCTCGCGGATGATGTCAATTTCATCTAAGGCCGCGTCGCCTGCTGCGTCGGGCGCCTCCTGCGGGCTTGCGGTCGCAGCGGGTTCTTGCGCGGGCGCGCCTTCGTCAGGGGCGCCCGCTTGGTCTGGCGTGCCGGTGCTGTCGTCCCGGCCTGGGTCGTTGGGGTTCAACGGCGTCTCCTCGTGGCCGGCGTTCACTCGGCGGGTTTGAACTCTGCGTCGATGACGTCGTCTTCGTCGCCGCCGTCGCTGGCGTCTGCTTCGCTACCGGCTTCACCGTCGGTTTTGGCGGTGGCCTGCTGGAAGGTCTGCAGCGCCGCGGCGAGCGTTTGGGTCAACTCCTCAAAGCGGGCCTTGTCGACGTTCGGGTCGTCGATCGCCTTTTGGGCTTCGTCAATGGCGTCCTGGAGCGGCTGTTTGTCTTCGTCGCTGGCGTCTTCTGTTTCGTTGATGACGTTGACGGCTTGGGCGCGCATGGAGTCAAGCGCGTTGCGTGCCTCCGCGAGTTCTTTGAACTGGCTGTCGGCCTCGGCGTTCGCTTCGGCGTCTTTCACCATCTTCTCGACCTCATCCTCACTCAAGGTGGTGGTGTTTTGGATGGTGATGGACGCTTCCTTGCCGGTGGATTTCTCTTGGGCGCTGACGTTGAGAACGCCGTTGGCGTCAATGTCGTACGTGATTTCGATTTGGGGCATGCCGGCGGGCATGGGGGGCAGGTCTTCGAGCTTGAAGCGCCCGAGGCTTTTGTTCTGCGCGGCCATGCTGCGTTCGCCCTGCAGGACGTGCACCTCAACGCCGGTTTGGTTCGCTTCGGCGGTGGTGAAGGTTTCGGTCTTGCGGACGGGGACGGTGGTGTTGCGTTCGATCAGGGTGGTGAACACACCGCCTTTGGTTTCCACACCCAGGCTGAGCGGGGTGACGTCAAGCAGGACGATGTCGTCAACCTCGCCGACCAGCACGCCGGCTTGCACGGCGGCACCTAGCGCGACCACCTCGTCTGGGTTCACGGACTGGTTGGGTTCTTTGCCAAGGAGGTCCTTGACGATGTCCTTGACGGCCGGCACGCGGGTGGAACCGCCGACCAGGATGATTTCGTCGACCTCGCTCTTGGAGATTCCAGCGTCTTTCAGGGCGCTTTGGACGGGTCCGGTGATGCGGTTGAGGAGCGGCCGGATGAGTTCTTCAAATTTGCTGCGTGACAGCTTCTTCTCGAGGTAAAGCGGGGCGTTGCTGGCGGGGTCCATCGCAATGAACGGCAGGCTGATGGTGGTCTCAGGCAGGCCGGAGAGTTCGATCTTGGCTTTCTCGGACGCTTCGATCATGCGTTGCAAGGCTTGCTTGTCGGCCTTAAGGTCGACGCCGTACTCGCTTTTGAATTCGCTGGCGAGCCAGTCGACAATGGCGTAATCGAAGTCGCTGCCGCCTAAGTGCGTGTCACCGTTGGTGCTTTTCACTTCAAAGACGCCGTCGCCGACCTCAAGGACGCTGACGTCGAAGGTCCCGCCACCGAGGTCGAACACCAGGACGGTCTCGTTGCCTTTCTTCTCGAGGCCGTAAGCGAGGGCGGCGGCGGTGGGTTCGTTCACGATGCGCAGCACGTCCAGGCCGGCGATCTTGCCGGCGTTTTGGGTGGCTTCGCGTTGGGCGTTGTTGAAGTAGGCGGGCACGGTGATCACAGCTTGGGTGATGTCCTGCCCGGTTTGGTCTTTGGCGTCGGCGACGAGCTTGCGGAGCACCATCGCGCTGACCTGTTCTGGGCTGTGCAGGTCGTCGCCGATCTTGAAGCGAACACCACCGTCGTCGGCTTTGACGACTTCGTATGGGGCGCGTTCGACTTCGTCTTTGACCTCGTCCCAGGTGCGGCCCATGAAGCGTTTGACTTCAAAGAGGGTGCCTTGGGCGTTGAGGACGGCTTGACGTTTGGCGACTTGGCCGACGAGGCGTTGGTCGTCTTTGAAGGCGACGACGCTGGGGGTGGTGCGGGCGCCTTCACCGTTGACGAGGACGGTGGGCTCGCCGCCTTCCATGATGCTGATGACGCTGTTGGTGGTTCCGAGGTCGATTCCGACGGCTTTGGGCATAGGGGGTGGTCTCCTGTTCGGGGTTGGGTTTCGCAAAGCGGCATGTCTAGGCCGCGTTGGCACTGCCGGCGATGGTAGCGCCGCCGGCGGTCCCTTGTCAACAGATGTGAGCACGTTCGTATCAAGTTTGCTGTTGGGTGGTGCCGTGACGTGGCTGCCGCAGAACCGGCCGGCGGTACGCTACGCCCACCCACGCCAAGGAGGCCCCATGCTGTACTTCGTGACCGCCCACGACCACACCGACGAAGACGCCCCCGCACGACGGAAACGCGTACGCCAAGCGCACCTTGACGCGCTCGGCCCGCTGGTCGACAGCGGCCGCATGCAAGTCGCTGGCGTATACCTCGATGATGATGGGGTCATGCGCGGGTCGATGATGCTGATCGAGGCCGATGACGAAGCGGCTGTCCGTGCCCTGCTGGAGCAGGACATCTACTTCCAAGAGCGCGTGTGGGACAGGTTCGAAATCCGGCCGTTTAAACGCGCGGTTTAACGCTCCCGCCGGCGCGCGCGTAGGGCGAACATGATGCCCACCAACGCCATCGCCGCTGACGCGGCCAACCAGCGTGCATCCAAGGCCACCGACGCGGTCGCGAGGTCCCCTTCGATGCTGGCAGCAGCCCACGTGAAGGCCAGCAGCCCGGGCGCACCGCCCAGCACTGTCGCCGCCAAGAACGGTAGCAGCGGCACCCGCAGGGCGCCCGCTGCGACGTTGACAGCGTCGCCCGGTACGGCCAGCAGGCGCACCAAGAGGGTGGCCTCAAACGTGCGTGACTGCAGGCGGCTGGCGTGCTTGGCAGGAACGCGAGCGGCCAAGCGTGCCACCGCTGGCTGACGCTGCAGCACTGCTGCGAGGGCGTACACCACCGCGCTGGTCAGCACGATGCCCAGCAGCGACACGGCCGCCCCCCACCACGGCCCGAGCGCGAAACCGGATACCAGCGCGAGCACGCTCGCGGGCAACAACACCAGACCGCGAAGCAGGTACGCAAGCAGCAACCAGACCGGTAACCACGGCGATCCGAGCACGCCACCAAACAGCACCGCAGCGGCTTCGGCTGGATCGCCATCCGACCTGCCCAAAAACACCCACCAGGCCGCCACCGCGGCGACGGGCCACAACCACACCAGGTGCTTCATCGGCCGTGCATCGCGCCTGTCGCTTACGACCCGCTGAAGCCTGGACCTGCTGACGCCGACCGCAACTCAGTCAACCGGTCGTCATCGGTCAGGTTCAGCCGGAGCGGCGTGAGCGACACGTAGCCTTGCTCGATCGCCCAGCGGTCGGTGCCCTCCTCAACCCGCTCGCGCGGGGTTTCAGCGAACCAGTAATGCTTGCGGCCCATCGGGTCTTCAGACGGAATCACGGAGCCTTCGTAATTGCGCACCGACATGCGCGTCCACAGGATGTCCTGCGGTTTGCCTTCCGGGAAATTGACGTTCAGAAGCGGCATGCCTTGCGTTTCTAAGAACACCTCGATCACCCGCTCGATGTGGCTTTCGATCGCGTCGTAATCGAGTTCTTGTTCTTCAGCGGCAAGCGAAAAGTCGAACGGGGCGCTGAAGGCGATGGCGGGAATACCAAGAAAGCTGGCCTGCTTGGCGGCCGCGACGGTCCCTGAATGCCAGATGTTGTGACCGATATTCAGGCCTAAGTTGATGCCCGTGAGCACCAAATCCACGCGGTCCCAATGATGCGCTCCGAGCGCCACACAATCAGCGGGCGTGCCGTCGACCCGGTAGGCGACGTTGCCGTCCACTTGGGTGCGGACGTAATGCAGCGGGCGGCGGATGGTGATCGCGTGGCTCATGGCCGACTGTTCAACGTCCGGGGCGACAATGCGGACGCTTCCGAACTTGCGGGCGACGCGGGCCAGCGCGTGCAAGCCTGGGCTGTAGACGCCGTCGTCGTTACTCACCAGAATTCTCATGCCCGCAGGCTACCGCAGGCCACCGGACGTCCGTTCGTGCGTAAGCCTCAGCGTGGCTCAACGTGCACGGTGGACTGGGGCGGCGGCCATCCGAACGCTTCAGCAGCCGAACCGCCACGCAAGAACAACTCCAGCCAAACGCGGGGGTCTCCGTCCGCCCGTGCGTACCCGCTGCTACCTGGCGCGAGCGTCAAGGTGCCGTGCGGGACGGCAAAACTTCCGCCTGCGACGACCGCGTCACGCTGAACGCCAGCCACGCTGATGGTGACGGGCGTCCCGGGCGGCGGCACGCGGTCCGCTTCGAGGGTGGTTTTGATGTTGCCAAAGCCGTCGGTGTACGCCACGCGGTCTTCCGGCACGGCTGGCACCGCGCTGGCGGGGACGCGCCCCAGCAGGCCGGCGCCTGCGAGTGCACTGGCGGTCGCGGCTGGGAACAGGTCCCGTGACCGAAACTGGCTGCCTTTCGACGGCACGTCGATGTCGTGCAGGATGGCGCCTGCCTCCTGCAGGAACGAGAACGCATAGCCGGCGTGCACCCCGACGACCTGCACACCGTTGGGCAGGGTGGCGTGCACCAACCGCTCGCCGTCACCCGCGGCCCGCACGCCTTCATCGTCGCGGCGTGGGGCGACGTTGTGGAACACCGCGCGGTCGCTGGGCCCGTCGTTGAGCGCAAGCTGGGCCACCACAAAGCCGGCACTTAGGGTGGCGAAGGGCGGGACGGCGGTGGAGATCACCCGCGTGTTGGGCATCACCAGCGCGAAGCGTTGGGCGACCTCGGCGAAAGCGAGGTCACCGGTTCCGTAATCGGCGACAACGTGAAGAAGCATGGACGCCATCGTACGCAACATCGCACCAAAAACGTGCGCACCCCTTGGGGGGTGCGCATGCTGGCTCGGACTTGGAGCGGGTTACTGCGGTTCGTTATCCCATGCGCCCACGACACCGGGAGCAGCCCACTCGAGGCTGGTCAGGTCACCGATGGTCGGCAGGTAGCCGGCCTCGTAGACCTCGTTGCCGTTGCGGTCCACGACCGGACCGAGGAACGGGTCGTACACGTCGCGGCCTGCGACCATCTTGTCGTGGCGGTCCATGACGAGGTCGTAGACGCTGATGCTGCCCAGTTCGGGGTGGTCCACCATGGTGTTCTGGAGCGGCTCAACGAACGCGTCTGCGATCTTGACGCCCGGTTCGCTACCAAGCTCAACGGCGTCGTCTTCAAGCAGCCAGAAGTAGTCCACATCGCTCAGGTTGTCGCTCGTGTAGGTGCCGTCGAGGACCTTCTGCAGGAAGTCGATGTAGATGACTTCCCAGTTCACGAGGTGGCCACTGGCGACTGTTTCGGGGCTGAATTCGACCATGGAGGCGTAGTGCGAGAAGCTCGGCACGTCGTACTCAGCGGCCGTTTGGATGGCCGTCGGGGTGTCTTCGGTGAAGGCGATCACGTCAACGCCTTCGGCGATCATCGCCTCGGTCGCTTCTTTGGTGCCGGCCGGATCGAACCAGTTAAACAACCAGCGGACGTCGACGGTCGCGTCGGGGTTGACCTCGCGGGCGCCTAAGGTGAACGCGTTGATGTGGCGTTTCACTTCGCTGATGGGGAATGCCGCAACGTAACCGAGCTGGCCGGTCTCGCTGAGGCCAGCGGCGATCATGCCGTTTAAGTAGTACGGCTGGTAGAGGTCCGCCATGTACGTAAACACGTTGGGGGCGCGCTGGTAACCCGTGCCCCAACCGAAGATGACGTCTGGGTATCGCGGCGCAGCAGCGAGGATGCCGTCGCCGTAACCGAAGCTGGTGCCGAGAATGACGTCGGCGCCGTCGGCGACCAGTTGATCGATGGTGGGTTCCACATCCGGTTCCGGCACGGCCTCTACAAACACGGTCTCAATGGCGTCACCAAAATGTGCGTCCACCTTCTGGCGGGCCAGTTCGTGCGCGTAACTGAAGCCGTAATCTCCTGCTGGGCTGACGTAAATAAACGCCACCTTGAGGGGGTCGTCCTGCGCGCTAGCGAACGGCAGGGAAGCGAGGAAGAGCAGGGCGATGAACAGTCGCCGCATGGGGGGTACCTCCAACGGGTTGAGACGAAGGGCCGACGGGCGGACGTCTGCAAGCCACCGGATGTGGCGTGAGACCAAACGTGGGGGCGTCACCGTTCTCCTCGGGCGTACGGCCTACCGAGGGCTTCGGGGGCGCCAAATGCACCGCGGCCCTTACGGACGGCGGTGAAGGTGAGGGCGAGGATCGTGAACAGGTACGGCATCATCGTTAGCAGTTGCGGTGGGAACTGCGACTGCAGGCTGTAAGCAAGCGTGAAGAACGCACCAAACAAGAGCGCCGCGAATACGGCACGGAGGGGATCCCATAGCGCAAAGATCGCCAGGGCCAACGCGATCCAGCCTAGGCCGTTGGTCATGCCTTGACCCCAGGAAGGCCGGTAGGCAAGCGACAAGAAACCGCCCGCCACGCCAGCCATGACGCCGCCGAAGACGACGGTCAGGATGCGGATGCGCAGGACCGGCAGGCCGGCCGCATCGGCAGCGGCTGGGTTTTCACCGACCGTGCGAACGATCAAGCCGAGGCGGGTGTGATGCAGCAGCACCCACAGGATCAAGGCGGCCAGCAGGCCTCCCCAGGTGAGGATGTGCTGCCGACCGAACACGATCTCGCCCACCACAGGCAGGCTCGCGAGACCGGGCAGGGAGATGGGCTCCATCGCGTTCTGCAGGGGCCGTCCGACCCACGCGCGGCCGATCAGGCCGGACAGGCCAAGACCGAAGATGGTGAGCGCCAAGCCGGACACGTACGGATCGCTTCTCAGCAGCACCGCAAACACGGCGTGTAAGAGGGCGGCCGCGCCGCCAGCGGCCATGGCCGCGAGCAGGCCAACCCACGGGTCACCGGTGGTTTGCGCCACCGCAAAGCCGGCGATCGCGCCAAGGATCATCATGCCTTCCACCCCAAGGTTCACGACCCCGCTGCGTTCCACGATGATTTCGCCCAGCGCGGCCCACAGAAGGGGGGTGCTGAACGCCAGGGCGCGCGCCAGGGTGATCCACACTTGGTCGTCCATCAGATGGCCTCCGATGGGGTGCGGGCGGGCTCCCGCCGCACCAGGCGGTAGCGAAGGAACGGCTCACTGCCGATAATCGACAACAACACCAGTCCGGAGGTCACACCGGTGATCTGGCTGGGAAGACCTAAGCTGATCTTCATGACGTCACCACTGGCGGCCACCCAGCCGAGCAGCAGGGCTGTCACGAGCGCCGCGACGGGGTTCTTGCGGGCGAGAAGGGCGACGATGATGGCGGTGTAGCCGTAACCGAGCGACAGGCTGCCTGGGTCGACGAGGCGTTGGTGGATTCCCGCCACCTCACCGAACCCGGCCAGGCCAGCGGCTCCGGCGGACACAAGGATGAGCGTCAAGGTGGTCTTGAAGAAGTTCACGCCGGCGTACCGTGCCGCTTCTGGGCTTTCGCCCATCATGCGGGCTTCAAAACCAAAGCGGGTGCGGGCGAGGAGCCACGCCACAAATAGGGCGAGGGCGATCGCGAGCAGTAGGGTAGGCCAGTGCAGGCGGGTGGTTCCGATGGTCGGCAGGACCGCTTCTGGGGCGAAGCGTTCGGTGTAGGAAAACCCTCCCAGGCTGGGGCCCTTCCAAGGTCCGTTAATCAACCAACGCACGATGTAGATGGCCACGTAGTTCATCATCAGCGTGGTGATGATTTCGTTCACGCCAAGGCGGGTTTTAAGCAGGGCCGGAAGGAGACCCCAAGCCGCCCCGGCCAGGAACGCCGCGAGCAGCATGGTGGGCAGCATGGCGCCGGCAGGAAGGCCTGAGAACAGGGCGATACCGCTGGCGGCGGTCGCCCCAATGAGCAGTTGCCCTTCAGCGCCGATATTCCAAAAGTTCGCGCGGAAGGCGAGGGTGAGGCCTACCCCCGCGAGCATGAGGGGGATGGCACGCCGCACGACCTCCGAGAGACCGCGGGCGTCTAAGATCGTGCGTTCGACAATGGTGCGGAACGCCTCGATCGGTGGCACACCGAAGAACGCGAACAGCACGCCGGTGAGGAGCATCGCCACGGCGACGGCGGCCAGCGACACGCCCCAAATCAAGCCTGCGCTTGGCACGCCGCGTTTCTCAAGCCGGAAGGGCAGCATCAGGCGGACGCCCCTTGCGCGACCTGGCGGCCGGCCATCATCAACCCGAGGGTTTCACGGTCGCTGGTCTCAGCGTCCACAACACCGACGGCTTCGCCTTGATAGAGGACCAGAATTCGGTCGGCGAGCTTGAGGAGTTCATCTAGGTCTTCTGAGACAAGTAGCACGGAGGCGCCTTCGTCGCGTTGCTGGCGTAGCAGGTCGTGGGTGAGTTCGGTGGCGGCCACGTCCAGGCCGTAACTGGGGTGCGAGGCGACCACGAGGCCTGGTTTGCCGCTGAGTTCCCGAGCCAGAATGACCTTTTGGACGTTGCCACCTGACAGTTCGCGGGTGACGGCGTGTTTGGAAGGCGCGGCGATTTGGTAGTCACGGATGGCGTCATCGGCGTGCCGGTCGACCGCCTGCCAGTCGAGCCTGCCGCGGCGGTTGAACGGGCGGCTCCGGTGCCGGCGCATGACGAGGTTTTCGGTGATGCGCATGCCGCCGACCACGCCCATATGGTTGCGGTCTTCAGGGATGTGGACCACCCCGCGGTCGAAGAGTTCCCGCACAGTCAGCCCGCTGGCGTTATGGCCGTCCAGCGTGACGCTCCCGCCCGTCGGTTCGGTCAAGCCGGTGAGGACTTGCGTGAGTTCGGCTTGGCCGTTGCCTGCGACGCCTGCGACGCCTAAGATTTCGCCGGCGTGAATGTTGAACGTGACACCCCTGAGGGCAGGTTCACCCGAGGCGCGGTTGGCCTTGAGGTCTTGGACCGTGAGCCGGACGCGGCCGGCGGTTTCGGTGCGCGCCTGGCGTCCGGTGTCGATGCTGCGGCCGACCATCAGGCGAGCCAGTTCGCTGGTGGTCGTGTCTTGCACGTTGCGGGTGCCGGCCACGGCGCCGCCGCGGAGCACGGTGATGCGGTCGGCGATGCGCATGACCTCGTCCAGTTTGTGGCTGATGAAGATGATGCCTTTGCCGTCTTGGCGCATGGTGTCGATCACGGTGAAGAGGCGTTCTGCCTCCTGCGGCGTGAGCACACTGGTGGGTTCGTCCAAAATCAGCAGTTGGGCGCCTTGCAGAAGCGCTTTGACGATTTCGATGCGTTGCTGTTGGCCGGGCGAAAGCTGGTTGACGCGGGCGTTTAAGTCGAGTTCGAAACCGTAGGTGGCTTCGATCTGACCGACGCGGTCTTGGAGTTGGCGGGTTGGCCGCCAGAACGGTGAGCTTGCCAAGGCGAGGTTCTCAGCGACCGTGTGGCGGCCGGCAAGGTGGAAGTGCTGCGCGACAAGGCCAATGCCGGCGGCGCGGGCGTCGTTCGGCGAACGGAATCGGGCTGGGCGGCCGCCGACGGCCATGGTGCCGCCATCGGGGGCTTGCAGGCCGTAGAGCATGTGCATGAGGGTGGTTTTGCCGGCGCCGTTTTCACCCAATAGGGCATGCACTTCACCAGGCCGCACGGTGAAGTTGACGCGGTCGTTGGCGACCACACCAGGAAAGCGTTTGGTGATGTTTTGAACTTCAAGCAGTGGCGGTGTGGATGCAGGGGCCCGAACCGTCACCGCTCAAGTTTAGTGGGTATGTCATGGGAATGCAAGATGTGGTGGCTGCATAGCTAACAGACACCACCTTTGGTACGCCTTAGCCCGTTGACTCGGCAGGCCGTCGCTTAGCCAAACGGCGTTTCAGCGGCATCCATCGCGTTCGGGTCGTAATACGGATTCTCGCCAGCAGCATGGTCGGTGGCGTCAACCACCTCGGTGATTTCTGGGACCTGCTCTTTGATCATGCGCTGCACGCCGTAGGTCAGGGTTTGGTCGGCCACGCCGCAGCCTTGGCATCCACCACCGAATTCGATGACGGCTTTGCCTTGGTCCACGGAAACGAGGCTCACGCTGCCGCCATGGCCGGCCACGCCTGGGTTGACCATGGTGTCAAGCACATCCTGGACGCGTTGGGCGAGCGGGTCGTCCCAGCTTGGGCTTTGGAAGTACACCCGAAAGCCGGACTGCATGACGCCGTCGACGAAATCAACGGTGGCGCCTTCCAGATGCTGCCTGCTTAATGGGTCGAGGACGACGTCAAAACCGCCTGCATCAAAGCGGCTGTCGCCTTCCTGGTGGTCTTCGTCTTTCACGAGCCAAAGCTTGGGTTCCTCGCGGGTGCCAGCAATACGAAGGGCGGTCACGCCTTGGCCTTTTTGGGCGTCTAGAAAGCCAAGCACGCGTTGCTTGGCGACATCGGTAAACGTCAACATGCGTCAAGTATACGGGCCATGGTTGGCCGGGTGGCTGCGGGGATGACGTGGCTTCAGGGGCCGGCCTGCAGGGCGCCTTCTAGCCACGCGACGAACTGGTTCCACGCCGCTTGGGGTGGGCCGCCGGCGGCAATCTCGTCCATGCCCCCGACAAAGGCGTGTCCGACGCCTGGGTAGACGGTGATTTCGTGAGGCACACCCGCCTGTGCAAGGCCGGCCTCAAAGGCGTCGACCTCCGCGACCGCGATTTGTGCGTCTTCCTCACCGAAGATGCCGAGCACGGGACCAGGCAGGGCCGCCAAGCGTGCAGGGTCCGTCTCGAGGGTGCCGTAAAAGACACCCGTCGCGGCAGGGCGGTCGTCTT
>CAJXNS010000034.1 GCA_913057165.1 uncultured Trueperaceae bacterium
CCTGCTCCGCCGCGCAGAGGCCGTCACGGTGACCTTCGCCACCAGCGAAAACCGCGGCAGGGCCCTACCAGACCCCATCCTCGCTCCCGGCCGGCCAAGCCCAACGCCCGACCGGCCGGCCGGCAGCGCGATGGAGCTCGGCCAACCCGAGCCGTTCGGCTTGAGCCCGGAAACGGTCGATCTCGGCCCCGCCAACCTCGGTGACGTCGCCCGCTTCGAACGCTGCCCGACCCGCTGGTGGGCCGATGCGCGATTGCCGTCACCGGGTCCGGAGGAAGCTTGGCTGGATGTGCGCCAGCGGCTACGGGAAAAGACCCGCTGGGACGCTGCAGATCTGCACACCCTCGCCAGCGAACTTGGTGAGCATGCCGAGTGGCTTCGCGAGCACGCTGGCCTGCTCGCCACCTTCCGGTTTGGTGTCACGCTTAGGACGCCCGACCGTCAGGCGTACGCCCGGGTGGACGCCGAACGCCACGAAGACGGCGTGCTCACCATCGTGCGCTTCACCGCGCCCGGCCGCCCACTGGGCACCGAACCACGGGCGTGGGAGGAACGCAGGGAGGTGCACTACGCGCAACTGCACGCCACGCAAGCGAAACCAGCAGCCAGCACCGTGCAGTTTTGGCAGTGGCCTATCGGTAGCGACCCGGAAGCATTTCCTGCCCGGCCGGTTCCGATCGACCGGTGGCCCGTCGTGGCGAACGCCACCCGCAAGCGCGAAGCCCGCGTTGCCTTATGGCGGCAGGGCGTCATCGAACCCAAACCAGGGCATCACTGTCGGTCCTGCCCCCACCTTGATCTCTGCCGCGTAGGGCAGCGCGCATGAAGGTTCGTGTGGCCAGCGCTGGCACGGGCAAGACCACCCGCCTGGTGGCTGAACTTCTGGAGCGCATCGGACACGGCACGCCCCTACGCCGCGTCGCCGGCGTGACGTTCACCCGCAACGCCGCCAACGAACTCAAAACACGCTTCGGTGAGGCTCTCGACGACCTCCTCCAGGAAGGTTCCTTTTTGGATTTGGTGCACGCCCCGGCCGACCTCACGCCGTTCGAGGAAGCAGCGCGGGAACGCAGCGGCGCGACACTCAGCACCATCCACGGTTTCATGGCCACCCTGCTGCGTCACGCTGCCCCCATGGTAGGCCTCGACCCGTCGTTCCGGTCCCCCCCTGAATGGGAAGTCGCCCTCGGGTTTGACGAAGAGTACGCCGCCCTCAAGCTGCTCGCGCAGAACCCCAACCATCCCCTCCACACCACCCTCGCGGACGCAGACGAGGCGTTCGATCGTCAAGTGGTGGAACTTTTCGAACGGCGTGCCCTCGCCACCCGCCTGCAACCCGCCCCTGGTGACCCGACCGCTGAGCGGCTCTGCCGCGTTCACGACGCCGCGTACGCGCGCGTGCAAGCCCGCCTGGCAGGCCGGAGGCTTGGGCCCACCGAAATTGAACGCCGCGCCATTGATCTGCTCAACGTCCCTGCAGCACGCGACCGCATCGCAAGGCGGTTCGAGCACGTCATTGTGGACGAGTATCAAGACGTCAATCCCGTGCAAGGCCGGTTCTTTGCAGCCCTTGAAGAACTCGGTGTGGACGTCACCGTGGTGGGTGACCCAAAACAGAGCATTTACGCCTTTAGGCACGCGGACGTGGATGTGTTTCGTGCCGCTTGGCGAGACGGTGAACGCCTCACGCCGCTCACCACCACCCGCCGGCACGCACACCTCATTACCCGGTTTTTGAACCATTACACCCGCACCTGTGCAACCGAGAACCTCGGATTCACCACCGACGAAGCACCTGACGTGACCGCAGCAGGCCCGCAAGCCGACGTCAGCGGCGGGATTGAGGTGCACTGGAAGCTGGGACCCACGCTTGGTGCCACCAGGCCCGCCGAGGCGCACACCATCGTGGAACGCCTTCAGCACGCGCACCAGCAAGGCTACGACTGGTCCGATATGGCGGTTCTCGCCAAAAGCAGCCAAGGTGTACGCGACATTCATGCCGCCCTCAAGCACGCGGGCGTGCCCGCCACGCTCGCGCGCGGACGTGGTTTTTACGAACGAACCGAAATTCGCGACTTATATCACGCCGTTCGCACAGCCCTCGGGTCTGAAGGACCGTCGTTGGCGGCGTGGCTTAGGGGGCCTTACGCCGGCTTGGGTACGACAGCGATCGAGACCGTCCTCGCTGACGAACAGCCCACCCAGGCCCTGGCGGACGCCCATCCTGACGTCGCAAGCCGCCTTGAAGGGCTCAAAGCCGCCACGCAAGGCAGCCCATCCGTGGTCTTGCGGCGCATGCTGGAGGCGACCACCGTGCGTGGTGACCGCTTCATCGACACGCTGACTGCGCAGCAGCGCACCAACGTCGACGCGCTCCTGTTTGAGACGGCCGAATGGCCCCCAAGTTCCATGGAGGTCATGCTGCACAGGCTCAACACCCTCGCTGAACGCGACCGCGAGTCTGGCGACGTTCCCCACGAATCTCGCGGGGTGGTGCTTATGACCATGCACGCCAGCAAAGGTCTCGAATGGCCTGTCGTGGTCGTGGCGGACCTTGGTGCGGGTGACCGCAGGAACGACAACCGCGTCTGGGTTGACGAAGGCGTGGTGCACACCCCGGAATCGCCCGATGTGGCGCGCGTCAAACGCCGCCAAGCCGGCCGTGAAGGCGCCGAACGCTACCGCCTGCTTTACGTGGCGGTCAGCCGTGCACGCGACCGGTTGATCCTCACCGGATCGCACAAACCCAACTCAGACACCATGCGTCCGTGGGTCAAACTCATGGACCGCATGAACCTCGGCCCGAACGCCGAACCACGCGCAGGGGACGCCCTGACGCTCACCATCGAAACCGTCGAGGCGTCAACTGGCGTGCAGGCACCACCTGTGCAACCCGATCCACCGACCCTGCCGGAGCCTGCCAGGTGGTCCCGCGTGCGTTTCCCAGCGGGGGTCAGGCCACCGGTCGACAGTCCGTCCAGTGTGCAGTGGCAATCAGACACCGCGCCGTCCTCTACGTCCGGTGTCACCCCACGTCTTGCTGCTGAAGATCATGAACCTCTCCCCGTCGGTCAGCCCGACACGGAAGGGCGCCTACCCGGCCAGGGCATCACCGTCGGCACGCTCCTTCATGACGCCATTCGCCGGAACGCCCGCGCCAACGACGCGTACGAGCTTGAACTCATGCGCGCCCAAGAGGTCATGTTCCCGTACGAGAAGCACGAACAAGACCACATGCTTGAAGACGTCCGCAGCATGCTCGCGACCTACGAACAGCTGCTCGGAAGCGCCCTTCCGACCCTCGAGGAACGCACCGTCGACCGTGCCGAATGGCCGGTCCTTCTGCCCGACGGCACGCAAACGTGGCTTGGGATTATCGACCGGCTTTACGCGGTTGGTGACACCTGGTTCCTAGACGACTACAAAGCCGACCGGCAGCTCAACCCCAAACGCTACGCGTTTCAGCTCGCCACCTACCGCATCGCTGTGCAGCGCACCCTTGGCGTGGACCCCCAAACCCGTCTGGTGAGCCTCCGTGATGGGCGGGTGATCCCCTACCACCAAGACGACCTCAACCAAGCTTGGGAAGCGCGGCACGAAGGCACCGGCAGCCCGCCATAAAACGAAGCCCGCGTGACGGCGCGGGCTTCGTCCTTTGTCCGGTTGCCTATGGGCGCGAGCTAGTCGAGAACCATGCCCCCATCGATCATCAGCGTCTGACCCGTCATGTAGTCCGACTCTGATGAGGCAAGGAACGTCGTGGTACCCGTGATGTCATCCGGTGTTGCCACGCGACCCATAAGGATGTTCTCAGAGAACATACGCATGGGATCGCCTTTCTTCTCACCAATTCCGAGATCCACGAGTTGGCCATCCAGCACCTCCCACAGCTCGGTCGCCACAACCCCAGGCGCAAAGCTGTTGACGGTGATCCCTTCGCCGGAGAACTCACGAGCCCCCATCTGCGTCAACGCGAACACACCAAACTTGCTCACGCTATACGGTGCAACATTCGGATCCATCCCGTCACGACCGACAATCGAGCCCGTGTTGATGATTTTGCCGCGGATGCCGTTGACCTTGTCCTGCTTCAGCATTTGCTTGATCGCCTCTTGCATCCCAAGCATCACACCGAGGGCGTTGACGTCCATGATGAACTGCCAGTTTTCCTCGGTTGTCTCAAGAAACTTTTCAGGCTTGTTCACGCCCGCGTTGTTGAACATCACGTCAAGGCGTCCCCATTTCGAAACCGCCTCGTCAACCAACGCTTTGGTTTGCTCGCGGTTGCGAACATCCACAGGCATGCCGGTCGCCTGGCCGGGGCCAACCTCTGCGGCGGCTGCGGCAGCCTCGTTGGCACCTTCGGCGTTCATGTCAGCAAAGATGACGTTGGCGCCCTCTTCAACCAGGCGATGCCCAATGGCGCGACCCATGCCGCGAGCGGCGCCAGTCACGATGACGGTTTTTCCTTCAGCT
Organism: uncultured Trueperaceae bacterium; assembly: GCA_913057165.1. Classification (GTDB taxonomy): domain Bacteria; phylum Deinococcota; class Deinococci; order Deinococcales; family Trueperaceae; genus SLSQ01. The sequence goes on from CAJXNS010000034.1 coordinate 4,477, forward strand.
CTTCCCATGCTTAAACCTCCCGAGAGTGATGGCGCCCCGTGAAACTAAGACGCCGGTCGTTTGCGGTGTATGAGCAGTTTCTCTTCGGTCATGTCGTGAATGGCACTGCGTAAGCCTTCCTTCCCGAAGCCGGATGCTTTGACACCCCCGTAGGGCATGTGGTCAACGCGGAATGTCGATACGTCGTTCACCACCAGACCACCCACCTCAACGGTGTCAAACGCTTCTTCAATGAGCGCGTAATCGTTTGTGAACAACCCTGCCTGCAACCCAAAATCACTGTCATCGATCTGCCGCAGCGCATCGCTCGCGTCGCTAAACGGCAGTAGCGTCACGACCGGCCCGAAGACCTCTTCGCAGACCACCTTGTGATGCGCGGCGGCCCCGACCAGCACCGTCGGTTCAACCAGCGTGCCGTCCGCCTCGCCGCCTGTGAGGAGTTTGGCTCCGCCGTCAACCGCTTCGGCGATCCATGCCACCACCCGCTCGGCGGCGGTTTGGTCGATGACAGGCCCGAAGTGCACCGCGGGGTCCATGGGGTCGCCGGTCTTCATTTGCTTGACCCGCGTGACGAACTTGTCGGCGAATGCATCCATGACGTCTTCGTGCACGAACACCCGCTGCACACTGATGCAGGACTGCCCTGAGTAACTAAAGCCACCCCAGGCGATCCGTTCAGCCGCCCAGTCAAGATCGGCGTCGCGGTGAACGAGTGTGCCAGCGTTGCCGCCTAATTCAAGCGCAACCCGTTTCCGGCCAGCATTGTTTTTCAGCATCCAACCCACGTTCGGTGAGCCCGTAAAACTGAATAGTTTGGAGCGGTCGTCTTCCACGAACGGTGCGGCGTGTTCCACCGCGGTCGGCATGATGGCGAGGCCGTCACTGGGCCAGCCCGCCTCCTGAATAACGCGTCCGAGCATGATGGCGGCGGTGGGGGTGCGATGGTCGGGCCGCAACGCGATGGGGTTACCAGCGGCCATGGCCGGTGCGATCTTGTGGGCCACAAGGTTCAGTGGGAAGTTGAACGGTGTGATGGCGGTGACCGGTCCAAGCGGTACACGCCTGACGTCGGCACGTGACCCATCCAGTCCTGCCAACCAGTCCAAAGGCAGCACCTCGCCACCAATGCGGCGCGCCTCTTCGCTCGCCACCTTGAACGTAAACACCGCACGCGACACTTCACCTTCGGCCGTTTGGATCGGTTTGCCGGCCTCAAGCGCAATGGCTTTCGCGAACGCGTCTTGGGCGTCAGCAATCCCTTGTGAAACCCGCTCCAGAATGACCGACCGTTCGTAGCCAGACAGCGTTTTGGTGACCTCAAAGCCTCGAGCGATCGACGCGAGGGCTTGCTCAACCTCAGCAGGTCCAGCCAGGTGGGCCCGAGCGGCCGGCTTACCGTTGAACGGCGAGACGGTCTCGTAAGGCGTTTCCGTCAGGTGTTCTTCGCCACCGTAGAGGATGCCTTGCGTTCCAAGAGGGAGCGTGTTGGCCGTGTTGTTCGTCATGGTGACCTCCTCATCCTCGATCGGTTTAAAACGCCACAGCCAAGCTGGCTGGGTCTTCCACGAGTTGGACCAGGTCGCTCATCACCGCAATGGCGGTGGCGTGATCGACCTCGGCGGGGTTGTGACGCAAATTCAAGACGAAGGTGGCAACACCATCTTCTTCGGTGGATACCTGCAGCCGGCCGACGCTCAGCACCATCGGGGCGTGCACGTCCGGTGCGCGGACGGTATCGATCGGTGCCGTGCCGGCATGCACGACAGCAGCGTGCGCATGCATTTGTTCCATCGAAGACTCGATCGCCGCTTGTTCCACCAGGCCGGCAAGTTCGCGTATGCCGCGTAGGTCAGCATGGGCGACGTAGGCGGTTCCGTCAGGGCCACGCGTTTCGATGTGCACCCCTTCGTCGGGGTCACGGTCGATCCGTTTACGCAGCGACGCAGCGAGGAAGCGCACCATGGCGCCCACGAAGAACGTATGCGCAGGTTCGCTGCCGGCATCGGCATGCTTTAAGACCGTCAAGAACGCAGCAGACGCCATGCGGGATTCAAGCTCGCCGTACACGGTCCCGGTTGACGCTGTGGCTGCTGGACGTGCAGCGTGTTCTGGGACGTCGCGAACCAAGACCGCGCCGTGCGGCCCAGAACCCGTGAGCGTCTCGAGATCCACCCCCCGTTCGGAGGCTGTTCGTCTGGCGAGCGGTGAGGCGAGCGGGCGGGGTGCGCCCACCCCGCCGGTCGGAACGGCAGAAACCGGCGGTTGCGCAGGCACGTCCTTCGCCACCGCAGGTTGGTCCACTGCGGCCGCGTCACGCGTGGCGCTGGAGGCCGCTTCGCTGCCTGAGTCACTGGGCGGCGTATCGGGCTTGCTCTCCTGGGCTGCAGGCAGGCTGGCAGCTTCGTCGGCATCGGTTGCAATGACGGCGATCACGTCGCCGACCGGTACCTCTTCGCCCTCGCTGGCGCGGACGTCCGTCAGAATCCCCGCCGCGGGCGCCTCGATCTCCATGACGGCCTTGTCGGTTTCGACGTCCATCAACGGTTCGCCTTTTTCGACGGTTTCACCCGCCTGTTTGTGCCAGGTCACCAGCAGTCCGGTGTCCTGGTTCATTCCTAGCACGGGCATGATGACGTCTTTCGCCATGGGGTTCCTTTCAGGGGCTTGGGCTTACGAGTCCAAGTCCTGGCGGCCTGGAACACCAGGCTTGCCGGACGGGTGTACCCGCTCGTTGTTGTAGTTGGATTCGGTTTCGCGGGTTGGCTCAAGCGGCCCGACGGCGGTCATGTAACGCGGTCCCGTGACCATCAACTTCTCTGCCGGGAAGCGACTGATGACTTCACAGCCGTCTTTGGTGACCACCACCTCTTCTTCAATGCGTGCCGCAGACCACCCATCTTCGGCCGGCCAGAACGTCTCCAGCGCGAAGACCATGCCTTCTTCGATCACCTCAGGGTGATCGAACGAGAAGAGGCGACTAAAGATCGGTTTTTCCCAGATGTTCAAACCGAGGCCGTGGCCGTACTGCAGCGCGAAGGCCGCTTCCTCGTTAGGGAAACCAAAGTCTTGCGCTTTCGGGAAGAGCTCGACCACTTGGGCGGTGGTGACGCCCGGCTTAATCATGGCGATCGCCTGATCGAGAATGTCACGGCACTTGTCGTAAGCCTTGACTTGGGCGGCGCTGGCGCTGCCGACAACGAACGTGCGGTAGTAGCACGTCCGGTAACCCATGAACGAGTGAAGGATGTCGAAGTACGCCGGGTCGCCTGGACGAAGCATGCGGTCGCTCGCCACGTGCGGGTGCGGGTTGCAACGCTCACCGCTGATGGCGTTCACGCCTTCCACCATTTCCGAGCCGTGCCGGTACAGAAAATCGCTTACGAGGCCGACCGCGTCGTTTTCACGAAAGCCAGGCTTCAGGTTTTCGTACAGCAGTTGGTAGGCCGCATCCACCATGCCGGCCGCGTGCGTGAGGAGGCTGATTTCGTCCTCGGTCTTGATTTTTCGGGCTTCAAGCATGATCTGTTGACCGTCGATGACGTTGATCCCTAGGTTTTGGAGGGCGAACATGACGGGGGGTTCAACAATGTCGATTGCGACCGGCTCACCCAGAAGACCGCGCTTTTCCAGCTCGTCATGAATCCAGGTGGCGACCAATTCGGCGCGACCAAATTCAGGGGAGAGGGTGCCACGAAGCATCGATACGCCCGGGCGTGAGCGCTCAGGTCCGCCCAGCCAAGGGCTGTACAGCTGGTGGTGCTTGGCGGCGGATCCGAAATCCCAAAGGATCGGTTCGTCGCCCTGCGGCAGGAGCGTGAAGCGCGCCACCTTGTCTTGAGCCCACGTCCCAATGTGGGTGGCCGTCAGGTAGCGAACGTTGTTCATGTCGAAGCACAGCAGGGCGCCGGCTTCGGATTCTTTGAGTTTGGCTTTGGCGCGTTCGAGTCGTTCGGTGCGAAGGCGGTCGTAGTTGATGCGTTGTTCCCAGTCAACTGCCATCGTTCCGTGTGTTGCGATTGCCATGTTGCGACCTCCTTGAAGTGGGGTTAAGGGTTGATGAGGGTGACGGCTTCGCTGACGACGTCCGCAGGGGTTGGGACGGTCAGGTCTTCGAGGTTCGGGGCGAAGGGGATTGGGACGTCCATGGCGGCGAGGCGGCGGACGGGGGCGTCCAACCACCAGAACGCGCCGTCCGAAACGACCGCGGCAATCTCGGCACTGGCGCCGTAGCGACGGTGACCTTCATCGATGACAATGCAGCGCCCGGTCTTCTTGGCGCTTTCGATGAGGGTGGCGTCGTCCAGTGGGCTGGTGGTGCGTGGGTCCACCACTTCCGCTTCAATGCCGTCGGAAGCGAGCGTTTTGGCGGCCTCGAGGGCGACTTGCACCATGCTGCTTGTGGCGATCAGGGTGACGTCACGTCCTTCGCGTTTGATGTCGGCCACGCCGAGCGGAAGCACAAAGTCTTCGGAGGTGGGCACCTCACCTTTTTCTTGGAACGACAGCTTGTCCTCAAAAATGATGACGGGGTTGTCGTCCCTAATGGCTGCCTTCATGAGGCCTTTGGCGTCGGCAGGCGTCGACGGTAGTGCCACCTTCAGGCCAGGGATGTGGCTGACCCAGGCGTGCAGGCTTTGGCTGTGCTGCGCTGCGGAACGGCGGGTTGCTCCGAGGGTCGTGCGAATCGTCAGTGGGACGTGCAGTTTGCCGCCTGACATGTAGTGAATCTTGGCGGCTTGGTTGACGACTTGATCCATGATGAGGGTCAAGAAATCACCGAACATGATGTCAACCACCGGCCGCATGCCGGTCATGGCGGCGCCGACACCGACACCGGTGAAGCCAGCTTCGCTAATCGGTGTGTCGATCACGCGTTCGGTTCCGAACTCGTCGACCAGGCCCGAGAGCACCTTGAAGGGGGTTCCGGCTTCGGCGACGTCTTCACCCATGATGAACACCGTCGGGTCGCGCCGTAGTTCTTCTGCTAGGGCGGTGTTGACGGCTTTGGCGAACGTCATGGTTTCGGTGGTACCGACATTAGGCGTAGACATGTTGGTCCACCTCGCTATCGTCTGGGTAGGGGGCGTTGAGGGCAAAATCAACGGCTTGTTCGGCCTCGCTGCGGATTTGCGCTTCGATGCTGGCGAGGTCGTCTTCGGTGATCTTGAAGTTGGATGTCAGCCAGGCGGTGAAGAGGTTGATGGGGTCGCGGGTGCTCTTCCATTCCTCTTCCTCGTCCTTGCTGCGGTAGTAATCGCGGGCGATATCGCCCACGTGGTGACCGTGGTAGCGGTAGGTGTCGCACAGCATGAAGGCGGGGCCTTCGCCTTTACGTGCGCGGTCGATGAGGTCTTTGGCGGTGGTGTGCACCTCGTTGATGTCTTGGCCGTTGACGTGCGCGGTGCGCATCCCAAAGGCTTGCGGACGGCCGAGAATCTCGCCGGCGGTGACTTCTGAGTAGTGCGTGTATTCGTTGTACATGTTGTTTTCGCAGACGTAAATGACGGGCAGCTTCCACAGTTGCGCCATGTTCATGACTTCAAACAAAAGTCCTTGACCAAGGGCGCCTTCCCCGAAGAAGCACACCGATACGTCGCCGTTGCCGCGGGCTTTGGCACTGAAGCCGGAACCGGTGGCAATGCCGGCGCTGCCACCCACAATGGCGTTCGCGCCAAGGTTGCCGTTTTCTTGATCGGCGATGTGCATGCTGCCGCCTTTGCCCCGGCAGTAACCGGCTTCGCGGCCCAGCAGCTCAGCGAACATTTCAGGGTAGGCCGCCCCTTTGGCGACACAGTGCCCGTGACCGCGGTGCGTGCTGGTGATCGTGTCGTCCGCTGTGAGGTGTTCGCAAATGCCGACGGCGACGGCCTCTTGGCCGGTGTACATGTGCGTCAGGCCCGGCATTTTGGCGGACAGGTAGAGGTCGTTGGCGTGTTCCTCAAAGACGCGTATTCGCATCATTTGCTCGTATGCCCGTAGGGCAGCAGCGCGCGTCCACGGCTTCTTAGGTGTGGTGGTTTTTGGCGGGGTCACGTGGAGGCCTCCTCATTGGCGGTGCCGGTGGTTTGGCGTCGTTTGCGGGCAGCTGCCTCGGTGTCACGCTTGACCTGAGCAAGGTGGTCTTCCATGGCGTGATGGGCCGCGGTTGCGTCGCGGTTGCGGATGGCAGCAAGGATGGTTTTGTGATGCGACTGGCCGCGTTGTGGCCCGCCTTCGATTTGGAAAATTTCGCCACGCAGTTCGTGCAGGATGTCGACGACCGATTCGAGGATGAGTGGGATGAGCCTGTTTTGGCTGGCTTGGGCAAGTTCTTGGTGGAAGCGGTTGTCGGCCTCAATGAAGGCTTGGGCGTCATCCATCGCTTCTTCCATGTCGGCGTAGGCGGCGTCGAGGCGCTGGATGTTGTCGGCGTCGGCCCGGCGTGCAGCGAGGCCGGCCACGCCGGGTTCCATAATTTCGCGGAGCTCAACCAACTCCCGCAGGCGGTCGGCGTCGTCACCAAACTTCATGAGGTTCTCAAAGGTGCTGCGCAATGCCGAGCTGGTGCCGTCCACCACGAAGGTGCCAAGGCCCGTTCGCACCTCAATGAGCCCGTCCTTTGCGAGGGTTTTCATGGCCTCGCGGATCACGGTTCGGCTCACGCCGAACGATTCGGCGAGGGCGCGCTCGTTGGGGAGTTGATCGCCTGCTTTTAAGCGGCCATGGAAAATGTCGCTGCTGACGTGCTCAACAACTTGTTCATACAGCCTGCTTGCTTTAAGGCGCATGCCGTTTCCCTTCGTGGGTCGTCTTGATGGGGCATACGCGGTGGTGTTGCGCTTCAGCACGCATCCCACGGTGGTATGACCACTAGACCTCTAAGGCGATGTAGGGGAAACGTAGCACCGCCAACGAGGCATGTCAAGAATCGGGCGTGGCGCCAGGGTCGTGTGGGTGCACGGCCAGTGCCGCTTTCAAGGCGCTTCGAGGCGTACTGCGATCTAGCCCGTTCTTGACACGGTTTTGTGATACGTGCTACGCATTACAGCGTTCAACAATTCATGGCTGGGCCCGAAAGCGATCTCTCGACACCCTTCCACATCGGGCTTCGCAGCCAACGCGGTTGGAGCGCTCACCCAACGTCAGTGGTATGACCACCTGACCACCGCAATATTTAGCGTCCAAGCCGCGTGCCGACCCCGAAAGGAGCGTGCGCGTGACCCAAACGGTCGCCACACCACCCCCAACCTGGCAAGAGCGCGGACTCAAGCTGCTGCGTGACCAAGGCATCTTGATCGCCTTCCTTCTGCTGGTCATCGCGCTCGCCTTCGCCTCCGATCGGTTCCTGACCGCAAACAACCTGCTCGGCGTCATTCGACAGGTCTCCATCCTAGGGACCTTGGCGCTCGGCGTCACCTTCGTCGTCATCGGCGGCAACCTCGACCTTTCCGTCGGCAGCATGCTCTCGCTCACTACCGTCCTGGTCGTCGACCTTCACGACAAAATCGGACCAGGGCCAGCCATCCTGATCACCATCCTGGTGGCGTTGGTGATCGGCGCCATCAACGGCGGCCTGGTGGGATACCTAAGACTCAACTCGGTCATCGTGACCCTCGGCATGCTGTCCGTCCTACAAGGCGCAACCCTGATCTATACCGGCGGTAAGAACGTCGACATCCAAAACCAAGACGCCACCTGGTTCGCGTTCTTTGGGCGCGGACAACTATTCACCATCGGTGACGTCAACATCAACGTGCCCGTCGTGCTCTTTCTTGGCTTGGCGGTGGTGCTTGGCATTGTGCTTCACAAGACCGGATTCGGTCGCAAGGTGTTCGCCGTCGGAGGCAACCCCGTGGCCGCCAACTACTCCGGCCTGCGCTCCAGCCGTATCGTCCTCTACACCTACATGATGTCCGGCTTTACCGTCGCCATCGGCGCCATCATCCTTGGCTCCAGGGTCATGGGATCGCAGAACAACGTCGGTGAGGGCTGGGAACTACGCGTCCTTGCCGCGGTGATCCTGGGCGGAACCAGCCTCTTAGGTGGCTCGGGAAGCATCTTCAAAACCGTCATCGGCGTGCTGATCTGGGGGGTCATCCAAAACGGTCTGCTCCTCCTCGGCGCGCCTTACTACGCCCAATGGATCGTCACCTGGATCATCATGATCGTCATCGTTTGGCTCGACCTGGCCTCCCGCCGCGGCCGATTGTGGGCAGCCACATGAGCACGACAGCAACCCAAACCAAGGCCCGAACCCAGAACCCCGTGACACGCATTCTGGGCCGCATCCTCAAAGAGCAACCCATCTGGCTTTTTGTGCCCGCCCTGGTGCTGTTCTTCAGCCTCGCGCCGGCCACCAGCGAATACTTCTTCGACCTAAAAAACTTCGGCAATATCCTGCTGCAAGCCGTCCCCATTGGCGTCATCGCACTCGGCATGACGTTCGTCATGATCAACGGCGAAATCGACCTGTCGGTTGGCGCGACGGTCGCCCTTGCGGCCTCGCTCGCCGTCGGCCTCCAAGGTGCCCTCGGCATCTTCCCAGCGGTCGCGGTTGGTCTCGCCGTCGGTACGGCCCTCGGTGTCCTCAACGGCACCATCGTCTACCGGACCGGCGTCGACTCGTTCATCGTCACGCTCGGCGCCATGCTCGGCATACGTGGGCTGGTCTTCATCTACACCCAAGAACAGTCGTTCTACGCCTTCGACTTCGCCTACTCCGACTTCGGGTTGTCCACCATCGGGCCCATCCCGGTCGTTGGCCTGATCTTCCTCGCCATCACAGCCGTCCTGGCGTGGGTTCTGCGGTCCACCCGTCACGGCCGCGACACCTACGCGGTCGGAGGTAACCGCGAAGCCGCCCTCAACGCCGGCGTCCGTATTGGCCGGCACGTCATCATCAACTTCGCCCTCATCGGCTTCCTCGCAGCCCTCTCCGGTGTCCTCCTCTCAACCCAGCTGGGCGCCAGCACCCCCAACATGGGCATGCTGTTCGAACTCTGGGTCATCACCGCCGTCGTCCTGGGCGGCACCAAACTGGACGGGGGACGCGGCAGCATTCTCGGCACCCTCGGGGGTGTCCTCGCCATCCAGATCCTGCGCAACGGACTCAACCTGATGCAAGTGCCGGCCTTTTGGGTGCTCGTCATCCTCGGCAGCATCATGATCGGCGTCCTCTTTATCGACCGACAAGCCGAAATCAGAAAGCAGGCAGCACGATGATTGCTGCCAACGAACGGGGGTCGGTGCGTATGTGACACCTCACGTCCGACCCTGGTCCGCCCGAAGCGTCTCGTCCCGAGGCAAACCCCTTTCGAAGGAGAGAAAGCATGATGAAGCGCATCGCACTTACCGTGGCCACCGCTCTACTGTCCCTGGCCGCCGCCCAAACCATCGGCATTACCCAAAACAATGTCGGCGTGGACAGCTACCAAACCACCTACGAACAGGCGTTCATTGAGTACGCCGCCGAACTGGGCGTGGACACCGTCGTCCTCGACGCCGGTGGTGACGAAGCCCGCCAAATCGCACAAATGCAGGATCTGATCCAACAAGAGGTGGACGCCATCATCATCTGGCCCACCAACGGACAAGCGGTCGTTCCGGTCGTCCGTCAAGCCGATCAGGCCGGCATTCCCGTGGTTGTGACGAACTCCAACATCGCCGAACAAGGCTTTGACTTCATTGAGTCGTTCTCCGGTCCCGACAACATCACGCAGGGTGCCCGCTCGGCCGAAATCATGTGTGACCGCCTGACCGAACGTGGCCTGGCCGAAACCGGTGTGATCGTCGAGATCCAAGGTCAACCTGGCTACACGACCGCCATCGAGCGTTCCGACGGCTTCCAAGACCGCTTCGTTGAAGTCTGCCCTGATGTTGAGCTGCTCGAGTCGCAGCCCGGCGACTGGAACCGCGAGAAGTCCCAGCGCGTGATGGAAAACTTCCTCGTCAAGTACGACACCATCCACGGCGTCTACTCCGGCGATGACAACATGGGCGTTGGCGCGCTTAACGCCGCCAAAGACGCCGGTCGTGCTGACGGCATCACCTTCGTTGGCGCCACCAACTTCGCGGTCGGTTACGAAGCGATGGAACGCGGCGAGTACTGGGGCTCGATCTACCAGTCGCCCGTCGACGATGCCCGCAACGCGCTTGATACTGCACTCGCCATCCTCGATGGTGAGGACGTTCCGTTCCTCAACTACTTCGACACGCCGAAGATCACGCAAGACAACCAAAGCGAATTCACGAAACCCGTCTTCTAAAGACGTACGGATTCGACGTCTGGGAGGGCAACTGCCCTCCCAGACCTACCTACGAAAGGATCGCCACGTGACAACGACAATGAGGTCAAACCAGACGGACAGCGCCGCCACCACGGACGACGCAATCCTGCACCTGCGTGGCATCACCAAAACGTTTCCAGGGGTGAAAGCCCTCGATGACGTCAGTCTTGACGTCAGACGCGGCGAAGTGCACGCCCTGCTCGGCGAAAACGGTGCGGGTAAAAGCACCCTCATGAAGATCCTGGCCGGCACGTATACGCCAGACGCCGGCGAAATCCTACTCGGCGGCAACGTCATTCGCTCCCGCAACCCACTGGAAGCCAAACGTCACGGTATTTTGCTCGTCCATCAAGAACTATCGCTCGTCCCAGGCATGACCGTCGCAGAAAATATTTATCTCGGAAGCCTGCCAAGCAAAGCCCTTCAACGCGTCGACTGGAACCAACTCCACCAAGACGCTCAGCAGATTCTGGACCGACTCGGCTGCGCCTTCGGCCCCACCGACACGGTGGAGTCCCTCTCGATTGCGAACCAACAAATGGTCGAAATCGCTCGCGCGCTTGCCTTCGATCCCCAAATCGTGGTGTTCGACGAGCCAACCTCCTCCCTCACAGAACAGGAGAAGGTGGCCCTATTTAAGAATATTCGGCAACTGCAAGACGATCAGGTGGCCATCGTCTATATCTCCCACCGCATGGACGAAATTTTTGAACTGAGCGACCGGATCACCGTCCTTCGTGATGGACGCCACCGCGGCACCGTCTTTACCGATGAAACGAACGAACTTGAGGTCACGCGGCTGATGATCGGACGTGACCTTGAAGGCCAAGACCGAACCGGCACCGCCAACCTAGGCGACGCTGTCCTCACCGTCGAAAACCTGGCTCGTGGCGAACAATTCAAAGAGGTCAGCTTCACCGTGCATGCCGGTGAGGTGGTCGGCTTCTACGGCCTCGTGGGTGCCGGTAGAACAGAGGTGGCTGAGGCCGTCTTCGGACTCAGAACACCCGAGTCGGGCAGCATGCAGTTCAAAGGGCAGCCGTACCAACCCAGCAGCCCTGTGGACGCCATCCAGGGCGGGATGGCCCTCATCCCCGAAGATCGCAAGCAGCAAGGGTTGATCCTCTCCATGTCCGTCATCGACAACATGACCCTGCCACAAATCGATGCCTTCACCACCTTTGGATTCATCACCACCGCTGGCGCCAAAGGCATCTACGACACGTACCAAGACCGGCTCGACATCAAAACGCCCGGACCTGACCAAGTCGCCAAGAACCTCTCGGGCGGCAACCAGCAAAAAATCGTGCT
>CAJXNS010000035.1 GCA_913057165.1 uncultured Trueperaceae bacterium
CCTGCAAGGCCAAACGGTTGGCGGGCGAGACCCGGAACCGTCCGGGGGTTAGGCGCACTCGCGTGGCTGTGTCGCACAGCAACTGCCCCTCGCGGCTGGCTCCTTCTAGGCGTGATGCCAGATTGACCGGGTTTCCGTACAGGCTGAGCGACCCGCCTTCGCCTGTGGTGCCGCCAACGACCACGTCACCCCACGCAACGCCGCTGCGCGCCTGCAGCCGGGTTCCTAGGCGTTCGCCAAGCCGCTCGATGGCGGCAAGCCCGTCAAGCCCCGCAAGGACCGCACGGTCGGCATCGTCGGCGTGCGGTGTGGGGTGCCCAAAGACGGCAACCATGCCGTCGCCGGTGTAACTGTCCACCCGGCCGTCGTGCGCCTCAACCGCGGCGGTCAGGCGGGTAAGCGCCTCGCGGGCCAAGTCGTGCATGCGTTCAGCGCCAAGCGGCAGGGTGTGGGCGGTGAAGCTGGCAATGTCCACGATCAGCACCGCCACCACATGCCGTTCGCGTTCAAAGCGAAGCGGCTCCAGTTTCCGTCCGCAGCCACTGCAGTAGTGGGCGTTAGGTGGGATGGTGCGGCCGCACGCGGTGCAATTCATGCATCACGGTAAGTACCAAACGGTTCTGACGATGCGACATTTGTCACGTCCGTTGACACGCTTGGGATACGACCAATGTAGAACCAAAAAGAGGAAGGTTCAGGTCGTTTCAGACCTGAACCTTCCTCGCATCGCACGTGAAAACCTACTGGGCGGTGTAACCGCCGTCCGCCAGGTGATAAGACCCCGTCACAAACGAGGCATCGTCGGATGCCAAGAACGCCACCAGCGATGCAATCTCAGGTGGATCGCCCAGACGGCCGACCGGATGCCGACCCACCAACATCTCGCGCGTGGCTTCATCTAAGTTGTTCACCACCAGCGGCGTGTTGATGAACGCAGGCCCCACGGCGTTCACGCGCACGCCCTGAGCGCCGTACTCGGCAGCGGCTGTCTTCGTCAGGCCAACCACGCCGTGCTTGGCTGCCACGTACGCCGACGCCGTTGGGAATGCCACGGAACCCAAGATCGACGACATGTTGACGATGCTGCCACCGCCCCGTTTCAACATTTCAGGGATCTCGTAACGCATGCCGTAAAACACGCCGTTAAGGTTCACGTCGATCACCTTGCGCCAGCCGTCCAGTGGGTACTCGCCCGCCAGGTTGGCAGGCCCACCAATGCCGGCATTGTTGACGGCGATATCCAAACCACCGAACGCATCGACGGCCGCTTGCACCATGGCCTCGTTCGCTTCAGGATCGGAGACGTCCGCACGAACGAACATGGCGTGGTCGCCACCGGCGTCGGCGACCCGGCGTCCGCCTTCTTCGTCCAAATCGGCCACGACCACCTTCGCCCCTGAGGCCAGCAGCGTCTGGACCACCGCCTCGCCGATACCGCTCCCGCCACCGGTCACGATGGCCACTTTGCCGTTTAAGTCGTAGCTGTTCATGCGTGCTCCATCCGCGCCACGGGAACGACCGCAGCGCACCCCCAGTGTGCCCCCCAAAGCGGCATTTGTCGTGAGACGTTCGTACCACCCGCACGCCGGAGACCCTGTGCGGGGACCCCTGAGCGGCCCGCCCGCGCGGTGCTACGCTCCCCGGGTGGATGTGCTCTTTCTTTTAGGCGGCCTCGCCCTGCTCGTGCTTGGCGGCGAACGGCTCGTCCGTAGCGCGGCCAGCCTCGCGTTTCGCCTGGGCCTATCCCCCCTCGTGATCGGACTCTCGGTGGTTGCATTCGGTACCAGCGCCCCCGAACTGGCGGCCACGCTGGCGTCCTCCGTTGGAGGCGTGCCCGACCTTGGCGTCGGCAACGTCGTCGGCAGCAACATCGCCAACGTCGCCCTCATCCTCGCGGTCGCCGCTGTCATCGTGCCCATCCCAGCCAACCGCGTCTTCGTGCGCCGTGATCTGCCCGCCGCCCTCATCGCCATGGCGGTGTTGGTCCCCCTTGCCGCCGACGGGATGATTGGACGAACCGACGGCCTGATCCTGCTCGGTCTGCTGGCGGCCTACCTGGTCCTCATGTTCCGCCAAGACAAAGGCGACGCCACCTCCGAAGTGGAAGAGGTTGCCGAGCCGAGCACACCCATTTGGCGCAGCACCGCCGGCGTTGCCATCGGTGTGGGCCTGCTGGTTATCGGCGCGGAAGGCGTCGTCACCGGCGCGGTCGGGATTGCAGAAGCCCTCGGCGTGTCAGAGCGCGTCATCGGCCTCACCCTCGTCGCCTTCGGTACCAGCCTGCCGGAACTTGCCAGCAGCATCGCGGCGGTCCGCCACCGTCAAGGCGACATGATCCTCGGCAATATTGCGGGCTCAAGCGTCTTTAACGTCCTGGCGGTCATGGGCGCCGCATCCGCCACCGTCGGCATTCCCGTCCGCCTGAGCGCCATCGCGCCCGACCTTGCCGTGGCCGCCTTCGTGACCGCGCTCCTGATCCCCGTCATGCTGATCAGCGGCCGGCTCGGCCGCGCGCCTGCCGGGCTGCTCATCCTTATTTACGCTGCCTACATCACGATCGTGTTCATCACGCCCGGCGGCAGCCTGGTGCTGCCGTAACCGGCGCGCGTTACTCGGCCTGAGTGACCCGGGCGACCGCCTCAACCTCAACCCGCACATCTTTCGGCAGGCGAGCCACTTGCACCGCACTGCGTGCCGGCGGGGCGCCTGCAACGTACTCGCCGTACACCTCATTGACGGCCGCGAAGTCCTCCATGTCCGCCAGGAACACCGTGCACTTCACGAGCGACCCAAGCGACGCGCCCCCCGCCTCTAAGACCGCGACCAGGTTCTCCATCACCTGCCGGGTTTGGGCCTGAATATCGCCGTCCACCACCGTGCCGTCCACCGTGAGTGGAATCTGTCCCGAGGTGAACAACCAACCGTCCACCGAAATCGCTTGCGCGTAAGGCCCAATGGCCGCGGGTGCGTTGCTCGTCTGAACTGTGTGACGTGACATGGCTGCACGCTAACAAACGCCGCGCCAGGCCCCATGACCGACCTGGCGCGTCCGCCTTGCACCGCGCGAACCCACCCCCGTGTTGTACGCTCGCGGCATGAACGTCACCATCATCGGCGCCGGCTATGTCGGCCTCACCACCGGAGCCGCCCTGGCGTACGTCGGCCACGACGTCACCTTGGTTGATAAGAACCAAGCGCTGGTCGACCGCCTCAACGCCGGCGAGCCCACCATCCACGAACCCGGCCTGCAGGAACTGATCAGCCTGGCAGCAGACCGCATTCACGTCACCACCGACCTGCCCAACTTAGACGGCCACGGTGTCGTCATGCTCGCCGTCGGCACGCCCCCCAAAGACAACGGCGATGCGGACCTGCGGTACGTCGACGTGGCCGCCCAAGAGATCGGCGAACGCCTGCAGCCCGGCGCGACCGTCACGGTCGTCAACAAGTCCACCGTGCCTGTCGGCAGCGCCCTGCACGTGCAAGGCATCCTCGAGCGCACCCTGCGCCGCCGCGGCCTAGACAGCGTGCCGGTGCGTATCGCCTCCAACCCCGAATTTCTTGCCGAAGGCCGCGCCGTTTTAGACAGCCTCTACCCAGACCGCATCGTGATCGGCACCGAGGCGCCCGAGGCGGCCGCCACCCTGCGGGAGCTTTACGCCCCACTGCTTGAGCAAACCTTCGAACCACCCCCTGGCGCGCCGCGGCCCGAACGCCTGCCGCTTCCGCCGATGATCACCACGACGCCCACCAGCGCCGAGGTCACCAAGTACGCGGCCAACGCATTCCTCGCGACCAAAATCAGTTTCATTAACGAGTTCGCCGGTCTCGCCGAACGCGTCGGCGCGGACATCACAGAAGTCGCCCGCGCCATCGGCCTTGATGACCGTATCGGCGGTCGCTACCTGCACGCCGGGATCGGCTGGGGCGGCAGTTGCTTCGGTAAGGACACCGCCGCGATCCTTGCGACCGCCGACACGTACGGCTACCGCATGCCGATCGTGGAGGCTACCGTCGGCGTGAACCGCGACGCGCGCCTGCGTGTGGTGGAACGACTCCAAGATGACCTGAAGGTCCTGCGCGGCCGCACCATCGGCCTGCTCGGCCTGGCGTTTAAAGGCAACACCGATGACGTGCGCGACGCGCCCGCTTTGACCCTCATTGAGCACCTGACCGAACGCGGCGCGGTCGTGAAGGTGCACGACCCCATCGCCATGCCCAGCATGCAACGCGATCATGCCGGCCTACCCGTCGAGTACGCCGCAAGCGAACGCGAGCTGGCGGAAGGCTGCGACGCGCTGGTGGTCGTGACCGACTGGGACGCCTACCGGACGCTGCCGCTTAAGGACCTGGCAGACGTCATGAAAGGCGACCTGCTGCTCGACGCCCGTAACCTCATCGACGGCCGCACGGCTGAAGCCGCTGGACTGCGTTACGTCGGTGTCGGGCGCGCCGCACCCGCCGCGGAGGTCGCGCCGGTCTAAGGCGCCGCCAGGCGCCACCACACCAGCGCCGCAAGCAGCACCGCCAGCGCGCCAGCAGCCCACCAGCCCGCACGGCTCGGTGTCGTGTGACGCACGGCCGAACGGGCGACCTGCGACGCCGTCACGCCCGCTGGGCGCCCCATCCCAAACGCACGCGCCGCCGCTCCAGCGTCTAAGCGTGCTCCCCCCACCTTCAGGCGCACCCGCTCACCCTCAGACGGCCGCTCACCACCGGCCGGCAGCGATGTATTCACGGTAGCGACCGCCACCGAGGCGTTATCGGGACTTCCCAGTTCATCGGCGGCATCCAGCATGCCGGTCGTGATGCCGTGCGCGTCATCCTGCAGGCACCACCCGTCAAACGTGTCCGCCGGGAGGACGCCGGTCACCCCGTCGCTCGTCAACACCAACCGGTCACCCTTGGTGAGCGGCACACGCAACAAGTCCACATCCGCCGTTTCATCCGTGCCAATCGCCTGCAGCAGCACGTTACGAAAGCGGTGCCGGCCCGCCTCACCCGGAGCCAGACGCCCCTGCCGCACCTGCCGCGCCACCCACGTATGATCGTCGGTCAGTTGCGTCACCCGGCCGGCGCGCACCAAGTACGCCCGCGAGTCACCCACATGCGCAATCCACGCGGTACGGCCCACCACCCACGCGACCGTGAGGGTGGTTCCCATCGTGCCCGGCGCCGACGCAGACGCATCACGCACCGAACGCTGCGCCGCATGCACCGCCTCAAGCAGACGTTTCGGCGGCACCACCGGCTGCAGCAGGCCCCCGGCACGCGACAGGGATGAACGCACCGCCTCAAGCGCCAAGCGGCTTGCCACCTCACCCCGCTCCAAGCCCCCCATTCCGTCGGCAACAATTAATAACGGACCGGCCTTGGACCGGCCCGCCCACACCGCATCCTCGTTGGTGCCGCGCACCTTGCCAGCCCGGCTGGCCGCCTGCAAGGCAACCGGTGGCACATCCGACTGGTGGGGAAGAGGTGGCGCAGCGGCGGCAATCACAACGCGCGACGCTACCGCCAGCCTGACGCCCGCGCCGCGAAAAACCCCACGTTTGAATCGTTAGTGGTCGTGCAGCATCCGTTCAAGCCACCCCGCCACACCAAGCGACTCAGGCGCATCGATGTGCTCATCGGCCACATCCCGCACCGCATCCGGTGCGTACGGTCCGACGCTCACACCCCGCCCCGCCCACGACAACATCGACACGTCGTTCATGCCGTCACCGAACGCGACCACATCATCGCGAGGCACACCCAACTCAGCCGCGATCAACGCAAGCGCGGCCCCTTTATCGGCATCCGGCGCGGTGAACTCAAGAAAGCCGTCATCCCACAAGTAACTCGTCAGCGTCAGCTGCGTGCGGACCGCCGCGTCCATCCGTGGCCCTGCATCCTCGCTCGCGATCACAATCTTGTCCGCGACATGAATCGCGTCCAGGTCGGCAACGCGTACCTCGCGGTTGTTCGTGTGCGCCCACGCCCAACGCGGATCACGTGCGTCGTTGACGTGGAGCACCTCACCCTCAATGACCGCAAACGAACACGCCTGGCCTGCCGTGGCCGCCTCAAGCGCGGCGCGCACCTCATCCCCCTGCAACCGGCGGTGCTTCAGCACCTCACCGCCACGGCCGTACACCAAAGCTCCGTGGTTGACGGCGTAAGGACCTGGCGCCACCTCAAGACGTTCCACAAACTCAAGCGCCGACGCAGGCGGACGGCCGGTCAGGACCGTCACGGCATGGCCGGCGGTACGGGCCGCAAAGATCGCCCGCTGGATTTCAGGCGGGAGCACGCGGTCGCGCGTCACGACGGTGTTGTCAAGATCGAAGGCAAGCAGCACGCCAAGCAATGTAACCCGCCAGGTTTCAGGGCGCCGTCAGGCCCAAAAAGGCCGCGCGCGTGGGTGGTACCGTGCGCGCCATGACCGCGCCCGACCCTAGCGCCGCCCGCGCGACCGAGATCGCCGCCCAAGTCCAAAGCGGCGCATGGACCGCCCGCGAGGTCGTCAGCGCCCACCTTGAGCGCGTACGGCGCACCCAAGACGCCACCAACGCCTTCACGCAAATCCTCGACACCAACGCCCTTGATGCGGCCGCCGCCCTCGACGCCCGCCGCGAAGCCGGCGGACCGGACAGCCTCCAGGACCTCCCGCTCGCCGGCGTGCCGTTTGCCGTGAAAGCCAACATCGGGGTCGCCGGCGTGGTGACCGACGCTGCGTCCGCCATCCTCAACGGGTACATCCCCCCACGAGACGCCACGGTCGTCGCCCGCCTGAAAGCCGCCGGGGCGATCCTGATCGCGATCACCAACCAAGACGAATTCGGCATGGGCGGCAGCAGCGAACGCAGTGCTTACGGACCGGTCCGCAACCCGTGGGATCACGGCCGCGTCGCCGGCGGGTCGTCCGGCGGTTCTGCTGCTGCCGTCGCCGCGGGGGCCGTGCCGCTCGCCTTGGGCACCGACACCGGCGGTTCGGTACGGCAGCCCAGCGCTTTCTGTGGCGTCGTGGGCTTCAAACCAACCTACGGAACCCTGTCCCGCAGTGGGGTTGTGCCGTTCGCCAGCAGCCTCGATCAGGTCGGCATCGTCACCCGCCATGCCAGCGACACAGCCGTCGCGCTGGACGTGATGGCCGGACGGGACCCGAGTGACGCCACCACCGTCAGCATGCCGGCCGTGGGCCGCATTACCTCAGACGCCGCGGACCTGGAAGGTCTCCGCGTTGGGGTCGTGCGCGACCTGGTCGGTGAGGGCACCAGTGCTGCGGTGCAGAATGCCGCCCGCACGCTTACCCGCCGGTTGACCGATGCCGGCGCC
Organism: uncultured Trueperaceae bacterium; assembly: GCA_913057165.1. GTDB lineage: Bacteria > Deinococcota > Deinococci > Deinococcales > Trueperaceae > SLSQ01. The sequence continues at coordinate 7,318 of CAJXNS010000035.1, forward strand.
CAGGTCAGTGAGATTGACCTGCCCACTGGCCGCGCCGGCGTGGCGTGTTACTACCTGATCAGCAGCGCCGAAGCGTCCAGCAACCTCGCCCGCTACGACGGCATGATCCTCGGCAGGCGCGTGGGCGACAACAACCTCGGTGAAACCCAAGTCATGACGCAGACACGCAGCGCCGGCTTCGGTCCGGAAGTACGCCGCCGGTTGCTGATGGGTACCTTCGCGCTTGCCGCCGGCCATCAAGACGAATGGTACGGCCAAGCGCTGCGGGTACGGCGCAAACTCGCCAACGAAATCGATGACGCCTTCGCCGGCGTGGACGTCCTGATGACCCCCACGGCACCCAGCGACGCGTACGAACTTGGTGAGCTACGCAGCGACCCCCTCGAGATGTACCTAGGTGACGTGGATACCTGCCTCGCCAACCTTGCCGGCATCGGCGCCATCAGCATCCCCGCCGGTTTGGGGGAGCACGGCATGCCCGTCGGCATGCAGTTCATGGCGCCCGCAGGGCGTGATGAGGTTCTGCTGCGGACGGCGGCCGCGCTGTCCGGTGACACGCCCGTGGCCACCGCCGACGTTTAAGCCCAGCAGGATTTGGCGGCGCGCCCCACGCGTGCTATGCTCATCCGGCTTGACCGCCGGCAACGCTCGGCACCGAAGCACACGTCCCGCGCGCACGCGCGCGATCGCACCACCCGAAGGAGACCGGCATGAAACGCACCTACCAACCCAACCGCAGAAAACGCGCCAAAACGCACGGTTTTCGCGCCCGCATGAGCACCTCCAGCGGCCGCAACATCCTGAAACGCCGGCGCGCCAAAGGCCGTCAGCGCCTCTCCGTCAGCGATCGCTGAACGCACGTCCGGATTCGCATGGCATGCCGAACGTTCGGTCCCTTAAAGGCGACCGGGCGTTCCGGCGTTTGCGTCGCGGCACGTCCGGCAGCAGCGCCCACCTCACCGTCCGCTGGGCGGCACGCAAGCACGAAGGGGTTCACGTCGGCATTGTCGTCAGCCGCAAGGTTGGCAACGCCGTGACCCGTAACCGCGTCCGCCGACGCCTGCGTGAAGCCCTTAACCAGCGCATGCGCGAACAACCCCTCCCGCCGGACGTGCGCGGCGCCGACCTGATCGTCATCGCCCGCCCCAGTGCGGCTGAAGCCGGATACGATGCCCTTAAGCGCTCCCTTGAACGGGCGCTCGAACGAAGCCGATTTCCATGAGCCAAACCGCACCCCACCGCCCCCTCCTCGTGCGCCTCGCCACAGCCGTCCTGCTGCTGCCGATCCGGGTGTACCGCACGCTCATATCGCCGCTTAAGCCGCAGCCCACCTGCCGCTTTCACCCCACCTGTAGCCGCTACGCCCACGACGCCATCCTGACCCACGGGCCGATCAAAGGCACCGGCCTCGCCGTCGTACGCGTCGCCAAGTGCCACCCCTGGCACCCCGGTGGGCTTGACCCCGTCCCGCCGCGTGCCAATGAGGTCGCGACGCACGCCCACCCTGACCGTTTGGAGACCCACCCGTGAATCGCACCTTTAGGCCGCTCCTCGCCCTCCTTGCCACCCTCGCGCTCGGTCTCGCCCACGCCAACGTGGAGTTCGGCCTGAACGACGCCACCTTCAGCACGTTCCGCGATGCCGGCGACGTGGCCAGCGCCTGCGAGGCTGAACCCAGCGGATTCTGGTGCGAACGGCAAGACGAGCCGCTGACGCTCATTCCCACCAAAGGCCTTGACGTGTTTGTTGACGAGGTCGGCGAAATTGTTGCCGCGTTCGCCAAACCGCAAAAAGGCCAGAACATCAGCAACTACAACCTCGGAAACCGCCAGAACCTGATTCCGCCGGCGGCCACCCTGCCTGGCGGGGCGGTGCTGCTGGACGGCGCCTACCTGCCGCCCGAAGGGGATATTGAGGCGGCCTGGGAACGCCTTGACGAAACGACCTTCGAGGGCACCTTCCGGTTTGCCTCCGGCGATTACGTTGTCGAGCGTCGCCTGCAGGTCTCCAGCATCAGCCACACGCTTAAGATGGACGTGGCCGTCACCCGGGAGTCGGGCGGCCCTGAAGCCGGCGCTGTGCAGGTTGTCTTCCCCGGCATTGCCGGCGTGACCGACCCGGTCATGAAGGTCGGGCAAGGCGAAGGCGACGCCGGCAGTCACGCCACCAACCCGCTCGCTCAAGCGGTCGGCAACCCCAGCTACATCAGCCTGCAAAACAACGACCGCAACACCGCCTTTGCGATCATCATGCGGCCGCAAGAGGGTGCCGCGGACTTAGAAGCCCTACCCCGCCCACCCCGCCAGATCGCCATGCAAACCACCTGGGATGACGGCGCTACGGAAGCCAACCTGCCGATCACGGTGTACCTGGGACCGAACGAGCTGGTGCGCTACACCCAAGAAGGTTACGCCGACCTGCCCGGCCTGTTTACCCCCAACATCCTCGGCCGGATCTCCCTTGGGGTGCTCTGGGCGCTTGAAAGCATCCACGACCGCGTCGGGAACTGGGGCCTCAGCATCATCATCCTCACGCTCCTCTTCCGCGTGCTGATTTGGCCGCTCATTCAGACGCAAACGAAAAGCATGTACGGCATGCAGGCGCTCCAACCCAAGCTGCAGGAATTGCAGAAGAAATACAAAGACGACCGCGAAACCCTGACGCAAGAAACCATGAAGCTGTACCGCGAGGCGGGCGTCAACCCGGCCGGCGGCTGCTTGCCGCTGCTGGCGCAAATGCCGCTATTCATCATCCTCTGGCGGGTGTTCGTGAACTTCGAGTTCGCCGAAGGCTTCCTCTGGGTGCCCGACCTCGGGCAAGCGGACCCGTTCTACATCCTGCCGGTCCTGTACGTCGCCATCATGTTCGGGATGTCGTACTTCTCATCCCGCGGCAACCCGCAAAGCTTCCGTCAGCAGGTCATCATTAACGTCGTTTTCGCGTTCATCCTGTTCGGTTTCCCAGCCGGCGTGCTGCTCTACTTCGTCGTCAGCATGGGCGTGCAGGTGCTGCAGTACTGGTTGATCCAGCGCAGCAGGCCAAGCAACGATGCCGGCGGCAAAGGCGACGGGCCGAAGGACGGCAAAGGCAAAAAGAAAGGCAAAGCCAAAGCGGACGCCAAACCCGCGAGCGCTTAAGCACCCAAGCGGCTTAAGCGGCGAAGACGTGCGACGTGCCGCCGGGCGCGTTACACTGCCCGTCACGCGTTGGGAGGCCACCCATGAACGATCACGATCAAGACCTAGACCGCACCCTGCAGGACTTAGGCATTGGCGGCGACGCGCCCGAGGTTGACGACGCCGCGGCGCCCAGCATGGACGACCTGGATTTGGACAACCAGGTGGTCGTCCCTGGGGTTGTGCCTGACGACCTTCCGGCCTCCGAGCGGACCGAAATCTTTCTGGTGGACCTCCTGATCAACGTCGACCCGGCCTACGCCGTTGACGTCTACGAGCTGGACGGCGACGAGCTTGCGGTTGAGGTGCACGGCGGGGACGCCGGCCGTCTGATCGGTAAGAACGGACGCACCCTCGCGGCGCTTGAGCAGATCACCAACGCCGTGATCAACCGGCGTGCCGATTCGCACGTCCGCGTCAGTATCGACGTGGGCGGCTACAAACGCCGCCGTGACGAACGCCTCCGCCAGCAGGCCAGCAAGGCTGCCGAGCGGGTTGAGCGCAGCGGCGAACCGGTCGAAATGGACCCCATGAGTGCCGCTGAGCGGCGCGTGGTGCACATGGCGCTGGCCGATCATCCGGACGTGGAGACCGAGTCGGCTGGGGAAGGCCGCGACCGCCGGGTTGTGGTGAAGCCGCGCGGCGAAAGCGACGACTGAACCCACACGAACCGCCGCTGGTTTGGCTTGAACGCAGGCTGCAGGAAGCCCGCGTCTTAAGTCCGCGTGCCGAAGCAAAAACCATCCTTGAGGTCCTCCGGCCTGGCGAGACGCCTGAATGGGTCTCCGGTCCGCTCACATCCAAGGAGCGTGCCCAGTGCGATGAATGGGTGCGCGAGCGTGCCCGCGGCGTGCCTCTGCAGTACCTGCTTGGTGTTGCGCCGTTCTACGGCCTGACGCTGCACGTCGGCCCGGGTGTGCTCATCCCCCGGCCTGAGACAGAACGCCTGGTCGAGTTGGTGCTTCAGGATCTCAAGCATCACGACCACCCCCGCGTCCTGGACGTTGGGACCGGCAGCGGCGCGGTGGCATTGGCTATCAAAAGTGAACGGCCTAACGCTGCGGTTATGGCCACCGACCGCAGTCCGGATGCGCTGGCTTGGGCCCGCGACAACGCCGCGGCGCTCGGCCTTGATATCGACGTCGTGCGGTCGGATCTACTCGCCAGTCCAAAGGTGGCAGACTTTGCGGCGACGTGCGACGTGCTGGTCTCCAACCCGCCTTACCTTCCTGACAGCGACCGGGGGACCCTGCCGCCCGAGGTGACGCACGATCCTGATGAGGCTTTGTTTGCGGGTGAAGACGGCCTGGCGGTCGCAAGGCGGCTGTGGCGCGAGGCGCAGCCGCGGCTGAAACCGGGCGCGTCGCTATGGCTGGAGCTTGACCCACGCAATGCGCAATCGTTCGCAGACGAGGTGGCGCCTGGCGCGGCGGACGTCCAAGTGGCTGTGCACGAGGACCTGGCCGGTCGCACGCGATTTGTGCAGATAAGGCAACCCACGACTTGACACCTTAATTAAGAAGGTATAGGCTTGGTTCATGGCAAGCCCGCACGGCGGGTCGCCGGAAGGGAGCCCCAATGGCTTGGATGGTCTTACTCGGATTTATGACGATCACGGTCGTGGGCGTGCTGTTCACGGCGATCTACGACCGCGTCGAAGCGGTTGCGCTGGGTATCGCGGCGAGGCGGCCGGTTCGCCGGTCGTTGGTGGCGCCGGTGGTTACCGTCCGCGCCGGTTACGGCCACGCACCCACGCGGGTTGTGGTGCGACGCGCGGCCTAAGCCCGCTAGGCTTTCGTTCTCAAACACGCATGACGCACCCGGGGTGTGCCGTATGGCCAGCCCGGGTGTTTTTTGGGTCCTAGCATGGGTGGCGTGTCCATGTCGCCTACATAACTCGGAATGATTCCGAGTTTATTAGGGTAGGGACCGTGAACGCACGCATTCATGAAGGAGGCTCAACCATGACCACGACCGCAACCCGCACCCATCTTCAGCCCACCCGCGTGGCCCTGCCGCACGAACAACGCGAGGCCTTGGTGGCCAGCCTGAACCAACTGCTGGCCGAGACGATCGACCTGCACGGCCAAACCAAGCAGGCCCACTGGAACGTGCGCGGCCCCAACTTCATGCAGATGCATGAAATGTACGACCGCATCGCCGGCATGCTCCAACCACACGTTGATGAGATTGCCGAACGCGTCACGGCCCTGGGTGGCGCGGCTGAAGGCGCCGCGGCGCACGTCGTCAACCGCAGCCGGCTGGACGCATGGCCCGAAGGGGTCCAAGGCGAACACGCCTTACTGGAGGCGATCACGGCCCGTTACGACGCCTTTGCTGCGCACCTGCGCGACGCCATCTCAGAAGCATCCGACTTAGACGACCCGGCCACCGAAGATCTGTTTACCGGTGTGCTGCGGGACGCGGAGACCGCGCTGTACTTCCTGGCGGCGCACGCCACGCCAGAAGGCAGCGCCGGCTAAACAAGAAGGCCCTCACGAAACGTCGGTCTGGCTACGGTACGGCGCGGCTGGGCCGGCGTAACCTTGGGAACCCCGAACGGTTTCCACTTGGTGCTCGTTCGGAATTGCACCACCCGCAACACGTCCTGCGCTCAACGGGGGCATTTGGTCGTGTTGAAGAGAGGAAGGCGCCCATGCGCAGCAGCGCCCACCCAGAAGATCTGACCATTCCGGAGTTTGACGAAACCGGCGAGACGACACTCGAGCCGCTCGTGGCCGAACTGATCGAAGGCCTTGGCGAGGATGTCACCCGCGAAGGGCTGATTAAAACCCCGCACCGCGTGGAGCGGTCGCTCAAGTTCCTCACGAGCGGCTATGAAGCCTCGCTTGAAGACGTCCTCAACGGTGCGTTATTCGATGCGGAAGGCAGCGAGATGGTGGTGGTCAAAGACATCGAGTTCTACTCGCTGTGTGAGCACCACATGCTTCCGTTTTTCGGCAAAGCCCACATCGCCTACATCCCCAACCGCACCATTTTGGGCCTTTCCAAGTTTGCGCGCGTGGTGGATGTCTTCGCCCGCCGCATGCAAGTTCAAGAGCGGATGACGTCACAGATCGCCGACGCTCTGGTTGACGCCCTCGATCCGGTGGGTGTGGCGGTGGTCACCGAAGCCAGTCACTTGTGCATGATGATGCGGGGCGTCGAGAAGCAAGGTTCGAGCACCCGCACGAGCGCCATGCGCGGCGCGTTCAGAGACGACGCCCGCACCCGCCAAGAGTTTTTAGACGCCCTGCGTTAAGCCTCTCCGTTTCGTGGGTCCGCACCGTCAATACCCAACCGGTATGGTTGGGTATTGACTTTTTGGGTTGGCGCGATTACGCTCCCCATAATTCCGAGTGAAAGACTCGGGATAATTCAGAATCGTTCCGAAAGGGCAACCATGCACCACACCATCAAGACCTTTATCGCCGCGCTTGCTGCGACGTTCATCGGCCTTGCCACGGCCCAAGACGTCGTCAACGTCTACTCCGCGAGGCACTACGACACCGACGAAGCACTCTACGAACGCTTCGAAGAACTCACCGGTATCGAAGTCCGCATCATCGAAGGCGGCAGCGACGAACTGATCAGCCGCATGGTCAGCGAAGGCCGCAACAGCCCCGCTGATGTCTTCCTCGCCGTCGACGCCGGCCGCATGTGGCGCGCCGACCAAGAAGGCCTCCTCGCCTCCATCAACTCACCCGTCCTCAACGAGGCCGTCCCCGAAGCCTTCCGCCACCCAGAAGGCCGCTGGTTCAGCCTCACCCAACGCGTCCGCGGCATCGTCATCGCAAACGATCGCGTCGACCCAGACACCATCACCACCTACGAAGACGTCGCAGACCCAGCGTTTGAAGGACGCGTCTGCATCCGCTCCAGCAGCAACATCTACAACCAAAGCATGGTGGCAAGCTTCATCGAATCGATCGGCGCCGACGCCACCGAAGCGTGGGCCGAAGGGGTCGTCCGCAACTTCGCCCGTCCACCCCAAGGGGGCGACACCGACCAAATTCGCGCGGTGGCGGCTGGTGAATGCGACGTCGCCGTCGTCAACCACTACTACCTCTCGCGCCTGATTGCCAGCGATGACCCAGCGGACAACGAGGTCGCAGACGCCGTCACCTTCATCTACCCGAACCAAGACGGCCGTGGCGCGCACGTCAACGTCTCAGCCGCTGCGGTGACCGAGAACGCCCCCAACCGCGAGCACGCCATTCGCCTGGTGGAGTACCTGACCAGCCCGGCTGCGCAAACGGCGTTCGCCGCCAGCAACAACGAATTCCCCATCCGTGAATCGGCCGAAGCCTCCGACGCCGCGCGCGGCCTCGGCGAATTCGTCAGCGACAAGGTCAACGTCGACTTCTACGGCAGCAACAACCCAGAAGCGGTCCGCATCTTCGATCGCGTCCGCTGGCCGTAAACCTCAGATAGTCCGATAGGCATGGGCCCCAGGCACACCACCTGGGGTCCAATTCATTCGTCCCGCAGTCCGCGTGATAGCCTCCAAACGTGCCTGCAGCACGACGTTCACGCCACCAAAAACCCAAACCACGGGCGGTCCTCGTGGCCCTCGCCACCGCCCTGCTCACCCTAGGGTTCGCCTGGGGGCAGGAACGCTTCAACTACCTGGCCGTCGGCGGCGTCACCGCCGACCGCGCCGGTCCGTACTACTTCATCGAATACGGCGACTCTCGCAACGCCTACGCGCAAGCCGAACCGTTCGCCCGCGCCATGGGCGTCGACCTTAAATACCGCGGCGATCTCGGCCTGCTGATCTTCGAGCGGCCCGGCACCACCATCGAAATCCGCATCACACGCGATATCACGTACGGCCTCGAACGCGGTCAGCACGTCATCGTCAACGACCAACCCTACGGCCGTGACGTCCCCCAAGCCCTGCTTGTGGACGGCACCAGCTACGTACCCATCACCCCGATTGTGGACGCGTTCGGTGGCACCTCCGAGTGGCTCCCTGCCGGTCAACTCATCGACGTCCGCTTGCCCCCCGCCGCGCCAGCCGCCACGGCCGCCGAGCAAGAGGCACCACCCACAGCGGAAGACACCACGCAAGGCGGCACCGCCCCCAGGTTCGGCTTTCATGACGGTTACACCCGCATTGCCTTAGACGTCCCGGACGTCAGCGCCCCACGGCTCGTCATCCCAAGCGACGGCGTCCTGACCCTCATCCTGCCTGACACCAACCTGGCTTCACTTGACTTGAGCCCAGAGACCGGCCCGCTCGTGCGGGCGTACAACGACCGCATCGGCGGCAGTGACGCCCTCATGCTCATTGCCGGCCACCCCGTCGCCGAGGATGGCAGCGGCTTTCGCGTCGGCCGGCTTGCAAGCGGCACCGTCTACGTCGACGTCGGTCCTGGCTTGCGAGGCGAAGCGCTCAACAGAGACCCACCCGAAGAGGCCGAGCAGGCCGCCCCGGCGCCTGCTGAGCCCGCCCCACCCGTCACCCGCCGTCAGGTGGTCGTGATCGACGCTGGTCACGGCGCCCACGACCCC
>CAJXNS010000036.1 GCA_913057165.1 uncultured Trueperaceae bacterium
TGCACGTCATGCACGACCTGCAGATCTTAGGCGGCCTGTACGGCTTCACGGGCGATCTTGGCTTGATTGACGGTCTTGCCGGCCTGCAAACGGACGGCTGGGTGGTGCCGGAGGACGCGTGGTTGCTTGCCCTCCTCACGCCCTTATCCGAAGGGGCGCGCGCTGAGAATGCCGCGCGGTTCGATTGGCCCAAACGGCTCATCACGACCGCCGCGTTGGCAGCAGACCTGACCCAAGCGGGGCCGCAGGCGGCCGATGAGACGGCCCTGCACCGCCTCGGGCCGGCCGGACGGGCGCTCGTGGCGGCCGCTTCAGCGGACATGAAACGCCGCGTGCAAGCGTTTGAGGAAGGCACCGGCAGGCAGCGGGTGCGCGGTCAAGACTTGCTAGAGTTGGGCCTTAAGCCAGGCCCGCTTGTGGGCCGCATTCTGAACCGCATTGCCGACGCCCGGCAGCGGGGTGAGTGCGTCACCTACGAGGACGAACGGCGCTTTGCTCAACGCCTGATCGAGGCGGAAGCCTCGAGGAACACGGACGCTGCAGGCCCATGATTCTGAACCTGTTCAACGACCCGACCACCCTGGTCATCAGCGCGATTGTGATGGTGTTCGCGCTCATGTTCCACAACGTCTTTCAAACCTACGTCGCCCGCCGCTTAGGCGACGCCCGCCCGAAACTGGCGGGCTTTGACAAGTTCGAACCGCAAACGCACCTGGAACCGCTCGGCATCGGCCTGCTGCTCCTGCTCGGGTTTGGCTGGCCGAAGCAGGTGCCGATCGCCAGCCGCAACTACCCCGGGCGTGGTCGCGCGGAAGCGTGGGCGTGGTACGCCGGGCCGGGCGCGTACCTGATCGTTGGGTTTGCGTCGGTCCTGATCGGCTCGATCTTTCTTGCCAGCGGCTCACCGGAGTTGTACCGCGCGTTTTTGGTGGCGGCCTCCTATGCTGTGCTGCACGCCGTCATCAACCTGTTTCCTGTCTTCCCGCTGGACGGCGCGATGGCCGCCCTGGCGTGGGGGGACATGAACGTCCGTAATTTCGTGCGGCGTCTTCAGGGTTACGGCCTGCTCGGCTTCCTGGTGGTCTTCCTGGTGCTGTCCTACACCGGCGTGATCGGCTTTCTGCAGAGCTTCTTCCTCGCGATTTTTCAGTCGATCGTGCGCCTCCTGCCGTTTTTGTGACCCGCGCGTCCGCCCGCCGTCTCAGCGCGGCCGGCCTGGAGGAGGCAGCCTCCGCCCTCGTGCAGCTTGAACCGCGTTTTGCTGTCGCGCTGGACATGGCGGGTGCCCCGTCCCTGCGTGACCGGCCGGACGGTTTTTGGGCGCTCGTGAAGAGCATTGTGAGTCAACAACTGAGCGTCCAAGCGGCCGCGACGATTGCGGGTCGCCTCGAGTCAGCCGGGCTGACCGTCCCTGAAGCAGTGCGGGCCGCGAGTGATGACACCCTGCGCGGCATGGGGTTAAGCCGCCAGAAGGTGCGCTACGTCCGCGGTGTCGCCGAGGCGAATGTGGATTTTGTGGCGCTGCGCGACCTTCCGACCGCTGAGGTGGTGGACACCCTCGTCGCGCTGCCTGGGATTGGCCGGTGGACGGCGGAGATCTACTGCATGTTTGCGCTTCAGCATGCCGACGCGTTTGCGGCCGGCGACCTGGCCTTGCAGGAGGGCGCCCGCATGCTGCTCGGGCTGGACGACCGGCCGACCGAACGGCAGTTGCGCACCCTAGCGGAGGCGTGGTCACCCCACCGCGGGACCGCCGCGCGGCTGTTGTGGGCGTACTACGGTGCCGCCAAACGGCGCGAAGGCACCCCCAGCACGTAAGCGACGTTTAGGGCAGGTCAGTCAGCGGGCAGGTCAGTCAGTGGGCCAGGCAGCCGCACCAACACCGGCGGTCCGCCATCGCGGCGGACGGCCCAGACGGCCGGTTCGCCCTGCACGCCGAGCAGCACAAGCCCGCGGGTGGGCTTCACGAGCACCCGGCCGCCTGCTGGGTTCATGCCGTCCGGCAGGGGCGTGGACGACTCAAGCGCACCGCCTGGCGTCAGCGTCCGCAAGCGCCGCGCGCGGGTATCGACCAGCCACAGCCGACCGGCGTCATCTGAGGTCATGCCTGCCACCGGCCTGGGTTGCGCGTCGCTTGCGCCCTGCAGGCCGAACGCGCGTTCGTAACGCCCATCCGGCGCGTAGGCGTACACCAGGTTCCGCCCGACATCCAGCACGAAGGTGCGGCCGTCCGGCGTGCGGCTGAACGCGACCGGCTTAAGAAGCCGCCCCACCCCAGCCGGTACGGGACCAACCTGACCGACCGGCCTTCCGCTGGGCGTGAAACGCAACACCGCCCGCGCGGCTCCGTCGAGGACGAACACGTCCCCCCCGCCCGGCGCGAGGCTTAACTGCTGCGGATCCGGCACATCAAGCCTGGCGGGCGGCACGCCGAGGCGTCCCGCCGGCCGCGGCAGGACCACCCCGCCCGGGCCGTGCGGCGCCCCGCGGTACGCCACGACCGAACGCCCAGACGGCGTCCAAGCCACCCCCACGGCACCCCCCAAGCGCGATCCGGCCTCCAGCGTTTGAAACGACGCGCGCAGCTGACCCCCGTCGGGTGTGAGCGACAGCCGCGTGAACTGCGGGCTGGTGCCGCCCAGCAGGGCGTCGACCCGGTCGCCTGGTACCGCGCCGGCGCCCGGCTGGGTGGGCGCAAACGCCGTCAGGGCGGCCTGCACCGCATCCAAGCGTGGGCGTTCACTCGGATCTTTGGCGATCATGCGCACGATCAGGTCACCCACCTCGGGCGGCAGGTCAGGACGCAGGCGGCCTGGCTCCGGGGGCGTGCGGACCTGCTGCTGGTGAAGTACCGCGTCGCCTTGACCGCGGAAGGTGGCCACGCCGGTGGCGGCCTCGTACAGCACCAACCCAAGGGCGTACACGTCCGCGGGTGGGCCGACCGTGCCGCCCCCCACGCGTTCAGGGGCGGTGTACGCCGGGGTGACAGGCCGGTCTGCCGCGCCAGCCGGCGCGACGTCCAGCAGGACCGCCGCAGGCGTGCCGCCCGTGAGCAGGATGTTTTCCGGTTTCACGTCGAGATGCAGCAGGCCCGCGTAATGCACGGCCGCGAGGCCGCCGGCGAGATCCACGCCGAGCGCGGCAACGGCGGTCAGGTCGAGCGGTCCGTCCTCAAGCGCGTCGCTGAGCGTCCGGCCGGGCACGTGCTCCATGACCACCGCGAGGCATGCGCCCGCCTCAAGGACGTCTAGGGTGGCGGCGACGCTCGGGTGCTGCATGCGCCGGGCGGCATCGAGCCGCACGCGCCGCTCGGCTGGAACATCAAAACTGCCCCCTGCGGGCGGGTCGATAATCTTGACGGCCACGCGGGCACCGTCGCTCGCGCGGCGGGCGGCGTGCACGGTGGCGCTGCCGCCCGACCCGAGCACCCCAAGCGGTTCAAAACCGTCCGGCCACACGCCCCCAAACGCGCCCGTCACTCCTCCAACCGCGGGAGGCGTGCCGGCATTTTGGGAACGGCGCGGACGGCCGAACGGCCACAGCCTTGGTTTTTTGGGCGGCATGCCGCGAGTGTACCGACCTTCGTCAGTTGCCCTCTTGCCGTGGCTGCCGCACGGTCTCGAGGTACGGGTGGTCGTGCAGCATGCCTTGCAGGCGGGTGAACAAGTCCGTGGCGTCCGCTTCCTCTTGCGGGAGTTCCTTGAGGCGCACGTACGCCGTGGGGCCGTCCGGCCATTTGAACGTCGGGGTGCCGAACACGCCCGCATGCACCGCTTGGTGGTGCTCGCGCGCGAGGGTCGTGCGGGCTTCTGGGTTGGCAAGCTCCCGCTCGAGGCTTGCCAGGTGCAGTCCGGCCGCTTCAGCGGCTTCCATCACGGTTGCGGGCGTGAACGGGGCGTGGTCGCGGTGGCGGCGCCGCAGGAGCTCCAGCCGGAACCGGTCGTGCGCCTCACGGCCTTGCTGGCGGGCGGCGATGCTCGCCAAAAACGGCAGCAACCCCCAACTGCCGGCAGGGTCCTGCGGGTCGTGCCGCTCGTTCCACAGCTGCCAGCCTTCGTCTTTGGTGTTGGCCTGGTAGAGGCTGAAGTGCACGAAATCAAAGCGCAAGCCGAGTGGGCCGGCGACGCGTTCCACCAGCTCGGCACCCCGCCAGGCGTACGGGCACAAGTAATCGAAAAACACGAGGATCGTTTCGGGTGGCACCTGCGTATTGAACCGCACGAAGGGTCGTGCGCACGTCACCTCAGGCACCTGACGTAAGCGTCAGGGGTCGTTTCGGGGTGCCTTAGCGGTCGCGGGTGGCGATCAGCATGCCGGCTGTGATGACCACGAGGGTGCCCACCAGCAGCGTCAACGCGGTCGGGATGACGTCCGTGCCGGCCGCCGCCGCCCACGCGCCGATGGCGGCGGTTGACGCAATCGGACCGAACGTGCCGATCGCAAAGGTGTAGGGGATGACGCGTTCGCTGCGGTTTGGGAACACCGCGGCGATCCACGCGAGGGTGGTTGGGAAGATCGGCGCCATCAGGAAGCCTGCCGCGGCGTACGCGAACGGTGCTAGGTCGCTGTTGTGCGTCAGGGCGAGCGCAACGAGCGAGGCGATGCTGGCGCTCAGGACGACGTACCGTGGGCGGACCCGCAAGCTGATGGGGACGGCCACGAACCGGCCGATCGTCAGCATGACCCAGTACAGGCTGGTGAGCGCCGCCGCCCGGCTGGCGCCCACGTAGGGCTCTAAGTGGGTGGTTTCCCACGACGCGACGCTGGTTTCTGCGCCGACGTAGAAGAGGAACACCAGCGCGAAGCCGGTGGCGAGACCCCACGGCGTTTGGACGCTGCCGTCGCGGGTTTGCACCGGAGGATCGGGCGCACGGGCAGCCACCAGCGTGGCGACGGTAATGGCGGCGCCTAACGCAAAGAAGAGCGGCGTGAGGTTCAGGCCGGCCGCGGCGATGGCGGCCACGGCGGCAGGCCCCAGGATGGCGCCAATGCCAAACAGGGCGCTTAGGAAGTTCAGGACCGGCGCGGCACGCGCGGCAAACACGCGGGTGACAAGCAGGTTGATGACGATGTTGACCAGGCCGAAGCCGAACCCACCGAGGGTCGCGCCGACCAGCAGCAAAGACCAAACGGGCGTCACGGCGGCCACCAGCATGCCGGCGGCCGCGAACGTGCCGGCCACGATCAGGGTGCGGCGGTAGCCGTAACGTTGCAGCGCGAAGGTGGACGCGACGGTGGACGCCAGGCCGCCCAGGAAGTGCAGGACGACCGTGTCGCCGACGCGGTCGAGACCGACACCGAAGCGTTGCATGAGGCTTGGAAACGCCGGGCCGTACATGGCTTGCACCGCACCGAGGGCGGTGAGGGCAAGGCCGGCAGCGATGAGGATGATGGCTTGTTCACGCCTCGTGGCGGAGAGATCGGAGGCGTTCGTCACGAACGGGACGCTATCACCGCAAGGCGGAAACCGTAAGCCCCCTGCCGTCCTGTGGTTGGGTTCAGGATGGCGCTAGTTGGGGGTTCCTTCGCCGGACGTGGGGGGTGCCTGCGGGGCTGCGCCTGCGGGGGCGGGGGCGTCCAGGGTGCGTTGCAGGGTGGTCAGCAGCGCGCGGGCCTGCTCGGTGGGTAGCACGACGCGGCTGATGATTTGCGCAGGGTGGTTCGGCAGAGCAGCCACAAAGTCAAGGACGACTTCGTGACGGCCGCGCGTGACGACCGTGCCGTTGGCGTAACGGCCTTGCGCGACGTCGCTGGCGAGTTTCAACTCAAGCTTGGGGCGTTCCTGTTCGCTCATGATGTCTCCTTACCGGACGCTACCGCACGGCGGCCGTGGTGGCCGTTTCGGGCGGGTGCTACGCTTCTCGTATGCAACTTCATGTGCACACGCCCCAAGAGAAGCAAGCGCCGTACGTGCTCCTGCCTGGCGATCCTGGCCGCGCCACCTTCATCGCCGAAACGTTTTTTGACAACGCAGAACTGACAACCGACAACCGCGGGCTCTTGGGTTACCAAGGCACCTACAAGGGCGTGCCGGTCTCGGTGCAAACGACCGGCATGGGCTGCCCCAGCCTGGCGATCGTCACAGAAGAACTCATCAACCTGGGCGCGCACACCCTGGTGCGGGTGGGAACAGCGGGTGTGATCGCGCCGGAGGTCCAGCCGGGCGACACGATCGTTGCCAGCGGGTCGGTGCCAGCCGATGGGACCACCCGGCAGTACCTGCGGGGCGAGCCGACGTCGGCCGTGCCGGACTTTGCGGTGACCGCGGCGTTGCGTGCGGCGGCTGAGCAGGCCGGTGGCGCGCACGTGGGCATGCTGCGTACCGAGGATGCGTTTTACGCCACGCAGCCTGAGGACGTGCCCGCCTTGGCCGCAGACGGCGTCCTGGCGGTCGAGATGGAGGCTGCTGCGTTGTTCGTGATCGGTCGCCTGCGGCGGGTGGCGACGGGCTGCATGGTGGTCGCCAGCAACGGCATTGGGGATGACCGGTTCGCACCGAAGGAGGTCATGCAAGCCTCCATCAAACGGATGGTGACCGCGTCGCTGGAAGCGTTCGTGGCGCTGGAGGCCAACGCGGCGTGAGTGAGGACGCGTTCGGGTTTGACACCTTAAGGGTCAGTGTGGCGTCGGGCGTGGCGCACGTGCACCTCACCCCTACCGCGTCCGACGGGATGTTTGGGCCGCTGATGCTGCTCGAGTTGCCCGCTGCGGTCGCGGAGCTGGACGCCTTGCCGGACGTGCGGGCGGTCCTGATGAGCGTGACGGGCACGGAGGGTGATGGCGTCCTGCCGGCCGGGGCGCGCGACGCCCGCGATGCGTTTGCGGGCCGTGAGGTGGCGCTGCGCGGCCAGGCGGCCGCCGGCGCGCTGGCGGCCCTGCCGGTCCCGACCGTCGCTGCGCTGGACGGGCCGGTGCACGGCGCGGCGCTTGAGATCGCGCTGGCGTGTGATCTGCGTGTCGCGCAGGAGCAGGCGACGCTTGCGTTCCCAGGCGTGCAGCACGGCCTACCAAGCGGGTACGGCGGGACGTCTAGGTTGGTGCGGTTGATCGGTGAAGCGCGGGCGGCCGACCTGCTGCTGACCGGCCGGACGGTGACCGCCAGCGAGGCGCTGTCGTTGGGCGTCGTGTCGCGCACGGCCGCAGGTGCGACCGCCGACGGCCTGGAGCTTGCGGCCGCCCTGGCGGGGCGTGAGAGCGAACCGCGGGCGTTCGCGGCCGGCCTGATCAAGGAGGCGTTGCTGCGGGGCGGGGCGCTTGACCTGGCCGGCGCTCTTGAGGTGGAAGCGGACCTGTTCGGTTTGGCGGCCGGCGGGACGGCGGAGGAGTAAGCGTGCCGTTTCGCCTGCGGGTCACCCAAATCATCCTGCTGACGCTGCTGGCCGCGATCGTGCTGCTGCCGCTCATCTGGCCCGTCCCGGAACTCGGGGACGTGCAGTCGCACCGTGACTTGGCCGGCCCGGATGCAACGTTCGTGGACTGGCAGGGTACGGACGTGCACGCGCGCATGGCGGGCCCTGAGGACGGCGTGGGTTTGGGGGCCGGGTTCGTGCACGGGTTCGGCAGCAACCTGGTGAGTTTCCAGGCGGTGCAAGACCAACTGGCTGCCGGCGGCGTACGCACGGTCGCGTGGGACCGGCCGGCCTTCGGGCTGACCGAACGCACGACCGATTGGTCGGGGCTCAACCCGTACGCGCCTGAGGCGCAGGTGGACCAGACCGTCCGCCTGCTTGATGCGGCAGGGATTGAGGCGGCGGTGCTGGTGGCGCACTCAGCGGGCGCTCCGGTGGCGATCGAAACGGCGCGGGCGCACCCAGACCGCGTGGCGGCGTTGGTGCTGATCGGGCCAGCCGTGTACACCGGTGGCGGCACGCCCGGGTGGTTGCGGCCGCTGTTGTTCACCCCGCAGATGGAACGCATCGGGCCGCTGCTGATGCGGCAGCTGGCGGGCGCGCCGGGACGGTCGCTGGTGGAAAGCGGGTACGCCGACCCAGCGAACTTAAAGCCTGACGTCTTGGCGGCTTACGAGCAGGCCACACAGGTGGAGGGTTGGGACCAGGCGCTATGGGAGTTGGTGCAAGCGAGCCGCACGCCGGAGGCGGACGCGCTACTCGCGGGCCTTGACCTGCCGGTGCTGGTGATCGCCGGCCGGGAGGATGCGCTGGTGCCGTTTGAGGATGCTGAACGCCTGGCAGCGGACCTGCCGAACGCGGGGCTGGTGGCGCTGGACGGCTGCGGGCACGTGCCGCAGGAGGAGTGCGCTGAGGAGACGGCTGCGGCGGTGGAGTCGTTCGTCTTCAGGGTGTCGCAAGGGCGGTAGGCGGCTGGTAGGTTGAGGCCATGAGCTTCGATTACGCACAACTGAAACGACTGTCGGAAATGGCGGGTGTGCCCGGCCGTGAGGATGCCGTCCGCGGTGAGATTCAAGGCGCCCTGTCTGGCATGGGGTTAAGCGGCACGGTGGACGCCATGGGCAACCTGATCGTCGAGGTGCCCGGCCCGGCCGGTGCGCCGGTGGTGATGGTGAGCGCCCACATGGACGAGATCGGCTTCATCGTCAAGCATGTGGACGAGAAGGGGTTCGTGCGCGTGCAGCAGCTTGGCGGGTTTGACACCCGGAACCTGTTCGCGCGGCAGGTGACGGTGCACAGCCGGCATGGCGAACCGCGGGTGGGTGTCCTGCACCCGGCCACCAAACCGGTGCATGTCGCGACGCCTGAGGAACGCAAGAAGATTCCTGAAATGAGCGAGTTTGCCGTTGATTTGGGGATCGATGCGGAGACCGTCAAGGCCGAGGTTCGCGTGGGCGACATGGTGAGCCTCAACCAGCCGTTTGAGGATTTGGGGCCGGTGGTGGTCGGTAAGGCGCTCGATGACCGGACGGGCTGCTGGATTCTGCTGGAGACGCTGCGGCGGGTGGAGAACCCCGCAGTGACGCTGCGGGCGGTCTTTAGTGTGCAGGAGGAGGTCGGGCTGCGTGGGGCGACCACCAGTGCGTTCTCCCAAACACCCGATGTGGGCATTGCGCTCGATACGACGCTGGCGATTGATACGCCTGGCACGCCTGAGCATCAGGCGGTCACCACGCTCGGTGGTGGTGTGGGCGTGAAGGTGTTCGACAGCAGCATGGTGGCGACCGGCTGGTTGGTGGACCGTGTCTCAGAACTGGCCGAGGCGCAAAGCATTCCGCATCAGTTTGAGGTCTTGCCGCTTGGTGGGACGGATGCAGGCGCGATCCAGCGCAGCCGCCAGGGCGTGCCGAGCATCACGCTGTCCACGCCGTCACGGTACGTGCATACGGTGACGGAGATGGTCAGCAAGGCGGACCTGGAGTCGGCCGTGACGCTGCTGACGGCGTTCGTGCAGACGCCCGGTGCGGCGGAAGCGCCCGCCCACTAACGCGCGAGTCAAATTTGTAAAGCGAGCACGCCCGGCCGTTCGGTCGGGCGTGCGTTTAGCAGCTGGG
Organism: uncultured Trueperaceae bacterium; assembly: GCA_913057165.1. GTDB lineage: Bacteria > Deinococcota > Deinococci > Deinococcales > Trueperaceae > SLSQ01. The sequence continues at coordinate 9,464 of CAJXNS010000036.1, forward strand.
GCGATCAGTTACCTGGGTTTGCGTCCAACGCAGGTGCGGCTGACAAAGCCGTGAGGGACGCCGCGGTATACTGCCACCAATGATGCACGGTTGCCACGGAGGTGGCCTCCATTTCTAGGGTGCACGGTGCCCTGTCGGGCCTGAAGAAGAATCAGGTTAAACGCCTTGAAAACCTGTACCGGCGGCGCGTGCCGCCTGAGCGTGCGGCCACCCCGCAGCTGCTGCGCGGCATGGCTGAAATCGCCACGGAGGTGCGCTCGCCGGTGTCGGTCCTGATCGACCGTCGCGGGCGGGTCACCACCGTCGCGCTGGCGGATGCGGACGGCACGCCGCTGCCACCCAAGGCAGGCGAAACGGAAAGCCGTTTGCGGGGCGTGCGGTTGGTGCACGTCCACCCCGGTGGGGGCGGCCTGTCTGGCGCGGACCTGACGGCGTTGTTCCTGCAGCGCCTCGATGCGGTCGTGGTGACAGAAGCGTTCGCCGGTGACGGTCAGGTCACGCTCGGTGACACGCACGTGGCGTTCGTGGCGCCGCCGACGAGTGAAGAAGAAGACTGGATTGTGGAACCGCCGATGGGTCTGCAGGCGCTCGACCGGTTCGACCTGCTTGGGCGGGTGACGTCCCTCGAGGAGGAGATGGCACGCGCGGCGGGCGGCCGGGACGTGCGCCGCACCAGCGAGGAACGCGCGGTGTTGATCGCCATCGATACGGGCGACCACCGCGAGGCGGAAGACCGCCTGGCGGAACTGGCCGAGTTGGTGACGTCCGCAGGCGCGACGGTCGCCGCGAGTGACCTGCAGGTTCGCCACCAGCCGGACCGTAAGACGCTGGTGGGGCGCGGGAAACTCAGCGAGCTGGTGTCGCTGGCGTACCACGAGGATGCCGACCTGCTGGTGTTCGACCGCGAGTTGACACCCGGGCAGGCGCGCGAGATTGAGGCCGCCACGCAACTCAAGGTGCTCGACCGGACGCAGGTGATCTTGGACATCTTTGCGCAGAACGCCCGCGGGCGGCAGGCGCAAGTGCAGGTCGAACTGGCGCAACTGAAGTACAGCCTGCCGCGCCTCACCGGCCGCGGCACGGCGTTAAGCCGGCAGGGTGGTGGGATCGGCAGCCGCGGGCCGGGTGAAACCAAACTCGAGGTTGACCGCCGCCGCATTCGTGAACGGCTGCAGTCCCTCGAGCGTGAGGTGGAACGCATCGGCCTGCAGCGGCAACGCACCCGCCAGAACCGCACCCACGGCCAGCAGGCCGTCGTCGCGCTCGTGGGGTACACCAACGCCGGCAAGTCAACGTTGTTCAACCGGCTGACCAAATCGGACGCCATCAGCCGCGACGCACTGTTTGCGACGTTGCGACCAACCAGCCGTGAGGCGTGGCTGCCGGCCTTAGGCGCGTGGGGTGGCACGGCCGTGATGACCGACACGGTCGGTTTTATTCGGGACCTGCCCGACGAGCTGACCGACGCGTTTAAAGCGACGCTGGAGGAACTCAACGACGCCGACCTGCTGCTGCATGTGGTGGACGCCTCCGAGCCAGGCGCGGGCGACCGTTATGCGGCCGTCAACCGGATTTTAGATGCGTTGGACGTTACCCCAGACCGGCATGTGGTGCTGAACAAAGCCGATGCCACCGACGCGCTGCGGGTGCAGGACCTGACCGCGCGTTACGACGCCCTGGCGGTATCCGCGCACACCGGTGAAGGCTTAGACGCCCTCAAGGCGGCCCTGGCGGCGTGGATTGAAGGCGACGCGCACGTGCCCCTGCCGGACGACCCCACCGAGGCCTGGGGGGTTGTGACGCCCGCAAAGACCGGGTAATTCGGTTACGGCGCGACGGCACCCCCGAGGGCCCACTCGGCGTACGACTCGACAAACACCAATTCGCTATCGGATACGCCTTGGGCCACCAGCGCTTCAAGGAAGTCACGCACGTCCTGCGGCGTGGAGCTGCGGAACAGCTCACCGCCAGACAGGCCTTCAAAACGCCCCACTTCCACGGTCGGCAGCGACCCTTCCGCCAGGTCGGCCTGATCGCGAAGGACGCCCACCAGGCGGCTTGCGAGCGCCTCTCCGGTCGGGATGGGGTCGCGTGCGATGAGGCTGCGGCGGTCGTTGAGGCGGACCAGGTCCAGCCCGCGACCAAGCAGGATGCGCGGCACGCTGGCGGCGCCTGAGACTTCCACCGTGCGCTCGAGCGTGGGCGCGGTCTGGTTGGGGGCGGTCACGTCCACCTGCAAGGTGTACGACCCGGCCGGCAGGTCGCGTGGCAGTTCGAGGCCAAGGCCGTCGATGACGTACCCGATGGCGTCGGGGGGAACGTCGACGGGCAGACTGCCGGGCGCCGCGACCGTCTCCCCTGCCTGATTCACGAGCGCCGCGGCGATTTCTAGGTTTCTTGGGAGCGACTCGCCGGGGGTGATCACCTCAAAGCGGAAGGTGAGCGGGTCGCCCGGTTGGGCGTCACCCTCAAGGGGGCTGCGGCCGAGCAGCAGGTCGAACCGTTCGCCGGCAATTTCGAGTGGTGGGAGGGGTGCGGTCAGGGCGGCGATGCGTGCTTCGGCTTGGGCGTCAAAGTCGTCGTTGTACCCGCCGAGCTCGAGGAACGCTTCAAAGGCGCTGGCGGCCTCGGCGCGGCGTCCTTCCGCCGCGTAGAGCGTGCCGAGGGCGAAGCGTAACGCCGGCTGGCGTGGTTCTTCCTCGATGGCGTTGAGGACATCCTGCAAGGCTTCGTCGTCCACCTCAGGGTCGAGCGCGACGGCTTGCGCGTAGGCGTCCATGGCGGACGCAAGCCGGCCGAAACGGGCGTCGACCAGACCGAGGTTAAACGCGGCGATGTAGGCAGCGTCGTCCACCTCAAGCGCGCGGGCGCTGGCTTCGCGGCTGGCGTCAAAGCGGCCTTGCAGGTAGCGCGCCCAACCGAGGTTCGTCCAGTACAGCGACGACTCAGGGTCAAGATCGAGGGCGATCTCGAGGGCGCGGACGGCAAGGTCAGGGTCTTCAATGTCGAACGCCAGGAAGCTTAGGCGTTCAAACGGCCAGGTGAAGGTAGGCAGCTCGCGGCTGAGTGTTTCTAAGGCGGTGCGTTCGACGGTGGTGTCGTCACGCAGGTCCGCTAGGAACGTGACCACCACCAGCGATGCGGCATTGGGCACGCCGGCTTGCTGCTGCAGCGGGGCGGCATCGCGCAGGTCGCCTTGGCCTTGCAGGAAGGCCAGCTCCGCGGCGCGGCCGTACGCGAAGGCGTCCGCTGCGGCGGCGTAGGCTTCTGTAGCCCGGTCTGTCTGCCCGTCGTCGCGGGCGAGGGCGGCCACCCACAGCAGGGCGCTTGGGTGGACCGCTGGGTCGACGGCGGCGAAGCGGTTGATGTTGCGTTCTGGGTCGCTGCTGCTGCCGAGCGACAGGACTGCTGCCAGCATGGGGGCTTCTGCGAACGCTTCCCCGGCACGGACGGCTTGCACAACCCGCAGGTAGCGCTCACCGCTGGCGTCCAGCAGGCCGGCTTCTTGGGCGGCGAGAAGTTCGCGTTCGGCGTCGCCGATCAGGCCGTTGCCGAGCAGGGCGATGGCGCGCGCGAGGGCGCTGGGGCCGGCGCCGGTGACGGGTGGCACGAGCGCGTCGCGCTCTAAGCCGAAGGTGGCGGCCAGCACGCGGGCGGCGTCGCTGGCGAGGCGTTCCGGCCGGTCCAGCGGTGCGCGGACGGTCGCGGTGAACGACCGGCCGTCTTGATGTTGCGCGTAAAGGGTGAGCTGCAGGCCACCTTCGGTGCTGTTGATCGCGCCCGTCAGGGCGATATCGGTGCCACTCCCAGTCTGCAGGAGGCGGGCGCCGTGGGGCGTGGCGATCGCCCCGTCGGGCAGCAGCGCCAGTGGGCTTGCGTACCCGTCTTGGTACGGAAACGGCGCAACCAGGGACGGCGCGGCGGCCGGACCGACGGGCGTTTGGCTGCCGACGTCAAGGCTGCGCGCCAGGCGTTCTGCGACGAGGACGCCGGTGGCGTTGTCGTTGGCGGTGAACGGGTGTACCGCGATCGTTTGCGCGGCGGCGGTGGCCAGCGCGAGGGTGGTCAGGAGAACAGCAAGGGTGCGAACCATGGGTGACGCTAGCATGCGGTTTGCGCGCCTGAGGGGTCCCAAGTCGCATTCCGGTGCCTGGCAGGGGTTCGGTCTGAATAAGGTCGATCTAAAGCAGGTTAGACAAGCAGTTCGTCAAGCTCGTCTTGCAGCGCTTTGGCGTCCTCAACGCTGCGGCAGACGATCAGGATGGTGTTCTGCCCCGCGAGGCTGCCCACGATGCCGTCGCGTTCAAGCTTGTCGATGACGTACGCAATGCCACTGGCATGCCCTTCGTCGGTATTGACGACGATCGTGTGTTCACCACGGTCGACGTCGCGGACGAACAGCTTGAAGCGTTGTTCGAGTTCGCCTTCGACGTCATCTTGCGCGGCGAGCGGGGTGCTGCGGTAGCGGTGCTGGCCGTTGCCGGCCGGCAGGCGAACGAGACGCAACTCGTTGACGTCGCGGCTGACGGTGGCTTGCGTGACGTCAATGCCGCGTTTTTTGAGGTGGTCCGCAATTTCGGCTTGGGTGGAGATGAACTCGGTCTCGACCAAGTCCTCAATCAGCCGTTGGCGGTATTCCTTGCTGGGCATGGGGGAAGGCGGCGCAGGGTGGGTGGCCGCGGTGCGGTCTGGAGGCAGGAGCCTCAGACGGCGTAGGGGTCCTCAGGTTCTTTGGGTTGACGGGCTGCGCGGGCGGCGTCCAGGGCCGGTTCGCTGGGCAGGTCGTCGCCCCACTCGAGGTCCACGCCGGAGACCAGTTCGGCCATGGCGACCGAGACGGTGTTCGCCGCTGCTTCTGGGAGGGCGTCCTCTTCAAGCAGGGGGCGTGCGCCGGTCTTGAGTTGCGCAGCGCGGTTGGCCACGATACGGCTCAGCCGGTAGCGGGAGTCGGTCAGGTTTAGCAGGGTGTCATATCCGTCTTGCGCCACAGGGGGCCTCCTTGTTTGCGAACCGGACTTTAGCACGAACGGCTTACGGCAGCAGTTGGGCGACGCGTGCGTCCGTCCAACGCGACGACCGCAACCGTTCGGCCCGCACGACCGACTGAAACGCCGTCACGGCTTCGCTAAGCACGTCGTTGACGATCACGTAATCGAACTCTTGTAGCGCCGCGATCTCCTGTTCTGCGCGCCGCAAGCGTTTCTGGATTTTCTCCTCGCTGTCGGTACCGCGCTCGCGCAGGCGGCGTTCAAGTTCTGCAAGCGAGGGTGGCACGAGAAACACCGTGACCGCTTCAGGCTTTCGGCGTTTGATCTGCCGGGCGCCTTCTAAGTCCACCTCGAGCAGCATGTCCTCGCCGCGGGCAAGCGCGGCGTCGACCGGCTCGCGGGGGGTGCCGTAGCGGTCGCCGACGTACTCGGCCCACTCGAGCAGGGCGTCTTGTTCCACCATGGCGTCAAACGCGTCTTGGGT
>CAJXNS010000037.1 GCA_913057165.1 uncultured Trueperaceae bacterium
ACGCAAGTCATGTACGAATCCGCGGGCGTGACGTACGTCTATCTGGTGTACGGCATCCATCACCTGTTCAATGTTGTCGTGTCGGGCAAAGGAAATCCGCACGCGGTCTTGGTGCGCGCCGTTGAACCGCTTGGCTTTCCGGCCCGCACCCACGGGCCTGGCTTGTGGACCAAGGCGCTTGGCGTGACGGTCAATGACGGCGGGCAACCCCTCGCTGGCGGTCGCTTTACGTTGCAGCCGCCCGCAAGGCCTGCTAAGGACGTGTGGGTGGGGCCAAGAATCGGTGTGGATTACGCCGGTTCGTGGGCGGATGCACCGCTGCGTTTCGGGTTGGCCGGCAGCGACCGTCTGTCAAAACCGTTCTAGTCGTGTCTTGCGCGCGCCCTCTCACCAAGCCGGGTCGCGTGATACTCACGGGTGTTAAGGAGGCGTCATCATGCAGCCGCACGGAATCCATCACCTGACCGCGATCTCTGCCCGCATCCAAGACAACCATCGCTTCTACACCGACACGCTCGGGTTAAGGCTTGTCAAGCGCAGCGTCAACCAAGACGACGTGAGCGCCTACCACTTGTTTTATGCAGATGGAGCCGGCAGCCCAGGCACCGACCTGACCTTCTTTGATTTTGACGTCCCACCCGCACGGCCAGGGGTTTACGTCATCAGCCGCACGGCACTGCGGATCCACGGCGATGCCAGCTTTGCGTACTGGCAAGAACGACTTGCTGAACATGGCGTCAAGGCAGAGGCTCCCACCGAGGTTGGCGGGCGCCGCACCCTACGGTTTGAAGACCCAGAGGGACAACGCCTGGCGCTTGTGGAGGACGACGGCGCTGGCGACGCACCGACCCCGTGGGACGACAGTCCAGTCCCGGCTGAGCACCAAATCCGCGGTCTTGGTCCAATCCGTGCGGCCGTCCCCTCGGCGGCACCCACCGAGGCGCTGCTGACGCACGTCTTTGGGATTCCGTTCGACCGCGAGTTTGAAGACGACGGGCACACCGTTCGGGCGTACCGCATGGGCGACGGGGGTGCCCACGCCGAATTGCAACTCGAAATCCGGCCAGATCTTCCCCGCGCTCGGCCTGGTGCCGGAGGGGTTCATCACGTCGCACTCCGCGTGGCTGACGGCGATTATGACGCCTGGGCGGAACGCCTCCTACGGGCCGGTATCCCCAACTCCGGGCCGGTGGACCGGTTCTGGTTCAAGAGCCTCTACATTCGTGACGGCAACAACCTCCTCTTTGAATTGGCGACCGATGGGCCAGGCTTTGCCGTGGATGAAGATCCCGCAAGCCTCGGTGAAACGTTGGTGCTACCGCCATTTCTGGAGGCGCGACGCGAGCAGATTGAAGCAAACCTTAAGCCGCTCTAAATCCGTCATGTTTGGTCGCGGACGTGCGTACCGCTTATACTGCCGTGTTTGTTGACTCGGGTGGTGCGTCCATCAATCCTCAACGGGTCACGAAAGGAGCACACGTCATGCCTCAACGTTTGTTGCTGGCCCTGATCCTGGTCTCGATGCTGGTGCTGCCAGCGTCCGCCCAAGGCGTCAGGTCCCTCGGGATGGGCGGCGTTACCACCACCGGTGGCGCTGAGTCTGTCAACCCTGCGTACGGTTCGTTCCCGTCGCAAGGCTTCGCACTTCCCCTGCCGCTGGGTGCGGTGAGCTACCTCACCAACCCGAAGGTCGATCCCACAAAAGATACGGTGGATTACACGACCGTTATCGATCAGGCGACCCGCCTGGGTTCGTACCTGATCAACCCTGCGACCAGCCCCGACCAAATCAACATCGCCATCGATGAGACCACGGCTGGCGATCCGACGATCGCCATCACCACCGAGGGTGGTTCGCCGCTGCTCTTGACGACCGGCCAGTCGCTCTCTGTGGACGAGCGTCTGTCGCTGCCGGTCGCCTTTGACGTGCGCGACTTCCGTGTGGGTGTCCGTCCTTACGCCGATGTGTCGGCTGGCTACACGCCCGATGCGGACCTGCAGAAACTCTTTGGTGACGGTGCCACGGGCGGTAAGGCGACCATTGAAGCGCAAGCCGAAGCTGGCGTGGCGCTTGAGGTGGGTTACTCCACGCTGGTGCCGGTTGATACGTACGACGGTGACGTCTACGTCGGTGTGCGGCTCTCCCCCTTTGTGGGCCTCGCCAAGATTGACGGTTCGGCCAGCGCTGAGCTGACCACCGCCGGTAACGAAGTGGCGTACTCCGCCGATGGTGATGCGTTCGCCGCTCTCGTCAATGACGGCGGCATCGGTTACGGCGTTCGCCTCGACGTGGGTGTGGCAACGGTCGTGCCGATGGATACGGGCGAGCTGACGGTCGGCTTGAGCGCCCGCAACCTGAATTACGCCATCTGGAACGGCAAGGCTTACGACATTGCGTTCACGCAATCGTCCGACAGCCTGACCGGCGACGGCACGACGGCCAGCCGCACGTACATCGCTGACGAGCTTGGCTTCGTGGCGACCGCGCAGTACGACATCGACACGGAAACGGTCAGTGTCGGCGCGGTGGACACGTGGTTCGTGGCAGCCGACGTTCAGTACGACATCGACGGTGCATTCTCAGGCCGCGTGGGTACCGAGGCAGGCTTTGATGTCGACTTCGGCACCGTGTTCGCGCGTGCCGGCGGCGGTTATGACGACGGTTTGGTTCTCGGTCTCGGCAGCGGCTTACAGTTCGGCGGTTGGGGCGTGGATGTCGCGGTGAACGGTCGCCGTGCTGCGTTCACCAACCACACGTCCTTCGGCATCGCAACCGGACTCAACTTCGGGTTCTAAGGAGGCGACGATGACGATTAGAAACGTACTGCTTGCCCTTGCCTTAACGACGTTTACGTTGGCGGGCTGCACACAAAACACCACCTTCGGCATCAGCGCCAACGTCCTGGCGTTCGTTGAGGAAACCGATGAAACCGGTAATCTCCCGGTTTCAGACGCAACGGTTGACGTCCTCGGGGCTGACGGTATCGCTCTCAGTAACTTTGGGATTAGCGAAAACCAAGCCGCAGGCATTGAGACTTTCACTCTGGACGTGGATGTCGATTTGACGGCTGCGCAGAATAACGACGCTGACGTAACCATCAGTGCGTTCATTTACCTGGCCGAAAGCGGCACGACGCTCACCGATGGTCAGATCACAACGGACAGTGTGACACTGGCCGCAGGGGCTGATGGCACGTTGACGCTCGCAGCCGAGATTGACTCGACCGACACGAGCAACCTGGAAATTCTGCAGAGTGGCAATGCTGTGATTGGCATTCGCTTGGCGATTGCCTCTGGTGGTGCGGCCACAAACAGTGTTGACTACACGCTGCAGACGGTGGATCTCGGCGGCAGTTACACGCCGTCCGATGCCCTAACCTTCTAACGGCAGAATAGTCAACAAAAAGATCCCGCCCGAGCACACCTGGGCGGGATCTTTTTTGCGATGTTTCATGCGCGCTAAAGCAGGCGTCAGTTACCCGAATCTTCGTCCTCTTCCATCGAAAATCCTGACGCCATGAGTTCCTCAAGGTCTGGCCCTTGATAATCGGTGACCGTTTCCGCGATCACCTCAAGCGCACGCGTCGCGTCCGCCTCCGGCACCAACACCAGCGTGGTTCCCACGCGTACCGAACCCAAATGGCTGAGCGCGTCCCCCATGCCGTCGGCCGGCCGAACGACGTTCACAATGCCTTCGTCCTCCAGGATCACCGCCACCATTTCGGCAAGCTCTTCAGCCGGCGCGACATCAACGACCGTCCAACGATCACCGTTGATGGTCATCACGGCACCTTTCAGTCCTTCTGGAACCACGTTCAACCTCCCAGCAGGTCGTGCGCCCACGCGCCATACACGCGGGCGGCAGCCTCAAGCGCGTCCACCTTGACGCTTTCTCGGGTGGTGTGCGCCACCTCTTCTTCACCTGGACCGAAGCCAAGCACTGGCGCCCCGGTGGAAGCCAGGTGCGGAGCGTCGGTCATGAACCACCAGACGTCTTCATGCCACGGAACATCCAGATCGTGCAGCGTTTGCCTCACCACACGGCGAGAGCGGTCCAGCATCTCCCCTGGCGGGGTTTCGTAAGCCGGTGCCATACGGGGATAGTCCATGCGCACCTGGCCACTTTCGCTGACGCCTTCTTCGTTCAGCACCGTCACTTCAGCGTCCGGATCGAGTGCCGCGAGGCGCGCGAGGACGTCGTCCATGCTGTCCCCTGGAACGTTGCGGTAATCCACCGTGAGCGTTGCTTCGCCTGGCACCACGTTCGCGCCACCCTGCGGGTACGTCACAAGCTGGGTGGGCGTGGCGGTCGAGACACCAAACCCCTCGCGTTCCGGCAGCGTCAGGGCGTCGAGCGCGGTGACGAAACGTGACGCCTTGGTGAGGGCGTTGCGTCCAAGTTCCGGCCGTGCCGCGTGCGCAATCGCGCCCGGGAAGCGCACATGAACTTCGACACGTCCGCGGTGACCGGTCTTGAAACGCAGCTTGCTGGGTTCACCCAAGATCACCACGTCGTAAGGCAGCGTAGCGGCCAAATGGCGTGCCCCGAGACCACCCACCTCTTCCTGCACGACCCCTGAGACGATCAATTGTCCGGCGTGACGGCCCTTGAGGCCAGCGGCTGCCACCGTCATGGCGGCAAGGCTGCCTTTCATATCGCTGGCGCCACGGCCCCACACGCGACCGTCAGCAAGTGCGCCGCTCAACGGTGGGTGCGGCCACAAGTCGGGATCGCCGGTCGGCACGGTGTCGATATGGCCGTTCATCATGACGGTCGGACCGTCTGTGCGGCCTTGCAGCACGCCAATCGCGTTGCCTGCATCGTCTAAGTAAGCCTCATCAAATCCGTAGGATTCAAAGGCGGCGATGAGAACGTCCGCGGCGGGCCGTTCCGCACCCGACGGGCTTGCGGCTTGGATCAACGCTTGCGTGAGCTCAACGGTTGGACTGGACACACGGCATGCTACCGGTTCGGCTTGGGTGGCGGTCCGTCTTCTGCAGGCCGCCACAGGTACACCTCCAGGCGCAACGCGCCATCGACGACCATCACACCTTCGCGAGCGAGCAGGGCGGCTTGCAGCTCACCTTCGCCAACCTTGTAGGTCGAAATCCCACCTTGCGCGTTGACGACCCGGTGCCATGGGAACCACGCGTCGCGCAACGTTTCGCGGCGCAGGACCCCCGATACCTGGCGTGCGGCACCGGGTGAGCCTGCCAAGGTCGCCAGCTGGCCGTACGTCACCACCCGCCCAGATGGCACCGCTCGCACCCACGCTGCCACGCGCTCTGAAAACGTCTCCATACCGCCAGCCTACCCAGCGGCGTGCGTTACCCTCCTTGCGTGGACGTCACCTGGAACTGGATGATTCAGCTCGCGGCGTGGGTGTTTCTGACCGGCACCTTGATGGTGACCGCTTCGGCCCTACCGGCCGTGCAGAAACGGTCACCGCGGATGCTGACCACGGGCTTCCTGCTTGGCATCGTCAGTTTCTTCATGGTGATCCTCGCCTGGGTGCTCCCGCGGGTACCTGGCTGGCTTTTTTAGCGGCGGTCCACCTGATATTCTCGGCACGCTTGCCACACGCCTCACGGGCTGTGGCGCTGGAGGTTTTCGTTGCGCGCGCACGTCATCACGTACGGCTGCCAAATGAACGAGTACGACACGCACACCATCCAATCGGAGTTGGTGTCAGGCGGCCATCAGATCGTCGATCATCCCGATGACGCCGACCTGCTGCTGCTCAACACGTGCGCGGTGCGCGGAAAGCCGGTTGAGAAGGTCGTCACCGTGCTCGGTGAACTGCGCAAGGAACGCCAGGCCGGACGCGACCTCAAAATCGGCATGATGGGGTGCCTTGCGCAGCTTGAGGAAGGCCAAGACATCGCCCGCAAGTTTGAGGTGGATCTGCTGCTCGGCCCAGGCGCCATTACCGACATCGTCCCGTCGGTTGAAGCGCTCGAGCAGGGCGAAACCGGCATTGAACGTCTTGAGTTTCGCGAAGATTTAGACACCCTGATTCCGCCGGCACCCAACGCGTTGACCGGCTTTCTGACGATCATGCGGGGTTGCGACCACAATTGCACGTACTGCATTGTGCCAACCACCCGCGGTCCTGAGGTGTCCCGGCCGGTGGAGTCCATCCTGGCTGAGGCGGAAGCGATGCGCGATGCCGGGGTGCAAGAAATTATGCTGCTCGGGCAGAACGTCAACAGTTACGGCCTGAAAGATGACGGCCTGCCGAGCTTCGCGGAACTGTTACGCCTGGTGGCGCAGGTTGGGATTCCGCGCGTGAAGTTCACGACGTCCCACCCGATGAACTTCACCAGCGATGTGATTGACGTGATCGCAGAAGAGCCAAACGTGTGCGATTACATCCATCTGCCGGTGCAGTCCGGCAGTGACCGTGTGCTGAAGCGCATGGCGCGTGAGTACCGGCGGGAACGCTACCTCGATATCATCCGTGAGATTCGCGCCAAAGTGGAGAACGTCGTCATCAGCACCGACATTATTGTGGGTTTCCCCGGTGAAACCGAAGAGGACTTCGAGCAGACGCTGACGCTGTTCGACGAGGTGCAGTACGAGCACGCCTACATGTTCATTTACTCCGCGCGCCCGGGTACGCCGAGCGCGAAGCATTTTGAGGATATGCCCCGCAAGGTCAAGACCGACCGGTTGCAGCGCCTGATCGAAAAACAGAAGGGGTACGCGCTGGACGCCAACCGGCGGTGGATGGGGCGCACGGCTCGGGTGCTTGTGCGCGAGATCCAGTCCGAAGGGGATTACGCCATGGGGCATTCCGATCAGAACCACACGGTCTTAATCCCGAAATCGCAAGTGAACCGGCTTGGGTTGCATGAGGTCGTGGTGGAGCACGCCACGCCGCACACGCTGTACGGACGACTGGCGGGCGTCGAGCCTCAGGCGGTACCGCTGGCGATGGCACGTTGACCCTGACCCGCGACTGGGCTGCGACCACGTTTGTGGTGTGGCAAGGGCGGGTGCTGCTGCATCAGCATGAAAAGTTAGGTTTGTGGTTACCGCCGGGTGGGCACGTTGAGGCAAACGAGCTGCCCGATGAGGCCGCTCGCCGTGAGGTGCTTGAAGAGACCGGATTGCAGGTGGACCTCGTGGGGGACGTGGCGGTGGACGTTGCCAGCGTCACGCCGTTGGTGCGTCCGCGCGGCCTTCAAGTCGAACGCATCGGTGAACACCACGAACACATCGATCTCATCTATTTCGCGCGTCCCGCCCAAGGTTTTCAGGATGCCGGTCAACCCCTAGCGGCCGCCTTCGGTTGGTACGCACCGGAAGCGTGGCGCGACCTTCCTTTGAACGATGAGGTGCACGCCTGGTGCACGTTGGCCCTGAAGGAACTTGGTTAGGCAGCCCTGCCTCACGCCCTTTCTGGCCACAAACTGCGCGTAAACAGACTACAATTGACCGATGCCGTCAACAACGCCGCCCGCGGGGCGTACAGCCGGGCTGAGAGGCACCGATGGGCACCCTTGAACTCGTCCAACTGAACCTGCTTTCCCCCATGGTGTTGGCCTTCGCGTTAGGGATTGTGGCCACGCTTGTACGCAGCGACCTGCGCCTGCCTGACGCGCTCTACACCTCCCTGTCGATCTACCTCCTGTTCGCCATCGGCCTGAAAGGCGGCGTGGCGTTGCGCGCCACGCCCCTGTCCGAGCTGCTGCTTCCAGCGGCCGCCACGCTCCTTGCTGGCCTCCTGATTCCCGCCGGCACGTACCTGGTTGCACGGCGTGTCGGCCGGTGGGGTGTTCCGGATGCCGCCGCGTTGGCTGCCCATTACGGTTCCGTGTCGGTTGTGACGTTCGTGGCAGCCCAGGCGTTTCTTGACCGGGGCGGTGTGCCCTACGAAGGGTTCATGCCGACCCTGCTTGCGTTGCTTGAGGTCCCCGCCATCCTGGTCGCCCTCGTGATCGCCCGTCAAGCCAAAGCCGGACAGGATGCTTCAGGGGCGGGTTGGGGGGAAACCCTTCGGGAGGTGTTTGCAGGACGCAGCATCGTCCTGATCCTTGGAGGCCTCGCCATCGGCGCTGCCGGCGGTGATGCTGGACTCGCGCGGGTGGAGGCATTCTTCGTGACACCGTTTGAAGGGGCACTCACGCTGTTTCTCCTCGAAATGGGGTTAATCACGGGACGCCGCCTGGACGACGTGCGGGCCGCCGGACCGTTCCTCCTCATCTTCGGCGTGACCGCGCCTGTGGTGCACGGTCTCGCGGGGGTGCTGCTCGGTCTTGCGGCCGGACTCTCTGTGGGGGGTGCGGCGCTATTCGCCACGCTGCTTGCGAGCGCGTCTTACATCGCAGCAACGGCCGCGGTGCGGTTGGCACTTCCTGAAGCCAGTCCGGGGCGTTACCTGACGGCTTCCTTGGCGGTCACGTTTCCGTTTAACCTCGTGGTGGGCATTCCGCTGTACGCCACCGTTGCCAGCCGATTGGGGGCCTGATGAGCGCACTGAGCCATAAACGACTGGTCACCATCGTTGCCGAAGCGGTTGTTGAGGAGCGGCTCCTGCGGGACTTGCGCGCATGGGGCGTCACAGGCTTTTCGGTGAGTCGTAGCGAAGGCGATCCGTTCGGTGCGCGGGTGGCCGACGTTGAAGGTGCCATGGTGCGGATTGAATGCATTGTCGGCAGCGACCTGGCCGAGCGGGTCCTTGAGGGCCTTGCCGAGCTTTACCTTCCTCGCTATAAGGTGATCGCGTACGATCACGATGTACGCGTCGTACGCGATGATAAGTACCCTTAACGGGTAGGGCATGACCGGCCGTCGCTTGACAACCTGCCCGCGGACTGGAACGATGGGTGCTCGCGTCGGGGCGTGGCGCAGTCTGGTAGCGCACCTGCTTTGGGAGCAGGGGGCCGCTGGTTCGAATCCAGCCGCCCCGACCAATTAAGTTGGAACGCGGGAGTAGCTCAGTTGGTAGAGCGACAGCCTTCCAAGCTGTAAGTCGCGAGTTCGAATCTCGTCTCCCGCTCCATTATTTTTGCACCAGTAGCTCAGTGGATAGAGCAGCCGCCTTCTAAGCGGTAGGTCGAGGGTTCGAATCCTTCCTGGTGCACCAACCGCGAACCTCATACCCGCTTTTTGCCCGCGCTTAGGCGTGCATGGCATGATGCGTCCTTAAGGAGGCATCATGAGATTACGTGTGCTTGTCACGACTTTGGTGGTGGCGTTGGTGGTCGGTGTCGCGTCCGCCCAAGTCAGCCTTGGTAACGAACGCATCGTCAGCGGCGATTACGCCGGTGCCGTGGAGGCGTTTGAAACAGCCGTTGAAACCAACGACCGGTCAGCGTACGCCTGGTTGTTGCTGGCGCGGTCCAGGACCTACCTTGCCGACACCCTGCCCAGCAGCGAGGCCGACACCCGCCAAGCACTGTATGAGTCGGCGCTTGAAGCGGCCGAGACGGCCGTGGCGCTGGATCCCAACGAGGCTGATGCGCACATGGAGGTCGCTCGCGCCGCAGGACGGAACGCCCAGTTTCAGGGCGTGCTGAACTCCATCAATCTGGCCGGCACGGTCAAGGATGCCCTCGACCGCACGCTCGAGCTGGAGCCCGACCACGGGCCTGCGTTGCACGCCCTGGGTTTGTTCCACCATGAGGTGCCGTGGATTGCGGGGGGCCGCAGCCGCCAAGTTGTGCCGTCGTTTGAGGCAGCCATCGCAGCCGAACCGCAGCGCATCACCCACCGTGTTGAGCTGGCCAAAATCCTGATCGCCCGTGAGGAGACGGACGCGGCTCGCGAACAGCTCACGGCAGCCGTCGGTATTGAGCCGCAGAGTGCGGCCGATACCGCCGATCTTGAAGAAGCCGAAACGCTTCTTGCCAGCCTGCCGTAAACGCCAGTGACTGACGCGCACGCGCGTGCATGTGGCTGGGTTATTTGCTACACTCTCGGGCGCGTGCGTGGTGGATGTAGCTCAGGGGTTAGAGCACCGGATTGTGGTTCCGGGGGCCGTGGGTTCAATTCCCATCATCCACCCCACCTTTTCTAACGGCCGCAGGGGTGTGCACCCGCACGACGGGAGCGCCCTCTCAAGCGGCCTGCCAGCGAGGATGGCGGAATTGGTAGACGCGCTAGATTTAGGATCTAGTGGCTTTGCCGTGCGGGTTCGAGCCCCGCTCCTCGCACCAACGGTCGGCAAGCTCGCGCTTGCCGATCCTTTTTGAGACGAATCCCGCCCGCCCGGGCGCACACGAAAGGGAACGCCATGGAAACCACCCTCAAAAACAAACAGGACGTCGAAGCCACGGTGGCTGTGACCGTCCCCGCCAAAGACGTCGACGCCGCGTTCGAACGCGTTCTCTCCGACTACGCGCGCCGGATTAAGGTCCCCGGCTTCCGTCCCGGCAAAGCCCCCAAAGGCATGATCATCAAACGTGTCGGCGAAGAAGCCCTCACGCAGGACGTACGTGAAGCACTCATCGAGCGTGCGTACCCCGAGGCCGTGAAAACGCACGATCTGGCGGCTGTGCACGCCCACGCCCACGGAGACGATCCAGCCCGCGGTGAAGACTTCGCGTTCGAGTTGCACATGGACCTCTACCCCACCATCACGCTGCCGGACCTGAGTGGTGTGAACCTTGGTGATCCTCCCGAGCCGGTCAGCGACGCCCAGGTTGAAGAAACGGTCGGCAACCTTCAACGCCAGCATGCAACGCTGGTGCCCGTGGAGCGGCCTGCCGAAGCCACCGACGTTGTGAGCATCGAAACGCTTGACGAGGACGGCAACCCACGCGAAGAAGGCAACGCCATGCCGGTCGACCTGGAAAGCGCCGAAGCTGAATTGCGGGACCAAATGGTAGGCGCGTCCATGGGCGACACGGTCACCCTCACCTTAAGCGACCCCTCCAAAAAAGAAGAGGGGGACGAAACCACCCCCACCACCGAGCTGCGCGTGCGTGTTCAGGACGTCAAAGAGAAAGAACTGCCAGCAGCCGACGACGAGTTTGCCAAAACGCTCGGGTTTGATGACTGGGCCTCCACCCTAGACGCCATTCGCGACTCGCTTGAACGCCAAGCCCAGGAACAAGCCGATGAGGCGCGCCGGACCGCCTTCACCGATGATCTCGTCGAGCAAACCGACGTCCCACTGCCAAATGCCTTGGTTGAGCAACGCATGCGCAGCCTGCTTGAAAGCTTGGTGGACGACCTAGGGCGCCAAGGTATCGGCTTTGATGACTACATCGCCAAGCTCGAGGCGGACGGTAAACGTGAAGAGTTCGATGCTGAACTTCGTCAGAACGCCGAGAAGAGCGTGAAACGCGACCTGGTGCTTGAGCAACTGCTTGAGGAGCACCCCGTCGAAATTAGCGACGCCGAATTCAACGATGCGGTGCGTTACATGGCCGCACAAGAAGGCAAAAACGCCGACGCCTTCAAAAAAGACCGGGGTGACACCTGGCTGAGGAACTACCGCTTCCTGATGGCGCGTGACCGGGCGGTGCGTAACGTGCTGGCGGAACTGACGGGCGGCGAACCGGACGCTGACGACGCCGCAGGCGAGCAGGACACCTCCAGCTAAACAACGGGCTGAACGGCAGGCCAACGGGCGGCGCTCTGGTATCGTCATGCATGCCGCTCGTCCCTTACGTGATTGAGCAGACCGGCCGAGGCGAACGCACGTATGACGTGTACAGTCGCCTCCTCAAGGAACGCATTATTTTCCTTGGCTCCCCGATCGACGCGGAGGTGGCCAACGTCATCGTCGCGCAGATGCTTCTGCTTGAATCTCAATCCAGCGAACAGCCCATCAACCTATTCCTCAACTGCCCAGGCGGCGACGTGTACGCCGGCCTGGCCATCTACGACGTCATGCAGTACGTCAACGCACCGGTGCACACCAACGTCGTCGGTATCGCCATGTCCATGGGATCCGTGCTGCTGGCGGCTGGTGAGCCTGGCCACCGCGTCGCCCTACCCCACAGCCGCATCATGATCCACGCCGGGTCGGCAGGCTTCCCACGATCCAGCCTGCCCGATCTTGAGGTTCAAGCACGCGAGTTCAACGACCTGCGCGGGATGATGGAAGAGATTTACGAACGCCATACGGGCCACCCACAAGAGAAACTGCGAAGCGACATGGAACGCGATAACTTCATGTCCCCCACCGCCGCGCTGGATTACGGGCTGATCGACGACATTGTCCACCCGAAAAACCTCGCGGGCTTCCCTGGCAAGCATGACGGTTAACGACGCCCCACGCTGCCGCTTCTGCGGACGCGACCACAGCGAAGTCACCCGTCTGGTCGCCGCTGAAGACGGCGAAACGCATATTTGTGACGCGTGCGTGTCACGCATCAACGATGTGCTGGCCAAACCGGCCAACCGTCCTCGTGGTGCCATCCCACCCACCTTCCGTGTGCCCACACCCCGCGATCTGAAGCACTACCTTGACCGTTGGGTGGTCGAGCAGGATGACGCCAAACGCGCGCTTGCGATCGCCGTGCACAACCACTACCTACGCTTGCAGCACCCATCGTCGAACCTCAAGAAGACCAACATTCTTCTGATTGGACCGTCAGGCACCGGCAAGACACTCTTGGCACAAACCCTTGCCCAAACGCTTCAAGTGCCGTTCGCCATCGCAGATGCCACCACCCTCACAGAAGCCGGGTACGTTGGTGACGACGTTGAGAACGTCATCGTGCGCCTGTTGCAGGCGGCCAACCACGACGTGGAAGCGGCCGAACGCGGCATTATTTATGTCGACGAGATCGATAAGATCGCCCGCAAGTCGGAAGGCACCTCCATCACCCGTGACGTGAGCGGTGAAGGGGTTCAACAGTCCCTGCTGAAGCTCATCGAAGGCACCGTCGCGCAAGTCCCACCCGAAGGTGGACGCAAGCATCCACACCAAGAGCTCGTATCGATCGACACCAAGAACGTGCTGTTCATTTGCGGTGGCGCGTTTGAGGGTCTGGACCGCATCGTCGAAAACCGTGTGGATGTGGGCGCGGTGGGCTTTCAAAGTGCGAACGAGGAGGCCACCGAAGCGGCCGAAGTCATCCCCGAAGACCTTATGCGTTACGGCATCATTCCGGAACTCATTGGGCGCCTGCCCGTCAGTGTTGAGTTGAACGCGCTCAGTGTGGATGCCCTTGTGAACGTCCTGACGCAACCCAAAGGAGCGCTCGTACGCGAGTACCAAGAACTGTTTGCGTTACACGGCGTGAACCTCTCGTTTAGTGACGAGGCGTTGCGCGCCATTGCCGAACGGGCCCTTCAGCACGGCACCGGAGCGCGCGCCCTGCGGTCGATCGTCGAACGCACCCTGCGGAGCTTAATGTTTGAGCTGCCTGGGTCGGGCGTGAGGACCGTCATCATCGAAGCGTCCGACCTTGACGACCCAGAAGCACCGCTGCAGCGCGCGTTGGCTGCACGGGACCTGCCAGAAGAGCTTTCCGCTTAAACCGCTTACGACCCGAGATCGCGGACGCGAGCCACCACCTCGGCAAAACGACGGGCGGCCTCATCGACGTCGGGTTCGGTGGTCAGGCTGCCAAAGCTAAAGCGAACACTCGCAAGGGCTTCGCGTGTGGGCAGCCCCATGGCCGTCAACACGTGGCTTGGCTCCAGACTTCCTGCGGAGCACGCCGAGCCTGCGCTGACCTCTAACCCCGCCGCATCAAGCGCAAAGTGGAGCGCTTCACCATCGACGTTTTCGACCGTCACGTTGAGGTGTTTCGGGCCGACATCACGGCCGTTGATTCGCACGCCAGGCACAGCCTCAATGGCGGCCTGTAGGCGCGCCTGCAGGCCGCGTAAACGTTGGTGGTGATGGTCGCGTGCCGCGTGCTGCTTGTCGGCTGCGGCGGCAAAACCAACCGCCAACGCGAGCGGCAGGGTGCCACCACGCAGCCCGCGTTCTTGGGCGCCCCCCAACTGCTGCGGGGCGACATCGATTCCGTCCCGGACGAACAACGCGCCGATGCCTTGAGGACCACCGATCTTATGGGCAGAGATGGCGAGTAGGTCCACATCCAAGTCGCGGACCGACAGCGGTACGACCCCGTACGCCTGCACCGCATCCGTCATGAACGCCGCGCCTGCGCGGTGACTCACCTCCGCAAGGGCACTGACGTCGGCTTGCGCGCCGGTTTCATTATTCGTATGCATGATCGATACCAGCGCCGTACTGGGTGCACTTTGTAGTGCCTCATCAACCGCTTCGGCACTAGGGACCCCTGCCTCACCAGGGGACAACCGAATCACCGGGCGACCCAAGGTTTCTTGCCGGCCTGCAGCGGCTAGGACGGCAGCGTGCTCCGCCTGCTGCGTGACGAGCGGTTGTGTCTGCGGCCGAGACTCAAGGAACCCGTGGATCGCAAGCGCATCGGCTTCCGTCGCACCGGAGGTGAAAATGATTTCGCTAGGGTGCGCATCGAGGGTGGCCGCGATGGTTTCACGGGCGGTTTCTAGTGCGGCGCGGGCGCGCTGTCCCGAGCGGTGCACGGCACTGGCGTTAAAGGCCGCACCCGCCTCAAGCCATGGGCGCATCGCATCCAGCACGCCTTCTGCGAGAGGCGACGTGGCCGCATGATCAAAATACAAACGGTTGCCCGTCAACGGGCCTCGATAAAGCGTTGCGGAAGCGGTTCTAAGTCGATCAGTTCACGTTTCGCCATCAGGTCCGCGAGCGTGACGCCACGAAGCACTTGGCGGACGGCCGTATCCACATCGCGCCAAAGGTCCTCAGAGCCACAGCGTCCAGTGCGGTCGCAGCTGTCTTCATCGTCGATGCAGACGACCGGCGCGATCGAACCTTCTAAACGTTCAATCACGTCCAAGGCCGTGACACGATCGGCGGGCTTCGCCAGACGGGCCCCGCCTCGCGCGCC
>CAJXNS010000038.1 GCA_913057165.1 uncultured Trueperaceae bacterium
CGCACCACCCCGCCGCACCTACACTTCGGTGTGTACGAAAGCCGCGAGGACGCCTGCAGCTGGGATGCGCTGGACCCATACCCGCTGTTCGTCAATCGCTAACGACGCGCCTCACTGGTGATTAAGATCTTGTCAGGCTCAGAGCGGCGCTGTACTGCCGCGCACGACCAGTTCCGGCTGAATGAGCCTCTGCTCCACCACGTTTGACTTCGCCTCGATTTGCTTGAGCAGCGCTTCGGCGCTGGTGACGCCTAACTGCCTGAAGTCTTGCCGTACGGTGGTCAGCGGTGGAGCCATGTAAGGCGCCTCCGGCACATCATCAAAACCGACGATCGAGACATCCTCAGGAACGCTCAGTCCAGCATCGCGGAGTGCCGCCATGGCACCCATCGCCATTTGGTCGTTGCCAACCATCAAGGCAGAAAAATCTGGGCGGTCTTTCAGTAACGTCACCGTCGCGTCGTAGCCGCTTGCGGCCGTCCAATCGCCATGCACAAACACAAGATCGTCTAAGCCGGCAGCCACCATTGCTTCGGTGAAACCTTGGTGACGCTGCTCAGCGCCCGACCAGCCCTGCGGTCCAGCAATCGCGGCGATGCGTGAGTGCCCGAGTTCAATCAGGTGCTCGGTGGCGAGGCGTCCGCCCATTTTTTGGTCGATGCAGACGGTGGGGTACTGCGATCCGAGCTGCACATCCACCACGACGTAAGGCACCGTGATGTGATTCACCATGACGCGCAGGTCGTCAACCTGGGCTGGCGTCACCACGACGAGTCCATCGACCAGTTGGCCTTGTAGGCGCTCGATTTGCTTTTGAAAATCGTTGGTGGTGGCGTGATCAACGCTCGAAAAAATCAGGTCGTAACCGCGGCTTTTCAGCGCGTGTTCGGTATTGGAGACCATCTGCAACGGCCCGTACAGTTCAATGCCGTAGGAGACAATCCCGATCGTTGAAGATCGGCTGGTGACGAGGCTCTGCGCTGCACGGTTGGGGATGTAACCAAGCTCGCGAATGGCAGCCTCTACCCGGATGCGGGTGTCACTGGCGACGTTGGGGTGGTCGTTAATGACACGTGAGACCGTTTGGTAGGAAACATTGGCTCGACGCGCCACATCGTGAAGGGTCGACTTCTTGCCGACAGCCCCCTTGGCTGGAATCGCCCCAGAGCGGGTCATGCGTGCTCCTCGGTCGCCAGCCGGGCCGCCACCAAGACCCTGAGGCTGTCAAGGATCCGGTGAAAACCGTGCGCACGATTGGACGAAAACGACTGCATGTTGCTTTGCGCAGTATACGCAGGTCGGCTCAGCGGTTCACGGCACCCGCTTTCGGAGATGGCGTGACCCCACGCGTAAGAAAGTCGGTGCACAATCGCCGGTCTTGTTGGCCCGCAAGCGCAAGGAAACCTTTGTTTCCGGCTGTTTTTGGGTCACTTTTTGCGGTTCTAGGCGCGGAAACTTCGTTTTCCTAAGCGGATTATTTTCCTAGGGTCTTGACGAATCAATGTACATGGGCATACAGTGTGAACGTTCACAAGACGAGGTGTTTTATGCGCCACCCACGCAACACGGGTGCGGTAGCGCTGTAAACCTTCATTACCTCGAAAGGCGGCTTGCGATGCCCCAACACGAATACCCACGCCCCCAACTCGTTCGCGAGCACTGGCAATCCTTAAACGGCCAATGGAATTTCTCATTCGACGAAGCCGCAAGCCCAACGGACGTCAAATGGACCCACCAGATCGTGGTTCCCTACCCGCCCGAATCCAAACTATCTGGCATTCATGACGAGTCATTCCACCGCGTGGTCTGGTACCAACGCGACTTTGACGCACCCGAACTTGATAACGGCGAACGCCTCATCCTCCACTTCGGCGCCGTCGACTACAAGTGCGACGTCTGGGTCAACGGCCATCACCTAGCCCAACACACCGGTGGGCACACCCCCTTCAGCATGGACGTCACCGACGCGCTCACCAGCAACCCAAATCACGTCACGGTGCGCGCTTATGACGACCCGCACGAGCTCAGCAAACCGCGCGGCAAACAGGACTGGCACGAGCAGCCCCACAGCATCTTCTATCCGCGCACGACCGGCATCTGGCAAACCGTTTGGCTAGAGCGCGTCCCCGAGCAACGCATCGACCGAATCGTCATGAAACCCGACCTGCCCGGCTACGCGTTTACGTTCGACGTGCGCACCACCGAAGCAGCGCAAGCGGCCGGCAGTTTGGTCGCCAAAGCCCGCATTCGCAACGGCCAACAAACCGTCGCGGAAGCGCAATGGAACGTCAAGCAAACAAGCCGCCAAACCCTTCACCTCGAACGCGGCGGTCTGGATGACGACCGCGACCTCCTCTGGTCCCCAGAACGACCCAACCTGCTTGACGTGGACCTCGAACTTGAAGTGGACGGCGTCACGGTGGACCGCGTCCAAAGCTACACGGCCCTAAGGTCGATCGAAGGACGCGACGGCATGGTGCACCTCAACGGCCAACCGTACTTCTTGCGGCTCGCACTCGACCAAGGCTACTGGGACGACACCCTCCTGGCCGCACCCGATGACGACGCGCTTCGCACAGACGTCGAACTTGCCAAAGCCATGGGCTTTAACGGCGTCCGCAAGCACCAAAAAATCGAAGACCCCCGCTACTTGTACTGGGCCGACCGTCTCGGGTTGCTCGTCTGGGAAGAACTCCCCAGCGCCTACAACTTCACCGACCGCGCCATTGAACGCCTCAACCAAGAATGGGTGGAAGCCATCCACCGCGATATCAACCACCCCTGCATCATGGCGTGGGTCCCCTTCAACGAATCGTGGGGCGTACCCAACCTCCCGCACGTCCCCGCCCAACGCAGTGCTGTGCGTGGCTTCTACCACCTCACCAAGTCACTTGATGACTCACGGCTGGTCGTCGGCAACGACGGCTGGGAGCACGTCTCGACCGACCTCCTCACCATCCACGACTACCACCCAGACCCAGACGTCATCCAAGCGCGCTACGGCACGCCAGACGCCACCCTCGCCATTCGCGAGGCCACCCTCGAACACGGTCGCCGCATCGTCCTGCACGACGCAGACGACCTCCCAAGCGACCTGCCAGCCATTCTGAGTGAGTTCGGTGGGATCCGCTTCCACCCAGAAGCCGAAGGCTGGGGTTACCAAGAGGTGGAAAACGCCGACGCGTTCATCGACCTCTACGGCCGCATGATCAAACCTTTGTATTTTCCCGGTGTCGCCGGCTTCTGCTACACACAATTTGCTGACACCTTCCAAGAACAAAACGGACTTCTCTTCTCGGATCGAACCCCCAAGGTGGCCCTCGATTCGCTCCTCTCCGCCACAGAAGGGAACGGTGATAGCTAAGCGATCGAGAACCCCCCTGCGATAGAAACCCGTCCCGTCCCTACAACCCTTCGACCAACGAACGGAGTTCAAGCATGAAAATTCGACTCTTTGCGGCCTTGATCGCCTCGACCCTGACGTTTGCGTCCGCGCAGACCGAAGTGGTCTGGTGGGACTTCCTGGGCGGCGGCGACGGCGTTCGCATGAAAGCGATCATCGACGAGTTCAACGCCACCCACGACGACATCCAAATCAACGCCACCACGCTCGAGTGGGGTACGCCCTTCTACACGAAGGTGCAAACCTCCGCCGCCGTCGGCGAACAGCCCGACATCATGACCTACCACCTGTCGCGCTTCCCGCTCGGTCTTGAGCAAGGCGTGCTCCGCCCCATCAGCGAAGCGGAAATGAACGCCGCTGGCCTGGGACTCGACGAGTACCAGCCGGGCCTGATCGAAGCCGCCACGTACGACGGCAACCTTTACGGCGTGCCGCTCGACGTGCACTCGATCATCCTCTACTACAACGCTGACATTCTCGAAGAGGCCGGACTTCTCGGCGCCGACGGCAAACCCGCAAACCTTGACGGCATTGACAACTTCAACGCTGCTTTGGCCGCGGTGGCTGACGCCGGCTACAACCCGCTGTCCATCTCCACCCTGCAAGATGGTGGCACCGTCTACCGGATCCTGTACACCCTTCTGAACCAACGCGGCGGTTCGCTCATCTCTGAAGACGCCGTGCTGATCGACGACGACACCCAAACCGTCCTCGACACCATGCGCGGTTGGGTTGCCAACGGCTACGCCAACGCCGACGTGGACTACGCGTCGTCCGTCGCGCTCTTCACCGAAGGCAACACCGCGTTCCACATCAACGGTGTGTGGGAAGTGCCGACCATGGTTGACCTTGAAGCCGGTGGCGACTTCTTCAACTGGGGCGCCATTGCCGTGCCCACGCTGTTCGACAGCCCCGCCACCTGGGCCGACTCGCACGTCTTCGCGATCCCAGAAAGCGCAGCGAACCCCATCAGCGACGAAAAAGTCGCGGCCGTGATGGAAGTCATTGCGTGGATCAACAAGAACAGCTTGAGCTGGGCCTCCGCTGGCCACATCCCGGCCTACGCGCCGATCACGGACAGCGCTGAGTACCAAGCGCTCGAGCCGAACGCCACGTACGCCGTGTTGGCCGAAAACGCGGTGTTCGATCCTCGCTCCACCATCGCCGGTGTGGCCTCGCCACTCTACGACGCCTTCCTGAACTACGTCGAGCCAGCCATTAACGGTCAGCTCCCGACCGATCAGGCCGTCGAAATGATGAAGATGGAGCTCGAAGCCCAGCTGCGGTAACCCCGCACGCACCTTCCCTGCGCGGCCTTCGGGTCGCGCAGGGACCTCTCGTCGCTAGAGAAGGGATCGGCCATGTTTAAACGCATCACGTTGCGACAACGCAGCAACTGGACCAGTGCCTTCCTGATGGTGCTGCCCTTCATGGCGCTGTACGTCCTATTTTTCTTGTACCCGGCATTCCGCCTGTTCAACCTAAGCTTTTACGAGGCACCTCTCATTGGCGGTGAACCCACCTTCGTTGGCCTTGAGAACTACCGCCGGTTGTTTGACGATTTCTTTTTCTTCAAGTCGGTTCGCAACACCTTCTACTTCGTACTGCTATCGGTCATCCCAAACACGCTGGTGGGCCTCATGTTCGCCGTGATGGTCGTCCGCCTGAGACGCTTCAAAGCCCCGGTCCTCGCCGCCTTCTTCCTGCCCTACATGCTGCCGGTGAGTGTCGTCACCCTCATTTGGCAGTGGCTCCTCAACACCCGCTTCGGTGTCGTTCAGGACTTCATTCAACTGTTTGGTGGCGACCCCATTTCGTTCTTCAGTAGCCCCACCTGGGGCATGCCAGCGGTCGCCTTCATCACGGTCTGGTGGACGGTTGGCTTCAACATGCTGCTGTTCATCGCTGGACTGCAAGGCATCAACAAGGAGTACTACGAAGCGGCCTCCCTCGATGGCGCCACAGGCCTCCAGATCTTTAGGCACATCACGTGGCCGCTCCTGTGGCCCATCACCGCGCTGGTCCTCACCCTGCAGCTGATCCTTCAACTCAGGATCTTCGACCAGGTGTACCTGCTCACCGGCGGGGGTCCGTTCAACAGCACGCTCGTCACCTTGCAGTACGTCTACCGCGTGGCCTTCCAAAGCTTTGATGGGGGTTACTCCTCCACCATCGCGGTGGCCCTCTTCATCATCGTTCTCATTGCATCCTTCGGGCAGATTTGGGTGCTGCGCACGAGCCGGAGGTCCTGACCCATGCTTGACGCCCCTAACGCCACCGCCACCCGGGCTGCCGGCCGCCGGCGCATCAACGTTCCCGGGATACTCGGCACCCTTTTCACGGTCTTCATGGCCGCCATTTGGGCCTTCCCGCTTTACTGGGCGGTCGTGACGTCGCTTAAGCCTGAGCAAGCCGTCATCGTCGAAAATCCATCATGGCTGCCCATCCCCTTCTCACTCAAGGCGTACATCGATGTGCTCAGCAACAGTGGCCTGGTGCGCTGGTACTTCAACAGCGTGTTCACGGCCTTGGTGATCACCGTGCTGGTGATCATCCTGTCCCTGCTGTGCGCCTACGCCATCTCACAAGTGCGCTTCCCAGGCAAGAACTTCCTGTTCTTCTTGCTCATCGCCGGGTTCATGATTCCGTTCCAAGCGCTCGTCGTGCCGCTGTTCATCCAAATGCACGAACTGGGCCAAATCAACTCGTACTTCGGCATCATCGTCCCGCAGCTCATCGCACCCATCGTCATCATCGTCTACAAGCAGTTCTTTGACGGCGTACCACGCGAGCTGCACGATTCCGCTGTGATTGACGGTGCCGGAGAATTCCGCATCCTCTTCAACATCTTCCTGCCGATCAACTGGGGCATCACCGTCGCGCTTGCGATCGTCACCTTCATCGGCGCATGGAACAACTTCTTCTGGCCGTTCTTGATCATCAGTAGCGAAGACATGATGACCATCCCCGTCGGCATCACCCAAGTCTTCGACGCCTTCGGTGTCGTCTACGCCCGCACGATGGCGGTTGCCGTCCTCGCCGGCCTACCGGTCTCGCTGCTTTACCTCATCTTCCAGCGTCAGGTGACCCAAGGCATCATGGCGACCGCCGGAATCAAAGGCTGAACCACCGGGGGTTTCACCAAACCCCCGCCGCCACCCGTCCGCCCACCAACATTCCGCACTCCACCCCCTCAGGAGGAACACATGAGCACCACCATCAAAATCGATCCAGAACGCACCGTTGGTCACATCCACCCGCACGTCTTCGGTGGGTTTGCCGAGCATCTCGGACGCTGCATTTACGGCGGCATTTACGAGCCTGGCTCCCCACTTGCCGACAGTGACGGCATCCGCACCGACGTCCTTGAAGCGCTCAAACGCCTCAAAATGCCGATCATGCGTTACCCAGGCGGCAACTTCGTGTCCGGCTACCGCTGGCGCGACGGCGTCGGACCCAAAGAAGAACGCCAAACCCGCATGGAACTCGCCTGGCACGACCTGGAACCCAACACCTTCGGCACGAACGAATTCATAGACTTCTGCCGCAAACTCGGCACCGAGCCCTACTTCGCGGTGAACGCCGGCGACGGTGACATGCGTGAAGCCCGCGACTGGCTTGAGTACTGCAACGGCACCGAAGACACCAGCCTGGTGCGCTTGCGCAAGTCCCACGGTTACGACGCGCCCCACAACATCAAGTACTGGGGCATCGGCAACGAAGTGGACGGCCCGTGGCAGATCGGCTTTAAAACCGCCGAAGAGTACGCCAGGACCTACCTTGAGTACGCCAAAGTGATGAAGTGGACCGACCCCAGCATCAAACTTGTCGCGTCCGCCGTCAGCCTGTGGGAATCCAACTGGGTGGAACGCGCGCAGCTGCTGCTTGAGCAAGCACCCGACCACATCGACTACATGGCGCTCCACTGGTACGTCGGCAACTCGGGTGACGAACGCGGGTTCGCCGACAACGATTTTGCCGCCTACATGGGCATGTCAGAACGTTTTGAAGAACGCCTGTCGGCGTACGAAGGCCTAATCCACGCGCTCCGCCTCGACAACGCCATCAAGAAAGACATTCCCATGACGATTGACGAGTGGAACGTCTGGTACCGCGTCTTCGACGAAGGCAAACTTGAAGAGATCTACAACTTAGAAGATGCCCTGGTCGTCGCGATGCACTTCAACGCCTTCTTCCGTCACGCCAAGACCGTCAAAATGGCCAACATTGCGCAGATCGTGAACGTGATCGCGCCGATCTTCACCAGCCCTGAAGGCATGGTGCTGCAGACGACCTTCTACCCGTTCGAACTGTACGCCCAACACGCGGGCGACACCGCCCTCGATGTGCATTGGGACGGCGACACCTTCGACAGTGGTCCCAACGGCACACTGCGTACGCTTGACGTGTCCGCCACGCTGAACACCAGCACCAACCAGCTGGCCGTGTTTGTCATCAACCGCAGCGAACACGAAGCGGTTGAAGGCAACCTGCGCCTGACGGACGCCGCGGTGAAGGGAGACGGCAGGCAGTACGTCGTCAACGGTCCCAACGTCAAAGCGGAAAACACCTTCGACACGCCGCATCAAGTGGGCACGACCGAATTCAACATCAGCGCCTCAGGCAGCACCATCAGTGCGTCGTTCGAACCGCACTCGGTGAACGCCTTGGTATTCGACCTGGCGTAACGCAGAGACCACCATGCCTTCCGTGCCCGCACCCCCACCCACATCGTCTCTCGGCACTGGCCTGCTGCGTGTTTGGCTGCTGGCGACGTTCATGATTGGCGTCGCCGCAGCCCAAAACGCATCCCCGCTTGTGCCAGACGATGCGGCCTTAGACGCGCCACCCAGCCATTTCGGGACGTGGGATCCTGACGGGATTGGGCGCGGGTACCTCGCCATGGGCGCGGCCTGGCATGACGCCAACCAAGACGGCCACCTCGACCTGTTTGTCGCAGGCGGTGAGCAACCCAACACCCTGCTCGAGAACCGTGGGGACGGCACGTTTGACGTCAGCCCCCACAGCGCCGATGTGGCCCTTGAAGACCGCCTATGTGGCGGTGGGGTGTGGGGTGACTTCGATAACGACGGTTACCCCGACCTGTTCGTGAACTGCGACGGCCAAAACGCCTTGTTCCGCAACCTGCAAGGGACCGGGTTTGAAGACGTCACAGACGCCATGGGTCTCACAGGCCAAGGGAAAAGCACCAGCGCCACGTGGGGTGACTACAACCAAGACGGCCTGCTTGATTTGTACGTCAGCAACTGGACGTGCAGCCCCGAATGCGTCCCTGAAGACGTCACCAAAAACCAAGATGTGCTGTACCGCAACGACGGCGACCGGTTCACAGACGTCACCGCCGACCTGCTTGACGTCGCCGCAACGCGCGGCGCCGCGCTCGCCGTGGTGTTCGCCGATCTTGACTTAGACGGCGACGCCGACCTCTTCATCGCGAACGACAAGTACCGCCACCCAATTGGCAACGTGCTGTTTCGCAACGACGGTCCCGGCTGCAACGGTTGGTGCTGGACGGACGTATCGAAAGCAATGAACGCCCACCAGCGCATCCACAGCATGGGCGTCGCCATTGGCGACCTCACCCAAAACGGTGCGCTGGACCTATACATCTCCAACATGATGAGTCCCATGCTGCTCCTGCTGGGACAGCCCAGCGGGCCGTACGAAGATGCCACCCAAATCATGAACGTTGGCATCAACCCACCAGGCACGGCCGTGGGTTGGGGCACCGCCTTCGCTGACTTAGACCACAACGGGCATCTTGACTTGTACCTGGCCACCAGCGGCATGCCCGCCTTGGCCGGATCGTTCTACAGCGGGACGCAACCGGACCTGGAAGACTTCCGGCGGCCCTACCCCGACGCCGTCTTTATGCAACAGCCAGACGGCAGCCTTCAAGCCGTCACACCTCACGATCATGGCGACGCCGCTGAACCCAACATGGCGCTCAGCATGGCGGACTACGACAACGACGGCGACGTCGATGCCGCCCTCGGCATCTGGCAGGACCGCTACCGGCTGCTTCGCAACACCACCTCCGAAACAGCTCCAGACCGCGGTTGGATCATGCTCGACCTGCGTGGAGGCGGGCCGGTCAACCGCGAAGCGCTCGGTGCCACCGTTCGCGTGACCACCACGTCGGGCGTGACGTACGTGCAAACCAAATTCCGTGGCGGCACGTTCGGTGGCAACCACGACCCCCGCATGCATTTCGGGCTTGGTGACGACACCGTCGCGGGCGTGAGCGTGACCTGGCCGGACGGCCAAGTCAGTGAGCACGGCGCACTGACGGCCGGCAGCCTTCACGTCCTAAACCACCCGGAGGCGCCATGATGCGCGCTGCGCTGGGAGGCGTTCTCGGTTTCACCGCTCTCGTGTTCGGCGTGGCTGGAGCGCAGGAGGTGCGCCTCAACCACCGCTCCATTCACGACCCCGCCCTGATTACGGACGACACGCAGGTGTACGCGTTTCATACCGGGCCGGGTATCACGCAGCGTTGCGGGCAGAGCGTCGCTGACCTGCAGTCATGCAGCCGGGTGTTCTTCCGGCCTCCCGATTGGCATCGCGAAGAAATCGTCGGGGTCGATCACCTGTGGGCGCCCGATGTCACCTGGACAGGCGGTGAGTACCGCCTGTACTACTCGGTCAGCACGTTTGGGAGCAACCGTTCCGCCATCGGCCTGGCCACCACGCCCACGCTCAACCCACAAGACCCTGACTTCGCTTGGGTCGACCGTGGTCCGGTCGTGCAGTCGTACCCAAGCGACAACTTCAACGCCATCGACCCCAACCTCTTTATTGATGAGGACGGCCGGCACTGGTTGACCTTCGGCAGCTTCTGGAGCGGTATCCAACTGACCGAACTGGACCCCCAAACCGGCCTGCTTATGCACCCTCATGATCCCAACCTTAAGACGATCGCCACCAGGCCAGCGTGGCCGCACGCGGTTGAAGCGCCGTTCGTGTGGAAACACAACGACTGGGTGTACCTCTTCGTGTCGTTCGATCAGTGTTGCGAAGGGGTGGATAGCACCTACAACGTCCGTGTCGGCCGGGCAGACACCATGGCAGGACCCTTCCTTGACCGTGAAGGCCGACCCCTCACCCAAGGAGGCGGCACGCAACTGATCGCTTCCGACGGTCGCTTTGAAGGACCTGGACATAACGCCGTCTTCCACACGGGCGGTCGTGACTACGTCGCCCTGCACGCCTACGACCGCGAGTACCGCGGCGTCGCCACCTTACGGGTGCACCCCATCACGTGGGGTGATGACGGCTGGCCCACCCTGGCTGCCGCACTCGAACCGGCAGCGCTAGAGACCCTCACGCCCCCCTTCACGAAGGAGCCTTGATGTTTACGATCGGAATCGACTTCGGCACGCTTTCAGGACGTGCGGTCCTGGTGGACACCCGCGACGGACGGGAGCTCGCCAGCGCCGTGCTGGACTACCCGCACGCCGTCATCGACGAACACCTCCCGGGGAGCGACGCACGCTTGCCGGCCGAATGGGCGCTCCAAGATCCGCTTGATTACCTCGCGGTCGTGAAGGAAACGGTGCCGCAAGTCCTCGACGCGTCAGGCGTTCATCCAAGCGACGTGGTGGGTCTCGGAATCGACTTCACCTCCTGCACCATGCTGCCAACCAAGGCGGACGGCACGCCCCTTCGGGTGCTTGATGAATGGCAAGGCAACAAGCATGCCTGGGTGAAACTGTGGAAACATCACGCCGCCCAACCGCAAGCGGACCGCATCAACCAGGTCGCCGAACGACGTGGCGAGACGTGGCTGGCGCGGTACGGCGGAAAGTACAGCAGCGAGTGGTTCTTCAGCAAAGCGCTCGAAATTTTGGAGGATGCACCCGACGTTTATCAGGCCGCCGACCGCTTGATTGAAGCGTGCGACTGGGTGATTTGGCAGCTTACTGGGGTCGAGACGCGCAACGTCACCACCGCCGGCTATAAGGCCATGGTGCAAGACGGTGCGTTCCCCGACCGTGCGTTCTTTGCGGCCCTCAACCCCGATTTTGCGGATGTGGTCGACGAAAAGATGATGCGGACCCTGTCCCCGCTCGGGCAACGCGCCGGCGGTTTGACCGCTGAGTGGGCGGAAGCCACCGGACTTCAAGAAGGCACCGCTGTTGCCGTCGCCAACGTCGACGCGCACGTAACGTCCCCAGCGGTGAAAGCCACCGAACCTGGCGAGATGGTCGCCATCATGGGCACATCAACGTGCCACATCCTGATCGGCGAGAACGCCAGCAACGTCCCTGGCATGTGCGGCGTGGTGGACGGCGGCATCGTGCCGGACGCATTCGGTTACGAAGCTGGACAGAACAGCGTCGGGGACGTCTTCGCTTGGTTTGTGCAGAACGCCGTGCCGGGGTGGGTGGAGCGCGCTGCTGAAGCCGAGGGTCTGGACGTGTACGGCTACCTAGAGCGCGAAGCAAGCAAGCAGGCGCCCGGCGAGCACGGCCTGGTGGCCCTCGACTGGTGGAGCGGCAACCGTTCCACCCTCGTCGATACGGACCTGTCCGGCATGATTTTAGGGATCACCATGGCCACCCGGCCAGCGGAGATCTACCGCGCACTCATTGAAGCCACCGCGTTTGGCACCCGCGAGATCATCGAAGCGTTCGAACGATCTGGCGTGCCCGTCCGCACCATCGTTGCGGCCGGCGGCCTGCCAGAAAAAAGTCCACTCATCCGTCAAATCTACGCCGATGTGACCGGCCGGCCGTTGGCGCTTTCAGGCTCCGCGCAAGCCCCTGCCCTCGGTTCGTCGATGTACGCCGCGGTCGCAGCGGGCGTCTATCCCGACATTCACGCCGCCTCCGCGCGGATGGGCAAACGCAGCGACGATGTGGTGCACCCCAACCCTGACGCCCAAGGCACGTACGACGAACTGTACGCCGAATACAAGCGGCTTTACGACACGTTTGGCCGGGGCGACAACGACGCCATGAAACGCCTCTCGGCGCTGCGCCGATCGATTTTGGCAGAACGCGCGGAGGCCACATCGTGACCAGCACTCCCGACCAGAGCCTGCGCGAACGCGTCGCCCGCGCGCATGCGCGGCTTCCAGAAAACGACCTGGTGGCGTGGACCAGCGGCAACGTCAGTGGCCGTGTCCTGGGCTCAAACCGCATGCTCATCAAGCCATCCGGTGTGATGTTTGAGGATCTGACGGCCGACACGTTGTGCGATGTCGATACCGGCACGCTTGAGAACTTCAGCGACTACCGGGTCTCCTCAGACACCGCCACGCACGCCTACATTTACGAGCACATGCCGCACGTCGGTGGCATTGTGCACACCCACAGCCGTTACGCCACCGCGTTTGCCACGCACGGCCGCTCCATCCCGTGCATCCTCACGGCCATGGCCGACGAGTTTGGCGGGCCGATCCCATGTGGCGGGTTCGCCATGATCGGCGGTGAAGAGATCGGCAAGGTGGTGGTCGAGCAGCTGACAGGACACCGTTCCCCCGCCGTCCTCCTACAAAACCACGGGGTGTTCACGATCGGTGAGACGCCTGAGGCGGCTGTGAAGGCCGCCGTCATGTGCGAGGACGTCGCCCGAACGGTCTTCCTGGCAGAGCAGATGGGCACGCCGCGCCCGCTGTCCGACGCGCAAATTGACGCGCTCTACAACCGCTACCAAAACGACTACGGTCAGAAAGGCCGTTCCTGAAACCATGACACCCCACGGCCACCCGCGCGCACGCTTCACCCTCACCTTGGCGGCTGCAGCAGCCGTCTTGACGGGGTTTGCGTTGGTGTCCGCCGCCAACGAGCGTGAGCATCAAGATGCCGAACTGCGCGCGCGATTGGCCACGTTTGACGTCACGGCACCCGTCGCGCCAGCCGCGCAAGATCCGACTTGGGTGGCACTGGGTGAGCAGCTGTTCTTCGATCCGATTCTAAGTGGCAACAAGGACACGTCGTGCGCGACGTGCCACCACCCTGACCTGGCCACCGGTGACGGCCGTGTGCTTGGGATTGGGACCGGCGGGGG
>CAJXNS010000039.1 GCA_913057165.1 uncultured Trueperaceae bacterium
ATGGTGACGAGCGCCCACACGCCGCCCAAGACGACGACCCAGCGAAGCAGGTTGTGAAAGCCAACGAGAAAGTTATAGGTGGCAAGCATGGCTGAAGTGTACCCGGCGGCTTAGGCCGGTACGCTGCACGGTATGACGGCAAGCGCTTCTGTTTTGGTGGTGGGCGGCGGGGTGGTCGGGCGTGCGTGCGCGCGGGCGGCAGCGCAAGCGGGCCATCACGTGACCATCGTGGCTGCCCCGCCGGGCGCCACACCGGGCGCGAGCGGCCTTCCTGCCGCGTTACTCAACCCCTACCGCGGACGGCGGGGGGCCGCCCACCCCGCGGACTTATACGGCCTTGAGCGCACGTGGGCGTGGGCGAATGAGCTGGCCGGCGAAGGTTTCACGCCCGGCGTGGAGCGTACGGGCGTGTGGCGGGTGCCCGACCGCGAGGCGCAAGCAAACGCCTGGCGTGCCCAAGCCGAAACGGATCCAGGATTGTCGTTCATTGACCCCGAGGACGTGGACGCTCGGCTGCACGCACCGTTTGGGGTGATGGTCGTGCGTCAGGGTGGTTGGTTGCGTCCGGACGTGCATTTGGCTGCCTTGCGGGCGTCGTTTGAGGCTTCGGGCGGCCACTGGCTTGAAGGCCTGGTGCAGCGCGTGTCGCCAGACGGCACGCGCTGGCGTGTTCAGGGGGACGGGATCGATGCAACCGCGGACGTGGTGCTTTTGGCGACGGGTGCGGCCAGCCCGCCAGGCCTGCCACCGGCAGTGCAGGCGGTATGGCCGGACTTGGTGCGGCACGAGGGGGACGTGCGCACCGTGCAGGCAACCGACCTTGTGGGGCTCGCACCGGTCGCGGGTGGGTCTTATGCCGCCTTTGCGGACGGCACCGCGTTCGTGGGGGGCGGCCACCGCGAGCCGGGTACAGCCGCTGATCACGAGAAAGCCGTGCGCGACTTACATGTGGCGTGGGCGGTGCCGGCCTTGCGTGATGCTGCGGTCGTGTCGGTGTGGACGGGTGTACGCGCCAAAACCACGGCAGGACGGCCGGTGGTTCAGCCCCTCGCGCCAGGCCTGACGGCCGCGGTGGGGTTTGCTGGGCGGGGGTTTTTGGTGGCGGCCGCCGCAGCGGAGGCCTGGGCGGCGCAACTGTCCGCCGGCCGTTTGGACCGTCTGGAGCTTTAAGAGACGCGCGGCAGGGCGAACAGTTCTTCGACCAGGTGTTCAAGGCGGTCGCGCGTGAACACGCGTGCGCCTTCGCTGAGGCTCTTGCCGTCCTTGCCGAGCTTGAGTTTGCGGTAGCTGTGACCGTCGGTGGGGTGCAGGGTGACCTCTTTGAAGACCGCATGGCGGGGCGTGGCGGACGCCAGCAGGATGGGGCGTCCGTCGCTGGCGAGCGACAGGCTGGCCGACATCACGGTCGTCGGTAGGTCGTAATCGCGTTCCATGCGGTAGATGTAGTCAGGAAAGTCGCCTTCTTTTTCGAAGATGGCGTTGTCGTGCTGGTCAGCGATGTCTTTCATCCAGCCGAGCAGTTCGGTCCAGGCCGCGTAGAAGGCGAGGTCGCGTGCGTCCATGGCCGCATGGTAGCGCAGCGGCCTGCTGCGTGTGCCGGGTATGCTGCACGCCCGTGAGCCAGTCAGCGCCTCAAGACGAAGCGAACCGCAGCATGCGGGCACGCCTTAAGGATGCCCCTGCGTCCTTGCGGGTGTTGCTTCCGACTGTGCTGCTGACGTTTGGGGTGGCGTTCGTTGTGAGCGTGGCGCTTCAGCGTCCGTTCGATATCGGGTGGTATGCGGGTGAGTTCGCCCTTACCTTAGGCTTCTTGGGGGTTGGTTGGTGGGCTGCCAGCCGGCCTGGCTGGGCGCGTCTTGTGTGGGTGGTGGCTGCGGCGTGGGCGTGGATTGTCGGCTCGGTGTTGTGGGCATTTTTGCAGAACGCCATGGTGGGCGCTGCCGGCCGCCGTATTGAGTTGAACTTTCCGTCATCGGTGATGCTTGGTTTGGTCATTGCCTTTTTGACGGTCGCCATCGTGGCCGTGTGGCGGGTGCGGTGGCCGTGGCTTTGGTACGCGCTTGGGTTCATGGCGGTGTTTCCGACCGGCACGCGCTCTGCGCTGGCGGCGCTGCTGGTCGGCGCGGTTGTGACCGAGTTGGTGAGGCACCCGTGGACCGTGCGGCAGGCGCGACGCTTCTTAGCCTTTGCCGTGCTGGTGGGCGGGCTCGCGGCGGTGCTGCTGTGGGCGCCGGGCGTGTCGCAATGGCCGGCTTTGGACATGCTGGACCGGTACCGCAACTTTGACAAACTGCTTGGTCACGACTGGGACCGCCGCATGGAGGCCGCCGCGGGTGGCTGGGAGTTGTTTCGCCGGTCGCCGCTGGTGGGCTTCGGCTTAGAGGCGTGGAAAAGCCAGACGGTGCAGGTGTGGGAGAACGTCGGCCGCTGGTACGTCGACGCCCATAACGCCTTTGCGCACTACCTGGGGACCGGCGGTTTGGTGGCCGGAGCGGTGATGCTTGCGCCGACCGCGGTGGCGCTGTGGTTCACCCGGCGGACGTGGCGGCGGTCGTTGCCGCTGGCCGTGGCGATCGTGTCGGTCAACGTGTTTGACGTGACGTGGTTCTTCTTTGCGATGTACGCGACGTTGTGGATGGGGTTCGGCTTTTTGCTGGCCAGCGAGCATCACGGGCGCGTGCCTCGCGTGCCGTCAATCGGCCGGGCTGATTCTGCCGAACCTGCCGGTTCAACCAAGTAACAACACTAAGATTTGAACCAGCCTTGGGTTCTAGGGGCCCTCGCGGGCTGCGACGGCCGTGCCGAGCAGCAGCATGACGACCAGCGTAAGCCAGTGAATCAGCCCCGGTGGGGTGAGGCCGGCTTCAGCAAGGAGCGTGCCACCGGCGATCGCAAGAAACCATGCTAGGGCGATGCCAAGGGTGATGGCGATCGCGGTCGCGCCGCGGCGTCCGTAACGCACCGCCAGCGGGACGGTGGTGGCAAGCAACGCCAGGCTGGCGAGCGATTCGACCACCTTGCGGTGAAAGCGCACCCAGGCGGCTTCGCGGCGCGTTTCTCCGGCGCGGGGGTTGCGTCCATCGGCCCACAGTTCGGTGAGCGACCGGCCGTCTTCGTAACTGCCGTCTGAGTAGGCGGCCACCCAGTCATCGAGCGTGCCGTAGGTATTGAACGTGGCGCGTCCGACCGGGCCGACGGCGACCAGGAACGCATCACGGCGTTCGCTGGGGCTTAGGTCTGCCGCGTCGATGGCGGCCGGGTCGAGGGCGTAGCGGGTGGCGTCCTGCAGGATCAGGGTGCGGCCTTCAAAGGTGGCGCGGTCTGCCCGGTACAGGTCAAGCGGGACGCCGCCGGCATGCTCGTAAGTGACGTTCTTGAGGACCGTCTCCCCTGCGGGCGTGACCTCGTAGGCGGTGAAGCGCAGCGTGCCGGTGCCGACAAACACGTCATCGTCGGTGAGGCGGAAGACCGCCGGCCGGTCGGCGTTGAGTTGCCACCAGGCGTTGCTGGTCGTCACGGAAACAGCTGGGAGGACGGCCTGCTGAATCGCGAGTGCCCCGGCGGATACGAGTGCGCCTTGCAGGACGAGGGTCAGGACCACCCGGCGGGCGGGAATGCCGCACGCGCGAGCGGCGGTCAGTTCGCCGGTTTGAACCAACCGGCCGACGGAGGTGAGCACCGCCAGCACCGTGGCGATCGGCAGGGTCTGCACGAGGTAGGTGGGTAGCAGGCTGGTAAGCCAGCGGGCGAACTCGCCCGGCGGCGGGTTCGTGAGCCACTGCAAGGACGGCATGGCCCCTGAGAAGGTCAAGATGATGGTGAACGCGGCCACGGCGGAGACGAACGGCACCATGAAGGTGACCCATAGCTGCCGGTCGAACGCGCGCATGCCGTTGAGCGTACCCCTTCGCGTGGTTACGCCGAGACCGTGACAGGCAGTTCGGTCAGGTAACGGAAGACGTTCTTAGGGGCGTATTGGTACGGCGCGTCCGTGAGCGCAAGGTTGGGCAGGGTCTCCTCCAGCGCTTGCAGACCGCGGGTGAGCTCCAGGCGCGCCAGGGGCGCCCCGATGCAGTAGTGAAGCCCGAGACCGAACGCGATGTGCTTGTTGGGGCTGCGGTCGATCTTGAACGCCGTTGGGTCTTCGAAAACACGTTCGTCGTGGTTGGCGCTCGCGTAGTACAGCGCCAGTTTCGTGCCGGCGGGCAGCTCAACGGTCTGCCCGTCGTCGGCTTCAAAGGCGATGTCCTCGTGCGTGAAACGTTCAAAGAACTGCAGGGGCGTATCGAAGCGCATCATCTCTTCCACCGCACTGCCGGCGAGGTCTAAGTTGGCCTTCAGTTTGGCGTGCTGGTCTGGGTGCTCAAGAAGCGCTTTCATGCCGTTACCGAAGACGTTCACGACGGCTTCATGCCCGGCGTTTAAGAACAAGATGGCGTTGGCAACGATTTCGCTTTCCTGGAGTGTGCCGGGTTCGCGGTCGTGGGTGGTGACCATGCGGGTGATGAGGTCGTCTTGCGGGTCGCGGCGTTTGACGTGCATGAGGTGCCGGACGTACTCGGCGAACTCAGCGGCGGCGTTCACGGCGTTCGCTTCGTCTTGGGCGGTGCGTTCGGGTTCAAACATGCCGATGATCGATTTGGACCACGGCAGCAGTTGCGGGCGGTCGGCCTCGGGTACGCCGAGGAGTTCGGCGATGACCGTGACAGGAATGGGCTCAGCGAAGACGGTAAGGAGGTCGGCTTGGCCGTCTTCGGCGATGGCGCGCGCGAGGGTGTCCGCTTGCCGTCCGGCGAGGCTTTCGATGCGGACGGCCAGGTCGCGCACGTGTTTGGGGGTGAAGACGTCGTGCACGGCTTGCTTGATGCGGGTGTGGTCGGGCGGTTCGATTTCGAGCAGCGATCCGGCTTGGATCGCATCGAACGGCGCGTGGTTGGGGTCGCGGTCGCGTTTGGGGTTGGCGTCGGTCACGCGCCCTAAGCGACGGTCGCGCAGCAGCCGGTCGACGTCACGGTAGCGGGTGACCACGAAGGCGTCCCACGGCTCAAAGTGCAGCATGGGTGCCTCGTCACGCAGGCGGGCGTAGGTGGGGTACGGGTTGGCAAGAAAGGCCGGGTCGGTCGGCCTAAAGGTTGGGTCTTGGCGCATGCCGTCACGGTAGCAAAGCCGCCGCCCGGCCGCGCGTTACACTCGCGGGCGTGCCGACCGCTTCCGTGCTGGATTCCCTGAACGAAGAACAACGCGCCGCTGCAGGGCACGTGAGCGGCCCAGCGTTGGTGCTGGCCGGGGCGGGCTCCGGCAAGACCCGCACGGTGGTGCACCGCATTGCGCACCTGATGGATGCGCATGAGGTGTACCCGCAACAGATTTTGGCGGTGACGTTTACCAACAAGGCCGCCCAGGAACTTAAAGAACGCGTGGAGGGCTTGGTCGGCCCGGCCGCACGCGAGGTGTGGGTGAGTACGTTCCACGCGGCGTGCCTGCGGGTGCTGCGGACGTACGGATCCAACGTGGGTCTTGAGTCTGGCTTTGGGATTTACGACGACGGCGACCAGCTGGATGTCCTGAAGGAGATCTTGAAGTCCGTGGCAGGCCTTGAGGACGCCAACCCGCGGGCGTTGCGGGCGGCCATCGACCGGGCGAAAAGCCACCTGTGGACGCCTGAGGTGTACGCCGAGCGGGCAGCCGAACGGTACGGCGCGGTGGTGTCCGGCATGGAGGTTGAACAGATTGTTGAGGTGTTCGCGCGTTACGAGCAGCGCCTGAAACAGCAGAATGCGGTGGACTTTAACGACATTCTGGGCCGGACGGTGGAGTTGTTTGATCACCATCCTGACGTGCTTGACCGCGTGCAGCAGCGGGCGGTGTTCATGCATGTCGATGAGTACCAGGACACCAACGCGGCGCAGTACCGCCTCACGCGGCAGTTGAGCGAGTCGTACCGGAACCTGATGGTGGTGGGCGACCCCGACCAAGGCATTTATGCGTTTCGTGGTGCGGACGTGCAGAACATTCTGGATTTCCAGCGGGATTTTGAGGACGCGCAGACGTACCGGCTGGAGTTGAACTATAGGAGCGTCCCGCCGGTGCTGAAGGTCGCCAATGCGGTGATCGCCCAGAACAGCGACCGGTTGGATAAGGTCCTGAAACCCACGAAGGACGATGCGGAGCCGGTGCGGATCCATCAGGCGGCCGATCACCGTGCAGAAGCGGATTTTGTCGCGCGCATGGTGGAGCAGGAGTTGGCCGCAAGCGGTGGTGACTTAAACCGGTTTGCGGTGCTGTACCGGACGAACAGCCAGTCGCGGGTGCTGGAGGAGTCGCTCAGGCGGGCGGGCCTGGAGACGCGCATTGTGGGGGGTGTGGGGTTCTACGAGCGTCGCGAGGTCAAGGACGCGCTGAGTTACGCGCGGGCGGCGTTAAACGCGCAAGATGACGTGTCCTGGCGGCGGGTGATCAACCGGCCGAAACGCGGCATTGGGGACACCAGTGTGGAGCACCTGACGCGGTTTGCGCAGCGTCACGGCGTGCCGTTTTCGGCGGCGGTGAACCGGCATGAGGAGGTCCTGAAGGGCACCGCGGCGGGCAAGAAGGTGCAGGCGTTTGCCGAGCTGATGCAGGACCTTCAGGAGGCGAGCGCGTCGCTGCCTGCCGGTAAGTTTCTGGCGTATCTGCTGGACGTGACCGGCATGATTGAGGCGCTGAAGCAGGAGGGGTCGTTTGAAGCGCAAGGCCGTCTTGAGAACCTAGACGAGTTGCGCACCGCCGTCGAGGAGTGGGAGTCGGAGCACGGCGGTTCGATTGCGGAGTTTTTGGATGAGTCGGCTTTGATGGCGTCGGTGGATGATTCCGCGGTGAAGGCGGTCAATCAGGGTGAGGTTCCAAGCGACGCCGTGACGTTGATGACGCTGCATAACGCCAAAGGTCTTGAGTTTCCGGTGGTGTTCTTGGTGGGTCTTGAGGAGGGGTTGCTGCCGCACCGGAGCAGCACCGGCAGCCTGCGGGAGGTGGAAGAGGAGCGGCGGCTTTTGTATGTCGGTCTGACGCGCGCGGAGGAAGCCCTGTACTTGGTGCACTGCGATCAGCGGATGACGTTCGGTCGCACCGAACCGGCGCGGGTCAGCCGGTTTGTTGAAGACGTTCCGCCTGCGTTGTTGCGGTACGTGGATGCGTTTGGTGAGGCGACCGGTCGGACGGCCGGCCGACCGAAGTTAGGCGGCCTAACGTGGCGTTCGCCGGCGCTGTCGCAGGAGCCAGCGGGTGGAACGCGCGCGCCAGCGCCCGGTGGGGCGTACAAGGGGGGTGAGACGGTGCGTCACCCGAAGTTTGGTGAAGGCAAGGTCGTGGGGGTTTCAGGATCGGGCGCGAAGACGGAGTTAACGGTCGTGTTTCCCGAGGTGGGGGCGAAGCGGTTGCTGGTGAAGTTCGCGAAGCTTGAGCGGGTGCATTAGCGTCCATATCTTGCGTTTTGAGGCCTTGCAAGCACCATTTGTGGTATTTTTCACAGAACTTGCGTACGTTTCTTCGGGCCGCTGCTAATGCGGCCTGAGCCTGAGGGAGGCATCGTTTTGAACGCACAAGCCATTGTGGTGACGTCCGGTAAAGGTGGGGTGGGCAAAACCACGACCACCGCAAACGTCGGCGCCGCACTCGCCAAAGAAGGCGAAAAGGTCGTGGTGCTTGACACCGACGTCGGTCTGCGCAACCTAGACGTGGTCATGGGCCTTGAAGGCCGGGTCGTGTACGACCTGATTGACGTCTTCGAAGGTCGCTGCAAACTCAAGCAAGCCATCATCCGTGACAAGCGTGTCGAGTCGCTCCACCTGATCGCTGCGTCGCAAACGAACGACAAAAGCGCCCTTGATGAAACCCGCATGCAAGAAACCGTCCAGATGCTCAAGGACGAAGGTTTCGACCGGATCATCATCGACAGCCCAGCCGGCATCGAGTCGGGCTTTCAGACGGCCGCCAGCGCCGCTGAAGGCGCCCTCGTTGTGGTCAACCCAGAAGTGTCCAGCGTGCGTGATGCCGACCGGATTATCGGTCTGCTTGAAGCGCGCGGCATTGAAGAGGTCCGCCTGATCATCAACCGTCTGCGGCCTGAGATGGTCAAGCGTGGCGACATGCTCGAGGTGGATGACGTGCTCGAAATCTTGGGTGTGAAGCTGATCGGCATCGTGCCTGAAGACGAAAAAATCCTGGTGTCCACCAACATGGGGTCGCCCGCCAGTCTGGATGAAGGCAACAAGGCCGGTGGAGAATTCAGGAACATCGCCAAACGCGTACGCGGCGAGGACCTTCCTTTCAACATCCTCAACGACGATGGTGGCGGCCTGTTCGGTGGGCTGCGCCGGTTGTTTGGAGGGTCTTGATGTTCGGTGGGTTATTTGGCCGCGGACGCAGCAAAGAACGCGTCAAAGAACGCCTGAAGCTGGTGCTTTCGTACGACCGGGCGAACCTCACGCCCGGCAAGATGGAAGAACTCAAATCCGAGCTATTGGGTGTGATCGGGAAGTACTTTCCGGGCGCCGAGTCCGAATACGACGTGTCGCTGGAACAGCAGGGTGACCGCATGGTGATGGTGGCGAACCTGCCGGTGGGCCCAAGCCAAGAAGGCTAAATCACCCAGAGCAAACACCCAACGGGTGCGATGGCGGAGGTTTAAGCCTCCGCCTCTGCTTGTTTGGATGCGCTTTCCTGCACGGACCGCCGTCGCTCGCTGCGGTCCGCTTCTGTGCGGGCGGCGTCAGCATGATGCAAATGGACGACCGACCAGCGTTGAATCGCGTCAATCACGTCCTTGAGGGCCTCACCGGAGGACGTGAGGGCGTAGCGGGTTTCCGTATCTTCACAGTGCCGTGAGACAAGCCCAAACGCCTCAAGACGCCCAAGGCGCTGCCGCAAGGTGGTCGGGTTGGGGCCCACCACTTCCCGACCGAGCTCGTTGAAACGCCGGGGGCGCTTGAGCAAGGCGTGGACAATGCTGAGCATCCATTTTTCTTGTAGAACATCGATGGCGCGCGCCACCGGGCAGGCTTTGGTTGCGTCGTCGTGCTGACTTCTCACGTTTTTAAGGTACCACCCGGCCCTCGCGCTCCTTGGTGCCGTACAAAACACA
This sequence comes from uncultured Trueperaceae bacterium, assembly GCA_913057165.1. GTDB lineage: Bacteria > Deinococcota > Deinococci > Deinococcales > Trueperaceae > SLSQ01. Next base: position 9,119 of record CAJXNS010000039.1, read on the forward strand.
CGTTTGCGGGGACGGCCGTCCCAGACGAACCGGCGGTGCGGTGCTAGAATCCGCCAACCAAGAACGAACGGGGTTACCCCGTGGCCATTAAGGCCGGAGAGGAGCCACCCATGACCATTTACGAGATCGTCGGACGTCACATCGAGTTGACCGAAGCGATGAAAAATTACGCTGAGGAGAAACTCAGCAAGCTTGACCGGTTCGCAGACGACATTGTGGACGCCAAGGTGGTCATGTCCTACAACGAACGCGTGGGCGGTGCGCCCGCGAAGGTTGAGGTGCAGGTCAACGTGCCCAACGGCGTCGTCCGCGCTGAAGAGCGGGCGCTGGACCATTACGCCGCCATTGATGAGGTGGTCGACAAGCTCGAACGGCAACTGAAGAAAGCCAAAGGCCGGTTTGAGGCGCGCCGTAGTGAAGCGAAACCGGCACCTCCCGCTGAAGAGCCCGCTGAGGTCCCTGCGCAGATCGTGCGCACCAAAAAGCACGTCATGCGCCCGATGGCGCCTGAGGATGCCGCCATGGAAATGGATGCGCTTGGGCACGATTTTTTCGTGTTTCGCAACCTTGAGACGGACGGTATTGCCGTCATTTACCTGCGGCAGGACGGACATTACGGCCTGATTGAGACCGCTTAAGTCGCAGCGTCACCTGCGCCTGCGGGAGGTAAGGGCGACGGTCGCTAGGCCGAACGCAAACCCGCCGACGTGCGCCCACCAGGCCACGCCAGCCCCATCGAGGCGACCCAGCGTCACGCTGCCGGTCGCCTCGATCAGTTGAACGACGGCCCAGTACCCGAGAAACAACCAGGCGGGGAACCACCACAGGTGAAATGGGGGTACGCGCCACACCAGCCGCATGAGCAGGTATGCGGGCACCAACGGAAGCAGCATGGCTTGCACCTGCCGGCCTGAGTACCACACCAGGTACGCCGCGAGCACGGCACTAATCGGGCCGGACGCACCCACCATGGGTGTCAGGGAGCTGGGTTGCAGCGCTCCGTGTGCGAGCGCTGAAGCGACTGCAGCAGCGAGGTAAAACCCAGCGAATCGCACGCTACCGAGGCGGGCTTCGACGTTGTCTCCAAACACGTATAAGAAGAAGAGGTTGCCGATGAGGTGGGCGGCACTGCCGTGCAGGAAGGCGGCCGTCAGGGGCGTGAAGGCGTACGCCCAGGGATTGCTGAAGAACGCGTCAGGCACAAACGCGAACGGCAGCCATGGTGGCGGCGTGCCTAACGCAAGGGCGAACACCTGCACCGTAAAGACAGCGATGTTGATGATGATCAAACTTCGCGTGACCGGCACCGGCCGCGTTCTTGGGTTGATGTCACGAATGGGCAGCACGGCCCGAGCGGACCTTTACACGTCGGGCGTGTCGAAGGGGCGTTTAATCACGGTGCCAGCGGCAAACACGCCGCGTACGCTGGCGCCTGGGTAGATCATGCTGCCGGGGCCGACGATCGTGCCAGGAGACGTGACGGCATTACAGCCGATGGAGACGTCGTCGCCGAGGATCGCACCGAACTTACGCAAGCCGGTCGGTTCACCGTCGACTTTGACTTCAGCACCGTCCGCGCGGAAATTGGCGAGCTTCACGCCCGCTCCCAGATTCACGCGGGCACCCACGATGCTGTCGCCGACATAGTTGAAGTGCGGTGCTTTGGCGTCTTCAAGGAGCAGCGCATGCTTGATTTCACTCGCGTGCCCCACTTTCGCGCCACGCGCGAGGATGACGCCGCCGCGCACCAAGGCGCCGTGCCCGACCTCGGCGTCCGGTCCGATCCAGGCGGGACCTTGCACAAACGCGCCTGGTCCTACGCTTGCGCCGGCTGCCACAAACACGGCGCCCTCAATTTCGGCCGAAGGGTGGACGTGACCCTGCACGTTGGCGGAGACACTTTCCAGAGCCGAGTCAAGGTGGGCCAGCGGCGACCAGGGACGATCCCCAACCAACAGGCCGCTGAACATTTCGGGGAGTTCAGGGTTTTTGAACAACGCGTCAAGCGTAAGCATTGACGAATGATACCCGGCGTGTTGCTGGGTTGGACTGGCAGGCGCACGGCACGCGTGATCGTGCGTGGCCCTGACGGTATACGCTCCTAGCATGGTGCACATTGTGGCGAACGGCGCTTCGGGTGCGGGACGCGCGCTCAGGAAGGCTGAGGTGCTTGTTGCTGAACTGAACCTCCTTAGCTTGAAAGCTGTCGTGCACCGCACCCCATCCGCAGATGAAGCCACCAAGCTGGTGCAGTCCCTACCTGACCAGGCAACCGTGGTGAGCGCTGGCGGTGATGGCACCCACCGCGCTGTTGCCACGGGCTGTGTGGGCACGCCCCGCACGATGGCGTTACTGCCGGCCGGTACCGGCAACGACTACGCCCGCGGCCTTGGACTCGAGCAGCTAAATCCCGCCGGCGTAGCCACCGCGATCCACCAAGGCCTGACACGTCAAGTGGACGTCGGGCTGGTGTGGCTGAATGACGCAACTGAGCCAAAGATTTTTCTCAATGCCTTTGGCATGGGATTTGATGCCGACGTCGCTGCGCACTTGAGGCGACTCCGCGGCGCACCGCCTCTCGTTTCCTACGCGGCCACGGTGCTGAAGCGTCTGCCGCACCTGAAAGCTCAGCACCTGACCGTCCGTTCCGAAAAAACTAATCTCTGGTCGGGACGTTCGATCTTGACGGCAGCCATGGTCGGCAAGCAGACAGGGGGCGGATTTGCCTTCGCGCCACACGCAACGTTTGAGGATGGCACGCTAAACGTGGTCATTGGTGGATCTTTGGGTCCCATTCAGTTTGCGCAAGCGGCGATGCAGCTACTGCGGTCCGTTCCGCTGGACGTTGATGACGTGAAAACCTTGAGAGACCATGAACTCAACTTCGAATGGGCCGAACCGGTTCATATGCACCTCGATGGCGATCCTCAAGGCGCGATCTCGTTTGCGCGCTTAGGTGTGCGCCCACGCGCCCTAAACCTCATCACTCAAGACCCGTAGAGAAACACGTGACACAAAAAGAGCGCACCCCACCGGAGTGGGGTGCGCCGCAAGCAGCTTAGGCTGCAGGTGAAGTTTAGAAGGCGACCGAGTAGGCGACGGAGAACGCTTGCGCGCTGTCCTTAACGTCGCTGCTGTCGGTGTGCGTGTACACGCCGTAGCCCATCACGAGGTCGAAGTAGTTCCACTCGAGCTCGTAACCGGTGACGCTGGTGTCACCAAGGCCATCTTCGTCGCCAGCGGTACCATCGTCGTTGGCGCCGTAGTCAGTGTTGCTACCGCTCCAGCTGAC
>CAJXNS010000040.1 GCA_913057165.1 uncultured Trueperaceae bacterium
CATGCCGCACGGGCGCTTGGTATCGCGCCGGAACGATGCCTGGTGGTTGAGGACAGCGCCACCGGTCTTGAGGCCGCGCTGGCGAGCGGCGCTTGGGTGGTGAAAGTGGGCGAGCCCTATCCGAGCCTTGCGGCGCATGCGGTGCTCGAAAGTTTAGATGTTTGGTGTCCGAAGTTTAAGCACTAGAAGATGTCAAGGCTTAAAAAGGCTCATGAGCACCGTTTGAGCGTGCAGAGATCAGTCGCTGGTGATTGCCCTCGTGATGACGTCTGCCTCGCCTGCAGTGATCGAGAATCGAAGCTTGGGGGCGTAATTACCGAGCGGATCTTGGGCCCTAATGTCGCCAGGGTAGATCGTAATCGCCATCCAAGGCGCCACCGATACCTCGGTCTCACCGTTCAGAGTCAGAATCTGCCGGAGGTCATCGAGGGTCTTATCTTGTAGCGCGTCGATTCGTACGGTGCTAGCGATCGATTCGGTCGCTGTGTAGGTCTTAAATTCCAATTCAGGATAGTCGGGATCAGGATTTATATCCGGGTCGCCGAAATTGGTGCCACTCCAAAACTCGCCGTCACTCCAACCCTGTGTTCCAGTTCGGGTGTACGCGAACACGTCGTCGTAGAGCGGCTTTCTGAAACGCATCACGAGACCGAAATCGCGGACATAAACCCGATGTGGGAGTGAACGCACGCCTGTCTCGGCTTCAAGCTCATCAACATTGAAGCCCACGGTGAGCGTAGGTCGAACGTCAAGGTCAAGACCAATGGCCGCCAACTCCCGCCTGGTTCCGAAGAATTCGTCGGTGCTTAGTTGAGGTAATTTCTCTTCTAGCGTCACGAAATCGCCGCAGTGGCTGGCATAACGCCAGGAGTTCGCGCCGGCTAAGTTCACAGCACAAATACCAACATCCAGATCAACCGAGGTGGCGCTTGGCGAATTCGTTGCTGTTGCGCCGCTCCCAGGTACAAGCACAGCATCGTTGGTCTCGACAGCGCTAATGCCCAGCAGCTCTTCTGCGGCCACTTGGTTTGTGACGGTAGGTGCGAAGGCAGAAGCAAGATCGAGGCCGCTACAGCCGGCGGTGAGCATCGCGACCGTGAAACCTGCCAAAATAGTGTTTTTCATGCTTATTTTGTTATATCACCAAACATTCCTTAACCAATTGCACGTGTGGGTTGGCTCAGGACACGTGTCGGTCGCCCACCGTGGTCTAACCTGACCGGGGCTAAACGCCCGGAAGGAGACCGAGTGTGAACAAGATGCTCTTCCTCGTGTTTGCGGGTGTGGATGAAGGCGAAAATCTTGCACGCGCCATCAACGCTCTGTGGATCGCTCAAGAGTTTCATGAAGCGGGTGATGAGGCGGCCGTGATTTTTTATGGCATGGGCACGCGCTGGGTGGGCGCGCTTGAAAGTGAAGACCACCCGCAGCATGCCACCTGGATGGCGCACAAGCACCTCGTGGCCGGCGCGTGCGCGCATTGCGCCAGCGTGTTCGGTGCAGAAGACGACGTCAAGGCCGCCGGCCTTAAGCTCATTGCCGATCACGGAAGCCATCCGAGTATCCGGAGGTACGTGCAAGACGGTTACCAAGTCACGGTTTTTTAGGCCGGTCCTATAGAACCTCGTGCCTGAACCGTTTTGGTTCAGGCACGAATTTGATTTGGTGTTGCGGTTGCAGCGGGCGTAGGCGCTGCGTTAGGCGTGACGCGCTAAGAACGACCTTACAGTAGCCACAAACTTGTCTGACTCTTCAAGCTGAGGGGAATGGCCCGAGTTTTCAAAAATGACGAGTTCCGCACCGGGAATGCCCGCTGCAATCTCTTCAGACGCTTCGACCGGCGTGATCCAGTCGTGGCGACCGACCACCACCAGCGTCGGTACCTGAATCTCGTGCAGACGCCCGGTGAGGTCGAAGTTCGGCACATTCTGGCTGAACGCTTGGTTGTGGGTATCGGCCCTGAAAATGGCGGTCTGGAAACGGTCGCGCGCGGCCGCCTCGTCCAGCTTCGCGTCGTACAGCGGAGCGATCGTCATGAATGCTTCTTTAAACGCTTCGTCGCTAGGCACGCGGCCTGCAAACAGCATGTCCAACAGCTCTTCGGTAATCCCAGCAAAGCGCTCTGCTTGAGCCAACGCCGTACGCTTGGCCTGCGCTTCAAAACGGTGCGAAGCGGCCGTGTCACGCAAGATGAGGTGCGAAACACGGTCTGGGTGCGCTAAGGCAAACTCTTGGGCAATGTAACCACCGTACGATCCACCGGTCAGGATGACCTGGTCGTCACCAAAGTGGTCCATCAGCCGCGCCCAATCATCAACCCACTGGGCGTGGGTGTACGGGGGGACAGCACCGGAGCGTCCCGAACCACGCGCATCAAATGTGACCACGCGGTGGGTATCCGTGAACGGCGCAAACGCTTTAGCGGGGGTGGCGTGCGTTCCCAAACCAGGTGCGCCATGATGGGCGTAGATGGGCGGGCCGTCCCCTTGCGTATGGACGTTGAGCGGTACCCCATTGATGTTGACCGTGCTGTTCATATGGCCTCCCTCGTGAGTGCATCGGCGTCAAAGAGGACCTGATCGATCAGTTCAGTCCGTCGGTCGTGACGGTCGTTCAAAATAGCCACGACGAGGGCTGCAGCCGCAAGTAGCCCCCCGGCACTTAAGTACGTCCCGATCGTCAAGTGAAATGGGTTGCGGTCTAATTTGTCGTAGGCGTGTGCTGGTGGTTCTGGCGTCTGGTTTTGCAGCTGTTCTGCCGCCAATAGATCCGCCTCAGCCTGCGCGACAAGCTGGATGAGGCCCATTGCGCCCACGTCTTGATTCGGTCTTGGGTGGTCATCCAACCAACCGATTTCGGTGTTTGAGAGTTTGAATGCCACGTTGGCGTACGCAGCACGCGTTAAGCCCGCCAAGCGACCCGCAGCTTGCATATCCCGGCGCCATAAAGCCTCCGCGTTGAGCCCGTGAAAACTCGGTGAGTTCTGGTTCTCAAGCCAACCAGAGGGAGGTAAATCGGCCAGTTGCTCAAACGTGAGTGCCAGACGATGCAGATGCGCATCAATGCGGTTGTGCAAGTCACTGAGCGTAAGGTCTGCATAGCCGCGCTCGACCGTTATAGGCCCACCAGGGCCGCCCGTGGCTACCGAGCGCTTTGGAACCTCTTTGAGGGCGTTGAGAAGCAGCGTTGAACCGTCGCCCCAACCGAGCTGGAGTGGCCCGAGGCCGAACTCGGGGTGCGAACCAAAGAGAATCACTTGGCCGTCACCGAAAGGCCGAACGACGCCTGTCGAAGCCCCCCTGGTCACGCAACCTGCGAAGGTTGTCGCTTCACTGGTTTGTTGCATGAACGCCTCTGCGGGCGTGAAGGATTCCGTGAACGACACCGGCCAAGCAAACGCTGTCGCGGCCGTATCGCCCACAAAAAATGGACCGTTGTAATGCACCAACTCCACCTCACCTGACAACTCCCGCGTCAGGGGTGAGTTCTCATCCAACCGGACGCGAATGCGCCCAACACCGGGTGATGCCAACCCGCCCACGACGGGTGGTCCTTCGTTAGCGGGCTCAAGGTCCGTCATCCGCAATGCCCCCATGGCTGGGTATAGCCCGTTGACCTCGTCGCTGACCGCTAGAGGCAGAAACGAACCCGCGCAAGATGACAGGTAGGTCCCTCCTTGTTCGACGAATGCGCGAATGGAAGCGGCACCTTCGGCACCGAGCGGTTCAAGCATCCCGTGCATGGCGGCCTTGCCGCCGCCCGGCATGACGAACACATCAAGCGCATCCAAAGAGCCTGCATGCACGTCCTCGGCCCGCACCAGCTGAACCTCAGCGCCGTGTAGCGCAGCGAATGCCGCATGGTGATACGGAGCGCCGCCACTGGCGTAGATGCCCACCTGCAAGCCGGATAAACCCATGGTTAACGGGCCCAAACCTGGTCAAGCACCCGCATGATGTTCCCACCGACCGCTTTGGCGATCTCGTCATCGCTGTAGCCGTGCTTCACCAGCCAGCGCACGATGTTTGGAAACGCCTCGGTCGGGTTTTCAAGCCCGTCAACGTACGGCACTTCGGGGTACTCGGCCTTGCCCTTGGACGCACTCAAGCTGAGGGCTTCGCGCAGGGCGTGGTGTAAACCGACGTGGTCGCCGTACAGCACGTCCGGACCGAACGCCACGTGATCGATACCAACCAGGTCCACGCAGTACTCAAAGTGCTCCATGAACGAATCGATCGTGTGTCGCGGTTGCGCTTGGGAAATCGTGGTGTGAGGCGCTGCCTCAATGCCGATCACGCCACCCCGTTCGGCGCACGCCTTGATGATCTCGTCGGGCTTAAGGCGAGCGGAGTTCCATAAGCCACGCGCCCCAGCGTGCGTGATGAAGATCGGGTCTTCGGAAGCCTCAATCGTATCCATCGACGTCTGATCGTTGGCGTGTGAAATATCAATCGCAATACCCAACTTGTTCATCCGCCGGACCGCCTTACGGCCGAACGCCGTCAGGCCGTACGTGGCAGGCTCCTTAAGGCCCGCCCCTAAGGCGTTGCCTTCTGAGTAGGCAATTCCAAGCGACCGAACACCCATGCCGTACAGCACGTCAATGCGGTCGACTTCCGTTTCGATCATGGCGGCCCCTTCGAGTGACACCACAAAACCGATCTGCCCATTCTTTTTGGCGTTTCGGATGTCGTCGGTGGTCAGGGCGAGCTTGACCATGTCCTGGTGGGCAATGTCTGAGAGGCGCATCCCAATATCGAAGACGACGTCGTCCCACTTCCAGCCGGCCCGCGAGGTGATCATCGCGGTGCCGTCCATCATGGCGTCAAAGACGGCGTCCATGCCCGACTGGGCCAGTCCGGCGTAACCGGTGTGATCGCGCCCGTAGCGCCTAAATTCCAGAAAACGTGAGAGGTCTTTGGGCGCCACGAACGTATGGTCGTGCAGCGAAATGATGAGATGCTCATCAAAAATGTTCTGAACCCGCTCCGCCTGCTCGGCGGTAACCTCCACCTGCTTGCTGGGTACGCGATCAAACTGCTCAACCAGTTCAAAGTTGGGTAGGTCTTCACCGGCATCCAGGTACTGGAATGCTTGGTAGCCGTCGTAGTTTTTCTTTTGCATGGTCGTCTCCTTAGGGGTTACGAGTCTCCGCGCGGGTCCAGAAGGTCGCGCAGGCTATTGCCGAGAAGGTTGAAGGCGAGCACCGTCAGGCCGATAAACAGTCCAGGCCAGATGGCGATGAGGGGGTTGAGCCACAAGTACTGCTGGGCGTTTTGGAGCATGTTGCCCCAAGAGGCGAGTGGTGGTTGGATGCCGAGCCCGAGGTAGCTCAGGGCGGCTTCGGTCAGGATGGCCCAACCCACGCCTAGGGTGGCGAGCACCGTGGCTTGCGGCACGACTTGCGGCAGGATGTGCCGCAGCATGATGCGAGGGTGTGAGCCGCCAAGCGCGCGCGAGGCTTCCACGAACTCGTGGCGCCTAAAGCGCGAAAACTCGGCGTGTGCCACGCGTGCCATTTGCGCCCAGAATCCCAGACCGACGGTGACGATGACGGTCACGGGGTGGTTACCGAAGGTGGTGACAATCACAAGAATCAAAAAGAACGCGGGGATGGCCATAAACACGTCGACCAGCCGCATCAGTACCGCTTCGGTGCGGCCGCCGAAGTAGCCAGCACTGCCACCGATGGCGGTTCCGATGGTTAGGCCGACAAGCATGCTGAAGATCCCCACCGCCAGCGACACCCGGCCGCCGGCAAGGATGCGCGCGAACACGTCCCGCCCGAGCTCGTCGGTCCCAAGCCAGTGGGTCCCGTCTGGGGGCGCGAGGTTGTTGAGCGGGTTGGCGCGGTCAGGGTCGAACGGCCACGCAAGCGGCCCTAACGTCACGGTGAGGATCAAAATCATCAGCACGGCAAAGGCGGTCAGGCCGAGCGGTTGACGGCGGATGCGGCGCCACAGTTTGCGGCGCTTGGCGAGCGCCTGCGGTTCAGTCATGGCGCACCCGCGGGTCGATCACCGCGTAGGTGAGGTCCACAATAAGGTTGACGGTCACCACGACCGTACCTGCAAGCAGCGTCACGCCAAGAATGACAGGGTAGTCGCGGCCGTTGGCCGCTTCAATCGCGAGCCGTCCTAAGCCTGGCCAGCCGAACACGCTTTCAATCACCACGGAACCGGAAAACAACACGGTGGTGATCAAACCGACAATAGACACGATTGGAATAAGTGCGTTGCGTAAAGCGTGCTTTAGCACCACGGCGCGGCGGCGGATGCCTTTGGCGGTCGCGGTGCGTACGTAGTCGGATCGCAGGACTTCAAGGAGCGCCGCGCGCGTGACGCGGATGACGTTCGGCATTAGGCTGAACGCCAGCACGCCGGCCGGCAGGGCCAGGTGCCTGAGTGAGGTGGCCAGGTCGGCGCGCTGACCGATGGGGCCACTTCCCGACGCAGGTAACCACCCAAGGTTGACCGAGAACACGATGATCGCCACGATCCCAAGCCAAAAGTTTGGGATGGACATACCCAGCGTGGAAATGACGCTGACCACATGATCAGGCCAGCGGTTGTGATGAAGGCCTGCCAAAATGCCGAGGGTCACGCCAAACGCGACCGCCAGAGCTAAGGCGCCCAAGGCGAGCCTTAAGGTCGTGCCAAGACGCTGCAGGAGCAGATCGGTGACGGGCAAGCCCTGATTAATGGACGTGCCGAGATCCCCGCGCGTCACGAGTGCGGTGAGCCATAGGCCGTAGCGTTCGACGGGAGAGCGGTCAAGCTCGAACCGTGCCAGGCGTGCTTCGCGTTCAGCGGCGGTGCTTGAGAAGTCAACCAGTGAGGAGGGGCCGCCGGGTGCCAGGTTGATGAGAAAAAACGTAAAGATAGAGACCAAGAAAAGAACGAGGATGCCTTGCGCAATGCGCCTGATCAGGTAACCGGTCATCGGGTGCGTCTCTCGCCTCCGTTGCCCGTTCGGGAGGGCGCAATCGCGCCCTCCCGGTTGGGGTCGTTAGTCGTTTAAGTACCAATCCACGGCGTGCTGGAAGGCGGACGAGGCGTTGATCTCGGGGAAGCCTTCAAGCGTGGTGCGTTTGGCGGTCAGAATGTCCGGGTACCAGAGGTAGAGGTACGGCAGTTCTTCGGCCATGTACTGCTGCATTTCCGAGTAGGCGGCCTGCTGGTCTTCGGGCGTGATCGCTCTGCGGCCCGCGTTCATGAGGTTATCGAGCTCTTCGCTGCAGTAGTTGGGGATGTTGTTGCCCGACCCAACGGCGTCGCACGAGTAGTACGGCGCCACGTCAGCTGTGGGTGGTTGGCTCCACCATGCAAGCGTGCTTTCGTACTCGCGGTTGACGACCACTTGCTGGATGTAAGCGTTCCACTCGATGACTTGCACGTCGGCTACGACGCCGATGTCTTCCCAGTACTGCTGGGCGAGCAGCGTGGCGGGCACGAGGTAGCCAAACTGGCCGGTTGGCATCGAAAGGACGAGGTCTTCACCGTCTTTCTCGCGGATGCCGTCATCGCCCATGACCCAGCCGGCTTCGTCAAGAAGTTCGCCGGCGCGTTCAGGATCGTAGGGATAGGTGGCAACTTGATCTTCGTAAAGGGCGCCGAGTAGTGGGGCTACCGGACCGGTGGAGACCTGGCCGTAGCCTTCGATGACCGCCTCGATCATCGCTTCGCGGTCAAGGGCATGAAGCAGCGCTTGACGGACACGCACGTCGGTTAGCCGCTCGTCGTTTTGGTTCAGTGAAATCCAGTAGTACAGGTTTTGCGACTGCCGCAAGACCTCGAGCTCCGGGCTGGCCTCCACACCACTGGCGAGAGAAGCCGTCAGGCGGGTGACAACATCAAGCTCACCGGCAAGCGCTTGCGCCACTTGGGTGTTCGGGTCAGCGATGATCCGGAAGGTGACGCCGTCAAGGTTCGGTTCGCCCGCCCAGTGGTTCGGGTTCGGTGTAAGGCTGACGTAGCTTCCTGGCACGAACTCGTCCACCATGAACGGTCCCGTCGTGACCGGGTTTTGCTTGTTGAAGCTTGCGACGGTCAGGGGGTTCTCTGCATCACCAAGAACGTGCTCGGGGATGATCCCAGCGAAGGACGCGAGGTAATAAGGCAAGGCGGAGAACGGTGAATTGAGCACAAAATCGACGGTCGTGGCGTCCACAATCTCCACGCGATCGATGCTGGTGAACTGCGACGCGCTTTGGGCGCCCAGGTCGGCGTTGAGGACGACATCATTAAACGTAAACGCGACGTCTTCGGCGTCGAACGCTTCGCCATCCGACCAGAGGACACCCTCGCGCAGGTTGAATGTCCAGGTGAGCCCGTCTTCGCTGGCGGACCAGTCGGTGGCTAGTGCAGGGACCGGGCGCAGGTCTTCAGGACTGTAGCGGGTGAGCTGATCGAACAGGATCGTGTTGATCAGGTTCGACTCGATTACGGCTCCGGGCGCCCAGGGGTTCAGCGTCGGGTCGGCGTTGGTGGCGAGCTGCAGCACACCACCTTGCGGCACGTCTTGGGCGACGGCCACGCCGAGCGGCAGCAGCGTGGCGGCGAGCGCCACCGCCGCGGCCTTGAGCGTGCGGTTTAGGGTGGGAAACACAGTGGACCTCCTTAGAAGTGTCCCGTAGACGCGTACTGCCGACCGATGTTGCGGGCAGCCGCGGTTACGAGCTGGGCGAGTTGGACGACGCGGGCGTCGTCGATACGGAACGTAGGGCCGCCGACGCTGACTGCGCCGATCGGTTCCCCGGAGACGTTGAAGATTGGGGCGCCAACCCCGCGGGCGGACGGATCAAAATCGCCGTCGCTGAGGGCGTACCCACGCTCGCGAATTAAATCGAGCTCCACGCGCAGGTCTTCGCGCTTTGTGGCCGTCCGACCGGTGTACTTGGGTAGCCGGTCGAGGTCGGTGAGGATGCCCTCAATGCGGGTGGGATTCAGGTGCGCCAGGACCGCTTTGGCGGTCGCACCAGCGTGCAGGGGTGCGGTGATGCCAAGCACTGAGGCAAGGCGGATGCCGAGCGGACTTTCGCGTTCGTCAATGCACACCACCTGGTCGCCTTTGGTGATCATCAGGTGAACCGTCTCTTGCGTGGCACTGGCCAGATGGTCGAGGAACGGTCGGGCCACATCAATGATGTTCCTGGATTGGTGCCTCGAGGCGACCGTGCCGAGCGCGGCTGCGGCTTGCCCAAGATGGAAGGCCCCTTCGGCGTTTGGGGCGACCATGCCTGCCTCTTCGAGCGTTTTAAGCGAACGGTAGATCTGGTTTCGGTCCATGTCGAGGCGGCTAGCCAGGTCGGCGAGCGTGAAGGTGTACGGCGGCTCGGCGAAGGCCTGCAACACGTGCAGGGTCTTTAGGGCCGAGGTGATGACGTACGGCGACGTTGAACCACCGGGCGCCGAAACCGAGACGTTGTTTGACTGGATCATATGAGTTGAGAGAGTAAAACATTATGCATTTAAATACAAGCGCGAACACTTTGATGCAACGCGACTGGCAGGGTCGTCCGCAGCCAACGGAACGCTGGGCGTGGAAGCGAAACGTAATAAGACCGCATGAAAACGGCCCGGGCAGAAGCCCGGGCCGTCGCGACGAAACGCCGCAAAGGCGTTTGGAGATGAGGGTTTAGTTCTGGAGCGTGTCGAAGCGGTCGAGTTCCATGACCTTCGTCCAGGCGTTCACAAAGTCGCGCACGAAGTGAGGCTCGGCGTCGTTCGTGGCGTACGCCTCTGCGAGGTTGCGCAGCTGCGAGTTGCTGCCGAACACCAGGTCAACCCGCGAGGCCGTCCAGCGGATGTGACCGTCCTTGGTGTCGTGCGCCTTAAACTCGCGTTCGCTCTCGTCGGTGGCGGCCCACTCTTGGCCCATGTCGAGCAGGTTCTTAAACCAGTCGTTGCTGAGCACGCCGGGGCGGTCTGTGAAGATGCCGCGGTCGCTGCCGTCCGTGTTCGCGCCGAGCGCGCGCATGCCACCCACCAGCACCGTCATCTCTGGGGCGCTTAAGGTCAGCAGCTGGGCTTTGTCGACCAGCATCTCTTCGGCCGTGATCGTGTACTGGGCTTTCTCGTAGTTGCGGAACCCGTCGGCAGCGGGTTCGAGCATCTCGAACGATTCCACGTCGGTTTGCTCTTGCGTGGCGTCCGTCCGGCCGGGCGTGAACGGCACGGTCACGTCATGACCGGCGGCTTTGGCGGCCGCTTCAACGGCGGCGTTCCCTGCCAGGACGATCAGGTCTGCCATCGACACGCGCTTGCCGCCGGTTTGTTTGGCGTTGAAGTCGGCTTGGATCTTCTCAAGCGCAGGCAGCACGCGGGCCAACCGGGCGGGATCGTTGGCCTCCCAGTCTTTTTGGGGGGCAAGACGAATGCGTGCGCCGTTCGCGCCACCACGCTTGTCGGAACCGCGGAAGGTGGACGCTGACGCCCAAGCGGTAAACGCCAGGTCGGTGACGCTGATGCCGGACTCAAGGGCTTGCGCCTTGAGTTCGGCTTGGTCGTTCGCGTCGATCAGCGGGTGATCGGCCGCAGGCACAGGGTCTTGCCAGATCAGCTCTTCATCTGGCACTTCTGGGCCGAGGTAGCGGCTGATCGGGCCCATGTCGCGGTGGGTGAGTTTGAACCAAGCACGCGCGAACGCGTCTTGAAACTCAGCAGGGTTCTCGTGGAAACGCTTGCTGATCTTGAGGTATTCCGGGTCCACCTTGAGCGCCACGTCCGTGGTCGCCATCATCGGCGCGTGCGTCTTGCCGGGCACGTGCGCGTCCGGCACGGTCGTTTTGGCGGCCGGGTCGGTGGGGGTCCACTGCCAGGCGCCGGCCGGGCTTTTCTCAAGCTCCCACTCGTAACCGAAGAGCGTATCGAAGTAGCTGTTGTCCCACTCGATCGGCGTCGGCGTCCAGGCGCCCTCAAGGCCACTCGTGATGGTGTCTTCAGCGTTGCCCTTGCCGTGCGCACTCTTCCAGCCGAGGCCTTGCTCGGTTAGGTCTGCCGCTTCGGGCTCGGCGCCCACCATGGCCGCGTCGCCCGCGCCGTGGGTTTTACCGAAGGTGTGACCGCCGGCGCAGAGGGCGACGGTTTCTTCGTCGTTCATGGCCATCCGCGCGAACGTCTCGCGGATGTCGTGCGCGGCGGCAGCCGGGTCGGGCTTGCCGTTCGGGCCTTCAGGGTTGACGTAAATCAGGCCCATTTGGACGGCCGCGAGTGGGTTTTCAAGTTCGCGGTCGCCGCTGTAGCGTTCGTCGCCGAGCATGTCGGCTTCCTTGCCCCAGTACACGTCTTCTTCGGGCTCCCAGACGTCCTCGCGTCCGCCGCCGAAACCGAACGTCTTGAAGCCCATCGACTCGAGGGCGACGTTGCCGGTCAGGACCATCAGGTCAGACCAGCTGATGTTGCGACCGTATTTTTGTTTGATGGGCCACAGCAGGCGGCGGGCCTTGTCAAGGTTGGCGTTGTCCGGCCAGCTGTTCAGTGGTGCGAAACGCTGCGATCCAGCCGACGCGCCGCCACGGCCGTCGCCGGTGCGGTAGGTGCCAGCGGCATGCCACGCCATACGAATGAAGAACGGGCCGTAATGCCCGTAGTCGGCCGGCCACCACTCTTGCGAGTCGGTCATCAATTGGCGCAAGTCGTTCTTGAGCGCCTCGTAATCCAGGGCATTGAACGCTTTGCGGTAATCGAAGTCAGGCTCGAGGGGGCTGACGCGGTCGGTGTGCTGATGGAGAATTTTCAGGTTGAGTTGGTTGGGCCACCAATCGCGGTTGGATGGTGCGGCGTTGGATGCGCTGCCGTGGGCGACGGGGCATCCTCCTTGCGTGACTGCTTTTTCGGCCATGTCGGTCTCCTTCGTTTT
>CAJXNS010000041.1 GCA_913057165.1 uncultured Trueperaceae bacterium
CACGCCCTCATGCAAGGCGACGGTCTGGCCATCGAACCGCAACGCCATCCAGACGCCATCCACGGTTCAGACGCCGATACGGTCATTCTCCGGCCCGATGGTCGCTACGAACACCACTCACGCTTCACGTTTTCTGTCGTGCTGTAGGGCGCCCGCCACCAGCCGCCGGCTGAGCAACCGTCACGACGCCTGGAAGTCAAACTCCACCTTCATCCGGTTGGGATCGCGGCGCGCCAACGTCATACCTTCCTCGGACCGGCTCACGGCGCGGCCGTGCTCGCCTAGGAGACGCAAGGCACCCACACGCCTGCCCCACAAGCCAGCCGCCAGTGGGCACCCAACCCGGCCGTGAAGGCCGACATCGATGCGGCGTACACCCGTTTTCGGGAGCACGCCCCACCCTTGGCGCGCTCATGAACGCCCAACGTCGGGCCGGTATGCTTCGCGGTTGAAACACTGGGCCGCGACCTGCGCGGTTGCGGAAAGGAAGGCAAGCATGCCCTGGCAGCGCGTGAAGCAACTGACGGTCGCCGTGGTGGTGATGGTGTCGCTGGCGGTCGCCACGGCCGCAGCACCCTGCCGCGCCTTGGTATCGCCCTACCTTGAGGCGCAAGGCGGCGTGGTGGTGCCGTGCCTGGTGGACCTCCAAGAACAGGGCGTGTGCTTCAGTCTGCCGCAGCAGGCCCTACCCACGACCGTCCGAACGTTCGACGGTTACGTCCAAGAACGAGGCGTGACCGCGCCCGCATGGCAGCCCAGCGACCTGGCGGAACTGACGGTGATTGAGGCTCCGTCAGGCGACCGCCTCGAGATCGTGTTTGCGGCCGACGGCCCGTTCGGCACGCACGGCATCTGCCGCGTGCTTCCTGAACGAAGCGCCAACGCCGTGCGCTAGACTGCCGACCATGAGCGACACGACCGACCGCCTGGCCGAACGACTGGACGCCATGCTGCGCGCCCACCAGGAACTGGTCGATCGGCAACGCCGCGCCCAAGAACAAGCCGAACGGGAACGCCGCGAAACCGCTGACGCCTTCGCTGAACGCGTCGCGTCGTGGGTGCGTCCTGCCTTTCAAACCGCGTCGGAGGTCGCCGAACGCTACGGCTTCAGTGTGGCGAGCGAGGAAGCCCTCGAGGTCAGCGAAGACCCGCCGTATATCCACTTGGCCCTGCGGCCCGCCAGCGAAGACGGCAGCGGCTGGTGGTTCGCACGCGCGTCACTGACCTACGAATGCGAACTGGACGCCCGCCAGGTGCGCGTCCGCTTCACCGTCGAACGGGGCGACCCCGATGGCTTTCCGATCTCCTTCTCAGATGACGCCATGTTCGCGTTCGATGACTGGAGTGACGCTGCTGTAGAAGAGCACGTCACCGAGCTGGTCGCTCGCGCCTTGGGTGACACGGTCGCCAGTCAAGAAGTCCTTCCCTTTTAAGCGATTCCGCGAAGCGCGTCTTACTTGCGCGGCATACTTTCCTCAATGGTCTGGCTAAAGTGATCCCCGAGATCCTCGTAACCGTTCGAGAGTAGCGTGTGCTTAAGCTTGTCAAGCGACCCTTTGAGTACACGAATGATGGGAAGACCGGCATGCCTTATCAAATGCGCCTCAAGATGCATCACATGATCCACAACAGCTGAAGGCTGCTCGCGTTTCACGTGAAGAAGCGCTAACTCAACCGTTGCAAGGGCGACACCCTCAGCATCACCAACCTTGGTGAGTTCCGCTTTGGCTTTCTCAAGAAGGCTTTGGGCTTCGTAAGCGTCCCCTTCGCTTGTGAGGATGCATGCTCGCTCAAGTTCAATCGATGCAGTCAACCAGTCGTTGTCGGTATGGGCAACGACGCGGCGTGCCTCATCGGCAATACCCATGGCGCTATTGAGTCCGCCCAGCTGACGCTTTGCCGTTGCCAAGTGGAGCTTGATTTCGGCGTTGGTTTGTGGGTCAGCGTGGGCGTCAAGGGACTGGCTTGCGGATTGCAAAGAAGCCAGGGCATTGCTTGGTTCGCCGGAATTTAATGCGAGGCAACCCAACGCCAGCTGGACTTGCGTGCGTGTCTCAGATGTTATTTCGTCTGCAGCATCAAGCAACATTGATTCCAGGTCTGCTCTCAGGCGAGACGCAAGCCCAATACGGCTAAAGAGGCGCCATAGTTTGGCACCGAGCATCGCGGCACGATCGGGGTGTTCTTGCCGCAGGGATAACAGGCTTCGGTAAACGTCGTCGATCCAAAGATCGGCATGGTCAAGCGCTTCACGTTCTGTTGCGGTGCGCAACTGCGATGCAAGTTCGGTTGCCCAAGCGATCAGTTGTGATCGGTACGACGACAATGAAGCGCTTCTCATGTGGCAGCGCCTTCGACATGTACGAGTAAAGCAGCACGAATCTGCGGAGGTAGGACATAGGTTTCAGGCGGTGCTCCGCTTGGGTTCCGACTCACCACCCCAACATGCGCAAGATGGCGTAGCTCGCGGCGTACGTGACTGACGTCGGAATCCAAAACAGATGCAACGAACCCGCTTGTAAACGGTACGCCAACTGGAGCGTATTTTGCTGACATTGTCTGTACTTCGTCAGGTAGTGCTTGGACGAACGCCAAACCGTGATGCAGGAGAGACTGCTGGGTTGAGGGGAGTTCTGAGACGCGATCGACACAAACGTTCGTCGCAATGGGTTTCATAGTTAAGACCGGTTCGATAAGTCGTCCCTCTGCCCATGCTCGGCCGGCATGTACAAGCGATAGCGGGTGCCCTTGCAAGGTTCGGCACGTGAGATGAATGAGGTTTTTTTGATCGAAGGTTAATTCGCTTGCGTATCCAGACCATCCGGCTCGGGTTGCTGCCGCAAGAAATACTGCCACCGAAGGTGAGCTCACGAAATCCCAATCGTCCAGGGGGTTGAGTGGCGGGGGTGCCAGGTGAGAGAGCGCCCAAGAAGATTCTTCGCCCCCATCACCCACGAGCCCTAAGACCGTGTGACTCGTGGCAAGGAAATGTTCGATGCCAAAAGCTTCCTGGACGTCATCTAATAATTCTTGATTGAGTGCTCCGGGTGTCACATCATCGAGGACCACCAACGCGCCTGCGAGCGTGTCTTTGTCGGTTTCAAGGGCCTGAAAAATGGTGTGACGTGCCGTGGTGACATCTTCGGTGTTTCTCAGGGACACGTAGCGTGTCGTGATGCCGTGGGTCCGGGCATGCAGGCGTGCTGCTTCGCATGCCAGGGCTGAGGTACCAACCCCAGGCGGGCCGTGGATGGTGAGTAGCGAGACAGTTAAATGCTCAAGGCGATCTAAAACCGATAGCAGGTCTCGTTCGCGTCCGACGATTCCGTGCTCGGAGCGTGGCAAGCCATCGGTTAGGCCTTCTGGTACGGCCTCGGCGGCTTTCGGGGTCAGCAACCGTTGGCGGATGGTCCGTAAGAGGTCGTTTGTGTCGCGTGATGGTTCAGCATCAAGGTGTTGATCCAGTTCACGTTCGGTTCGAAAATACCGTTGCACCGCTTCTTCTAGGTGGCCAGCCTCGGCCAGAAGCCGGATTGCGACCCGGTGGGTCGCTTCCTCCCACGGCTGAATTTGGCTGGCAGTTTCTACCAGCGTAAGGGCTTCTTCAGCCCCCAGGGTTTCGTGAAGTGTTTGTGCGGCCTGTAACCATGCGTCGTGTGCGTCACGGCGCACGCGACTCCTTTCTTCGTCGAGCCAATCCATGAATCCGGGAGCGTCTTTGAGGATTAAGCCTTCGAGAAGGTCACGGGTGACATTTAAGTCGTACGGTACGTCGTCGGGAGGGGCGCCCGCCTTGTGCCACGTGCGAAGAATGGTCAGGTCGCAATGCATCTTGGTGTGGTCGATACCGACACTTAAATGATCGGACTCTAAGGCTTCACCCACTTTTTTGCGGAGGGCGGTGAGGGCCACTCGAAGGCTGATTTTGCCTTGTTTTTCGAGGGCGTCTGGCCACAACAGCGTGATTAGGGTTTCGCGTCCCACCGGTTGACCGGTGGCCAACACGTACGTAAGCAGCGCCCAGTGTTTTTGTTGCACCGCCCCGTCAGTTTGGCGTGGATGGCGAACTTTTGGGGTCCCAAGTAGGTGCACGAAGGGTTTGCGTGGACGTGTGCGTCGCGTGTTGTCGCTCATCTCCTCACTAGATATAGTGTTATTGCGTTAATTAATCGTTAACTATAAAAGTACCCCATAGTCTGTTCAACAAATGTAGCGCTCATCCCCCAAACCCTTTCTGCTCGTAGGGTCCACGCCCGGCCGGTTCGGTCGAATATCCCGTCGACCACCAGCACGTTCGCGTCCCGCAGCGCCTGCCACTGCGCCTCCCACAACGTGGGCGAGATCACCACCTGCACCCGTTCCTCATGATCCTCCAGCACGAAGAACGCGAACCCGTTCGCCGTTTGCGGTTTCTGCCGAGCCACAATCAACCCGCCCGTCCGGACGCGCCCTGGCCTGAGGGTTGCAAGCGGCTTAGCGTCTAGATCAAGCAGTTCATGCCGCACCAGATCAACCGGATGGCGACCCGTCTCATCCACACCCTTTAAGCGGTGGTTCCACACCGTCAACTCCGCCTCATCCAGCGCCGCCAACGGCGGCACATCCAAGACGGCATCAAAGAGCGGCGCCTCACCGGCGGGGCGTTGATGCTTCAGCGCCCGAATTTCGTACAGGGCGTCCCGCCGCGCTGTTAGCGCGTCAAACGCGCCCGCCCGCGCGAGCGCTTCAAGCGTGTCGGTAGGCAGCCGCAAGCGCGCATGCACGTCCGCCACGCTGGCGTACGGCCCGCCACGCATGCGTTCCACCACCCACGCCCGCGCGGCCTCTTTCGAGACGCCCTTCGGGAGCCACACGGGCGGCCTTAACGCCACCCGGCCGTCGCCCTTTGCCACCCGCCAAGCCATCCCGGAACGGTTGGCGTCCAGCGGCAGGACGCCCACCCCACGCCGCTTTGCTTCCTGCCTCAGCGTGGAGAGCGGCCACATGCCCGGGTGTTCATTAAAGACCGCCGCCAGGTACGCAGCTGGATGGTGATGCCGCAACCATGCACTCGTGTACGCATGCAGACCGAACGCCCACGCGTGCGACTCCGCAAACCCGTACCCCCGAAAGGCGGCCATCGCGTCAAAGATCGCTTGCGCCTCAGCGGGCGTGCAGCCGGACGTCCGCACCGCACCATCGATAAATGCGCGGTGCCACCCCCGAATTTCGGATTCCTCCTCGAACGTCGTGACGAGCTTACGGAAGCGTTCCGCATCGCTCCACGTCATGCCCGCCACCTGCACCGCAATGCGCATCAGGTCCTCTTGAAACAAAATCACGCCGTACGACTTCGCAAGCACCGGCCGTAAGCTTTCATGCAAGTACCGAACCGGCTCACGGCCGTTACGGCGGGCCACGTACGGGTGCACCGTTTGCGACTGGATGGGACCCGGCCGGAAGAGCGCCACCTGATGCGCCAAGTCCGTCAGGTTGCGCGGCTTGAGCTGCACACTCATGCGCACCTGCCCTGGCGACTCAATCTGAAACAGCCCCATCGTGTCGCCAGTCCGTAACGCCCCCCACACCGCCTCATCCTGAGGGGGGTCGCGCACGTCCACCCACGTCCCCTCGAGCCGGTGGATCTCCTCCCGGGCGCGCTCGAACACGCTCAGCATCCGCAAGCCAAGCAGGTCAAGCTTGATGAGCCCCAGCGCTTCGATGTCGTCTTTATCAAACTGCAGCAGTTTGATGCCGCCGCTCGAACGCTCGAGTGGCGTGTGGTGCGTCAGCGGCTCACGGCTTAACACCACCCCACCGGAATGCGGGGCGACATGCCGCACGAACTTCGGCTCCATGCGCCGCATGAGGCGCAGCAGTTGCGTTTTGACCGGTGCGTCGCCGAGCACCTCGTCGAACACGTCCGCGGCCTGCTCAGCCTGGTGCGGCCGGCGGTGCCGGTGCTCCCGCCCGAGCGCCTTGCTGAGCTTATGGCGCGTCTCCGGTGGGATGCCAAGCGCCCGTCCGAGATCCTGCACGGCTGATGGCAGGAAGTAGGTGATGCGGTTGCACACCATCGCTTCGGTGCGCGCCCCAAAACGACGTTCCACCCACGCGAGCACCTCATCGCGGCGGTGCGACGCAATATCGATATCGATATCGGGTGGGCTGCGCTTCCCGCCGTGCAGGAACCGTTCGAACAGCAGGTCGTGCTTTAGTGGGTCGGCTTGCGTAATCCCGAGCAGGTGGCACACCAAGCTGGCGGCAGCCGAACCGCGTCCGCTGGCGACAATGCCGCGGTCGTGACAGTAGTCGGTCACCTCCGCAGCGGCTAAGAAGAATTCTGCGAAACCAAGCGCGCGGACGGTGGCGAGCTCCTCATCGAGGCGCTTACGTGCAGCGCTGCGTGCGGCGCCTTGATACCGCTCCAGCAGCGCGTCGTAACTGCGGGCTTCAAGGTGCTCATCGGGCGTGAGGCCTTCAGGGATGCGTGCTTTTGGGGGTGCCAGCCGGTCGGGCAGCAGCCGCCAGCGGCAGGCTTCTGCTAGGGCAGCGGTGTTGGCGAGCACGTCCGGCAGGAGTAGCGGACTGCCGTCGAGCGGGTCGCGGTCACGCAGGTCCGGTTGCGGGACCGCCCCGGCGTCGTTTTGTGGCCGCTCGGGGTGTGGGGTGTCCACATCGATGCCCAGCCGGGCGCAGGTGAGCGCGTCGTGCAGGGGGTACAGGTCGGGCGTGGCGTAATGCACGGTGGGAGCGGCAACGGCGGGCAGGCCGCGGCCGTACGCCCACTGCCGCAGGATGCGGGCGCGCCGCCGGTCGCTGGGGTGCGCGTCGGCGTAAAGCTGCACCCACAGCCGTCCGGGGAAGGCGTCTTGCATGGCGTCCATCCAGCGGTCGAGGGCGGCCATGCGGCGGGCGGCCAGCAGGCGACTGGGGGCACCACCGCGTCCGCCCGTGAGGGCGTGCAGGTCGCGGGCGTGTGCGTGCAGCATCGCGAGGGTGACGCGGCCGTCTTGCTCGTGCGCGAGGGTGATGAGTTCGTTGAGGTGGGCGTACCCTTCGCGTGATGCGGTGAGCAGCGGTAGCGGCCAGGTGCCTTCATCGCTTTCGACGTGCAGGGTGGCGCCCACGAGCGCGTGGACGCCCAGCCGTTGGGCTGCCTGGTGTAACTCCACCGCGCCGTACACGCCGTTCAGGTCGGTCAGCGCGACACTCTCGAAGCCCAGCTCGGCGGCGCGTTCCACCAGCCGCCTGGGGCTGCTAACACCGCGCCCGAAACTGAAAAAACTGCGGACGTTCAGCAGGTGCGTCAGGGTTTGGGTGCGCGTCACCCGTCGAGCGTCCGTTCAAGCGTCCACTCGCCGTTCTCATGCGCGAGTTCTGCGGCGTGGCCGTCCTCCAGTTCCACCAGCAGGTGTTGGCTGGGCGGTTCGCCTTGCCACCAGCGGTTGCCGGCCCGCCAGGCGTCCAGGATCCGCCGGATGGCCCGCGGCCGCCCGCCTGGGGTGGGCACGCTGCGGGGTGGGTCAAGCATGCGTTTTCTCCGTAGTGGCGGTCACGCCAGCGGGGGTGGAGGCTGCAGAGGGCGTGGAGGGTGTAGCGGTCGTGCCGACCTGCTTGGCGGGCTCAACCGGCCGGCCGGACATGCGGTCGTGTAGCTGCCAGCGTTGCCGGCTGCGAAGGGCGTGCGGGTCGTGCAGCACAAAGTGGCGTGCTTGGCCTGGAAAACGGGCGTGGACCGCTTCGCTGGCGTCCTGTAGACGCCGCTGCCACGGCCATAGCGTGGCGGCTTCGGCGGTGCGTGTCAGGCCGCTGAGTTCGATGCGGAGGCCGTCCAAACCGGCGGCTTGCAGGCCGCTGTCCTCTAGGGCGTGCCGCGCCAGGCGCGCCAGGCGGGCGGCGTCGCTGGTGGCGCGTTTGGCGCGCCGTGTGCCGCTCGATTCGAGCCCGTGCGTTTCGCCGACCACCCGCACAACCGTGGCCTGCTGGTCGCCAAGTTGGGTGTGCAACCGCTCGATCAGGGCGTCTAAGACCGGATCGATTTCGAACGGTTCAAAGGCTGGTTCGTCAAACGCATGCGTGGCGCTCAGCATGGGCGGTGGGGGTAGGTACGGCAGGGTGCGCTGCTTGGGGCCGTCCAGGAACGGCTTGAGGGTGTCAGCGGTCGCGCCGAGGTAGCCCTGGCGTTGGGCGTGCGTCCAGGCGCGCAGTTGTCCGATGCGGGTGACACCCAGCCAGGCGAGACGGTCGCGTTCCTGGGCGGTCAGGCCGGCGGTACCGAGCAGCCTTAGGGGTGCGGCGTCAAGGTGGTCTTGTGGGTCTGCGTCGGTGGCGTGTAGTGCCTGGCCGACGGTCGCCATGGGGGCGAGCAGTTGGGCGTCTTGCAGGGTGCGTGCGTGTGCGACGCGTGCTTGCAGGGCGCGCGCCAGGTCGTCCGCTTCGCTGGCGGTAAGGTCGGCGGCGGCCAGGCCCAAGCGAACCGGTTGCACCCGCGGGGTGGAGCGCAGCAGGTCGTGTAGCCAAGCGGTCCAGGCGGCTTCGTGGTCGCGGCCTTGCTCCGGTTTGGCGGTCAGGTTGGGGCAGCGTTGCCGCGCGCCGGCATGGGTCATGCCGGCTTGCACGCCGTGCCTACGCGCAGCGGGATTGGCGTAACGCACGCGGCCGTTTGCGTTCAAGCTCGCCATGGGGGTCGGCGAGACGTGCGGGTGACGCCTTTCAAGGCGCCAGAGTGCGAACGGCTCGACAGCGATCACGGTCGGGTGGGTCGCCCGTGCCGTCTGGGCGTGAGCCGAGATGAGATTTGTTTCGTCCTGGAGGGCGCTTGGTCCATCCAGGTGCGTGGTAGCGTCAAGCATCGCCGGGCACGACCTTTCGTGTCGGGACGATTCGTTCGGACGCACCGGCGGGCCGCCACAGCCAACGGTGCGTTCGAATTCGTTTCGAAGGCATCCTCATGTGCACGCCCGCGTGGGGCGTCAGGCTAGAAGGTCTTCTAGCCCAACCGCAAAATACCTTAAAAACTAAGGTACTGGCAAGGGTGTGGTCACACCGGCGGGCTTACCCCCGGCAGCTGCCCGCGGCTTCGCCGCACGAGCGCGATATGCTGCCCCATGAACCAACGACCCTTAGGATCCACCGGCATGAAGGTCAGCGACATCGGCTTCGGCGCATGGGCCATCGGCGGCGCCTGGGGGCATGTGGATGAAGACGACGCCATCGCCGCGCTGCACACCGCCATCGACGAGGGCGTGACGTTCATCGATACCGCCGACGTGTACGGCGACGGCCGCAGCGAACGGCTGATCGCCCGCACGCTGGCTGAGCGCGATCCTGAAGAACGCACCCGCATTCACGTCGCCACCAAGGCCGGACGGCGCCTCGACCCACATACCGCAGACGGCTACAACTACGCCAACCTGTCGGCGTTCGTGGACCGGTCGCGTGAAAACCTCGGCATGGACACTCTCGACCTGGTGCAGCTTCACTGCCCACCCACCGACGTCTACCGCCACGACACCGCCTTTGAGGCGATGACGCGCATGGTGGACGAGGGCCGCGTGCGCAGCGTAGGCGTGTCGGTCGAAACGGTCGAAGAAGCCCTGCTGGCGCTTGAGCATCCGATCGTTCGCACGATCCAGATCATCTACAATCCGTTCCGCCAGAAGCCCGCTGAAGAGGCACTGCCAGCCGCCGCCCGTCAAGGAGTTGGCATTATCGTGCGCGTCCCGCTTGCCTCAGGCTTGCTGACCGGCAAGTTCGACCGGCACGCCACGTTCGAGGAGGACGACCACCGGAACTTCAACCGTCACGGCGAAGCATTTGACGTGGGTGAGACGTTCGCTGGGGTGGATTTTGAGTCCGGTTTGGATGCAGCTGAGGAGCTGAAGCAGATTGTGCCTGCTGGCGCGACGCTTGCGCAGACGACCTTGCGTTGGATCTTGATGCATCCCGCCGTGTCGACGGTGATTCCGGGTGCGAAGACCGAGGCGCAGGCCCGCGCGAACGCGCAAGCAAGCGACCTACCGGCACTGAAGCCGGAGGCGTTGGCGCAGGTGGAGGCGACGTACGACCGGTGGATTCGCGCGCAGGTGCACGAACGCTGGTAGGCCGACATTACTGGTCACATGCTGTGCCGGATAAACCGCACATAACGATTACATAACCGTTAGTAATTACGCTCCTGACACCTAGGCTGCCTTGCGCCAGACAACAGCCGTAATAGGTGGATTGGAGAATCATTTGATGACACATAAGTTCTTGGTGGTGCTGATCCTGCTATTTGGGGTCAATTACGCATACGCGCAGTTTGATAGTGCTGCTGCCGTGGATAATGCGATTGGCTTTGCCACGGCCTCACAAACCGTTAATGCCATTCAATTCCTTCCCGGTAACCGTGTGGCCGCGACGTACGCGTCGGGTACTGAAACCACATTGACGCTCACGTCGGCAAACGCCGCAGGGACGTTTGTGCCCGCAGACGATCCTGTTAACGTCAACTTCACGTTAGGTGCTGCGCACACGGAAATGACGGCAGCGGTTACGAGCATTGACACCAACACAGTTGACAATCGTATTAATCCACAAGACGAAACCCCATTCAATCTTTCAGATATCGGATTTGGTAACCAGGACGATGGCATGGAATTGCACATCTGCCCGACCGACACCGACAATGCGTCATTGACCACCGACACGGACACGTGCGAACCGCTCATTATTTCGCAGGCGGGAACCCTCGAAGCAGCGTTTCCGGAGGTGGAGCTTCTGGACGCAAACGGCTCTTCGACGGATTTTGCAAGCCGTCCTAGTAATGGTAAGGCTCAAGCGACATCGCTGCTTTTTGCGGCCAAAAAGATTGGCGACGGCCCACAGGTTGAGCGGGACAACGATGGTTCCGATGAAGCCAGCATCACGGTGACCTTTACGGTGCGTGATACGCAATGAAATCACGACCAAAGCGCCCAGGACGGCATAATCAACACCAATTGGCTTCCTCTATCAATGTGGTCGATCGAAAGGATCGGTTGATGCAATTTTCCTTCAAGAAAGTGGCTTTAGCGTTTGCAGCCATGCACGCATTACTTTTCGCAGCTGCTGACGCAACACCGGCACAAAGTGAGGGAACCGAAGCAACCAGTGACGCTGACGTTGATGTTCTCTACAAGTTCGTAAACGCGGTGAGTGTCTCCGTAAGCAATGTGAACAATGTGTTGGATATTTCTGGCGCAGCTGTTTTTGATAGCGTCGCTGCCGGCGACCTAAAGCATGCGTTTGCGAATAGCAGTGGCAGCCTTGAGGCTGAAATTACGGCGGTAAGTGGGAACACCAGCCCCGGCGTTACTGATTTGGAAGCGTTTTATGGCGACGATAACAACTACCTCGAATTTGGCATTATCGGCTCGCGTATCGGCACAAATGCAGGCGACAGAATCGACACCCGTGAAGAATTCAACCAAAACGTAGATCAAGCCGCGAGTCTAATTGAAATAG
>CAJXNS010000042.1 GCA_913057165.1 uncultured Trueperaceae bacterium
CCCCGGCCTAGACGCTTACCAAGACGGCCGGGCGTTCGCCGCCGACCTCGACGGGCAAGCGTTTCATGAGTGGGGGATCGACCCCCCAGGGGGTTTTGTGGACGGCCCAGCCGGCGCTGAACGTGCGGGCCGCCGGTTGGCCCAGCATGCCGCCAACCAGGCGTTGACGGTCCTCGACGTTTGGACGACCGACCGGGCAGGACACCAAGCCGACCCCGTGGCCGCAGCGTCACTCGTCGCGCGTTTGGACGCCTTCATCGGCGGGGTTCTGACCGCCGCTCCCGCCGAACTGCAGGTGGTGCTCACCAGCGACCACGGCAACCTAGAAGACCTTGGCCACGGCCGCCACACGCGGGCATCCGTCCCGTTTGCTGTGCACGGCACGAGGTTTCACCAAACGCCAGGTTCGTTAACGGACGTGCGGTCGGTCTTACAACCAAACGCTTAAATCGCGAGGATCAGCGCTTCATACCAAGCGCCCACCAGCAGCAGTAGGCCGGCCCACGGCAGCGTCAGCACAGCACGCCGGTAGGCGAGAGGTAGGCCCGCAAAGCCACCACGCACCAACGTCACGAGCAGCATCCCACCCCCAGACACAACCAGGAAGTAAGCCGTGAACTCAAGGACGAAGAGGACCGCGACGGCAGCGAGCGCCAGTGGGCCGCCGCCCACACCCAGCGCGCCAAACGCAACGGTCTGCACGAAGAATGACGTGCCCGCAATCAGGTATGCGGGAATGCCGAGCAGTAGCGACGAGCCAAACAACAGCGTCACCGAGACCACCACGTAGTTTTGGTAGAAAATCAACAACGCCGCGCGAACCGTGTTCCCACTTTCTAGCGCAGCGACCGCCCCAATGCCCGTCAACGTCTGCTCCAAGACCGACAGGATCGCCTCGTCGCAGGCGTCAGGCAGGTCACGTCCGACCGACAGGCCAAACGCCACCAACGCCCAACCGCCAAGCATGGTGCCGATAATCAACCGCCGGTGACGCTTGAACTCATCCCACCCCATGGCGTAAACGCGACGAAC
The DNA here is from genome assembly GCA_913057165.1 of uncultured Trueperaceae bacterium. GTDB lineage: Bacteria > Deinococcota > Deinococci > Deinococcales > Trueperaceae > SLSQ01. The sequence continues at coordinate 1,033 of CAJXNS010000042.1, forward strand.
CGGCCCAGGGCGCGCCAGCAGGCCAACCAACAACAAGCTCAACACCGCGAACACCGTTTGAATCGTCCGGTTACCCGTCCAAGCCCTCGGATCGCCACCTTCAGACGCGAAACCGACCCGCGTGGCGGACCAGTCGCCGTTCACGCGTTCAAGCGTGACCTCCACCACCGCCAACCGGTCCGGATCGATCTTGGCAGGATACGTGACCGTGGCACTATCGAGGCCGGCTTCCGACCGTAGCGCACGGTCTTCAAGGACGACGGTCGTGCTATCCGGCGCGGGGGGTGACGCGACCAGGTTCGGCAGTTGCGCACAAATCTCTTCGGGTGTTTGCGACGCGAGCACCTCAAGGTCCACCGCCGGACGGTTCAGCCATTCCTCAACGGCCGCATCGGCTGCGGTTGCGATGTCTGCTGGAACCTCATTCGCGTGCGCAAGAGACGGCAGCTGCACGACAAGGAAGACAGCGACGAAGGTGGTCAGCAAGCGAAAGCGGGGAAGCGGTAGACCCATCGGCCGGAGCATAGCCCGCCACCACTGCCCGCTTAAGCCCTCAGGGCACGTTGGTACGCTCTCAGTATGCGCCCAACCAGGTGGTGGTGGAACGCCACGCAACGCACCGTACGCGGTTTGCATCCTGCGCTTGTCCGCCCGGATGACGCTTGGGCGCACGCATTCCTACCTTCAGCAGAACGACGACTCTATGACGCTATGGATACCCGCGACCGTTGGCATGCGGTTGCGGTGGCACGCCTGGTGCTGCGCATGAAGCCGGATGCGCCTGACCGCCTGGTACGCGCGGCGTTACTTCACGACGTTGGCAAGTCCGTCCGGCCGTACCGGCTGGCTGAACGCATCGCGGGTCACGTCCTACCGGATGCCTGGCTTGGCACCCAGCGCGGGGCGGCCGGGTACGTCAAGCGTTACCACGCGCGCCTTGGGGCCGCCATGGTGCGGGAGGTCGGTGGTAGCGAGGCGGTCGCCCAACTCGTGGAGCAGCATGAACGCACCGATGCGCCGGCCGGGAGTGAACTGGCCGTGTTGGTGGCAGCGGACCGGCAAACATGAGGGCGCCGCGGCCGGCCAGCGAACGCTTGATGGCGCGACAGCGACACGGCATCAAACCCGGTTTCGAGCGCCTTGAAGATCTCTTGGACCGACTCGGTCGACCCGAACGTGACCTGCAAACGGTCATTGTGGGCGGCACGAACGGCAAGGGCAGCACAGCAGCAACGCTGGACGCCATACTCTCAGCCGCTGGTTTCTCAACCGGCCTCTTCACGAGCCCTCATCTGGAACAACCGGGCGAACGCATCCGCATCAACGGTCAACCCCTCTCCGCCGATGCGTTTGAGGAGCTGGCAAGCCGTATTGAACCGCACGTCGATGCTGCGGGCGCCACGTTTTTTGAGGCGGTCACCGCCATGGCATTCCTGGCGTTCAACGAGACAAACGTAGAACGTGTGGTGCTTGAGGTGGGCATGGGAGGTCGTTTGGACGCCACCAACGTCGCGCCACGGGATGCCGTCCTGATCACCAACGTCGCGCTCGATCATGAAGCTTACTTGGGGCCCACGGTGGAACACATCGCCGCAGAAAAGGCAGGCTTAATCCGGACGCCTGCGCCGGTTTTCACGACCGCTCAGGGGGTGGCACGCGAGGTGATTCACGCGCAGGCGGAACGCGTGGGTGCGACGGTCGTAACGGTGCCTGGCTGCGATGCGAGCACCGCCGCTGCAACGCTTGAACCGCAAGACCTCATGCTGTCCTGGCGGGGAGGCCGCTTGGCACTCCGTACACCCTTGCTGGGGGCACACCAAGTAGGCAACGTCCAACTCGCCGCCACCGCTGCGCTTCATTTGGGGGTGCCCCAGGCTGCGGTGCAGGCTGGCGTCGCCGCCACCCAGTGGCCGGGTCGGATGGAACGCCTTGATGCTGGGGGCCGCTTAGGACAGGCGGACTGGCTGCTGCTGGATGGGGCGCACAATCCAGCAGCCGCAGAGGCGCTGGCTGCCGCACTGGCTGCGTTTAACGGCACCATCGCTTGGGTGGCGGGGTTCAGTTCAGATAAAGACGTGACGTCCATCGCGCAAGCGCTTGCACCCGTATGCACGTCGGTGTACGCCACCGCGGCCAGCGGGGCACCACGCAGCCTTGACCCTCAAGAGGCAGCCACACGTTTGCAGAATGCGGGCTTGCGTGTGGACGGTGCTGCAGGCGACGTGGGTGAGGCCGTGCAGCAGGCCGCCGCCAGTCACGACGGGGTTCTGGTGGCAGGGAGCCTCTTTTTGGTGGCAGACGTGCGGGCTTGGTGGTTCGGGCGCACCCCACCGGGCGGCCTACGGCTTCAGTAGCGCCCCAAACCGCGGCGTGACTTCCACCCGACCGTGCCCGCCATCAGCATGGACGCCGCCAGCGTGGTCCATAACGTCTGAGCGGGTGCGCCCAATTGCAGCATCACACCGGCGGTGAGGGCAGGGAAGGTCAGCAGAAACGACCATAGGCCAGCCGTTGGGTTTCTCAGGAGCAGCATCCAAGCGATTAGGGCCGCAAGGCCCGCCGCGCCGAGCGGCCACGCGATGGCGGTCAGGGCGCCCCAAGCGGGCGCGAGGCCTTTGCCGCCCTGCATGCGCACAAAGGGTGACCAGCCGTGCCCAAGCGGTACGCCGGCGGCCGCCCACCACAATGCCTCCGTTTCGGGCAGGCCGGCTGCGGCAGCCATGGCGGCCGCGATAATCACGGCCAGCGCACCTTTGCCGACGTCGAGCAGCAAGACGGCCACGCCGAGAGGTTTGGAGACGTTGCGGAACACGTTCATGGCGCCCATGCTCCGGGAACCGACCTCAAATACGCTCACGCCCGCCAGGCGCGCCAGCCACGCGCCGAACGGAAGGCTGCCGGCAGTCGCGCCGGCGGCTGCAAGCGCCAGGGCGTCGAAGGCGGTCATGTAGGCGTGTGTCCGTGCGCGCGTTCAGGCACGCTAGGCACGATCATCTGCACACTCTTCAGTTCGGCGACGTGCCATGCGGCGTAACGTTCAAACAGGCGCCAGAGGGACTTGCGGTCATGCAGCGGCCACGCGAGCGTGTCTCGCGCACGGCCGCGCGCCAGTTGCACCAGGTCAGGGGCTACCTCACTGGCGACCGCGAGGCCACTGCCACCCTCTTGGATGCGTCCTCCGGCGACGTCCAAACGGGTTGCGCCCGTAGGGTTCGCGGGGGCGTCCGGCGCAAAGCCGGCGATCCGCAGCATCATCCAGGCGTGCACCAGGGCCACCCGGTCTGGGTCGGGATCCTGATTGAGTCCCCTAAGGCCGCTCGCCAACCAAGCATGAAGCGACTCGCCGTGTTCCACGTCGGTTGCGAGTCGGTCGGCGAGTTCGGCAAGCAAGCTCGCGTACGGGTAGACGTGCGCGTCCGCCAAGGACGCAAGGACGCCGTTAAGGGTGACTTGCGCGACGACAGCGAGGTCGTCGTTTTTACGGCTGTAGGTTTGGACGGTGACGTCATGAAAAAGCGACAACCGTCCTGGGTTGCCGCCCATTCGTTTGCCTTTGCGTGCAACCGCACGGAACTTGCCTTCGGTCGAGAGGAGGGTGGCGACGACGTCACCCGATGGCAACGGCGTGCGCCGAATGACGATGCCTTCCCGAACGACGTAACGCGAGCGGCTCACACCGAGAGTTTAGCCGGCCGCTAGGATTCGGCTGCAGCGCGGTCCTTACCGAACGCAATGCGCATCTTAAACATGCCGGCCTTGTGCGCTTTTTTGACCTGCTCTTCGCTCAGCCCAAGCGCTTCTGTGACACTAAGCAGGTCTTGTTGGTCGCGGCCGTTCATGCCCTCCATGCGTTCAACCACGTCCCGTTCGGTGTCGTTCAGGCGTCCTAGGTACGGCTCAAGGTCCGCGTTGGTCGCTTTGGGCCGTTTTGGTTTGCTTGCCGTCTTACTGTTGGCTCGTTTGGATTTGCTGCTTTTGCGGCTTGAGGTTTTGGCGCCCCCGCGCTTGCCAGAGGCTTTGCGGCCCATGCGTTCCTCGCGGGCTTTCAGCAGTTCTAACGCGTGGTCCATGGTGACACTCTCGATGGTGTCGTCTCGACGAAGGGATGCGTTGACCTTTTGGTGCTTTACGTAAGGACCGTAGCGACCCTTGTGGATTTCGACGGGTTCGCCGGTTTCTGGATGCTCGCCAATCACCCGCTCTGGGTCGCTCTGACCTCGGCGTTTACGGCGTTCATTAATCAGTTCGACGGCGCGGTCCAGGCCGACGGTGAGGACGTCATCGGTTTCCTTGAGTGACGCATAAACCTGTTCGTGGCGCACGTACGGTCCGTACCGGCCGATGCCGGCGGTGATGGTCTTGTCGGTCGTGGGGTGGTTACCGACCGTCCTTGGCAGGTTGATGAGTTGCCGTGCGAGGGCTTCATCGACGTCGCCCATCTGCACGTTGGGTGGCAGTGAGACGCGCTTGGGTCGCTCGTCGCCTTCGGGTTCACCTAACTGCAGGTAGGGCCCGTACGGTCCGTTTTTCAGGAGGATGGTTTGTCCGTCTTCGCTGGTGCCGACCGGTTGGTCGCCTTGGCGTTCACGGTTGATCAGTTCCTCCAGGTCGGTTTTTTTCACGTCGCCTGGCGCCCAGTCGCCCGGGATGCTGGAACGGAACCGCTCACCGTCGACCTCGGCTTCCACGTATGGGCCGTATCGACCCACCCGCACAACGTACGGCTGCCAGCTGGGTGCGTCGATGGTGCTGATTTCGCGTGCATCGACCGTTTCCATGGCGGATTCCGTGAGCGTTTCAACGCCGGCTTCACCGCGGTAGAACTCGTTGAGGTACGGCTCAGCGTCCATGTTGCCAGCCGCAATGTCGTCAAGTTGGGCTTCCATGCGTGCGGTGAACTCGGTGTCGACCAGCCGTTCAAACTGCTTTTCGAGGAGGTTGTTCACCGCGAACGCGGTGAAGGTTGGCACCATTTGGTTGCCTTGTTTGTTGACGTAACCGCGAGATTGCACCGTTTCGATGATGCTGGCGTACGTTGAAGGCCGTCCGATACCTTCCTGCTCGAGCAGTTTGACGAGCGACGCTTCGGTGTAGCGCGCCGGTGGGCGGGTTTCATGCCCGTCTGCCGTGACGTCTTGGGCGGTCAGGCGGTCGCCTTCGTTCATGGCGGGTAGCGCCTGGTCTTTTTCGCCGACGGCTTCTTCTGGGTTGTCGCTACCTTCCACGTAAGCGCGCCTGAAACCGGGGAAGAGCACGGTACTGCCGCTGGCACGGAATTTGAGGCGGTCGTCGCTGACGGTGGCGTCAAACTGAGCGGTGACGGTTTGGATTTGCGCCTCGGCCATCTGCCAGGCCATGGTGCGCTTCCAGATCAGGTCGTAGAGTTTGCGCTGATCACCGTCCAGGCGTTGTTCCTGGGCGGTCTTCATGGCGCTGCCTGCAGGCCGGATGGCCTCGTGGGCTTCTTGTGCCCCACGGCTTGAAGACCGCGTGTTTCGCACCCGTTCGAACAGGTAATCGGCGCCGTACAGTTCTTCGACACGCTTACGGGTTGCGGCGATCGCCTCACCTGAAAGGTTGGTGGAGTCGGTCCGCATGTACGTAATGAGGCCCTGCTCGTAGAGACGTTGGGCGATCTGCATGGTGCGCCGGGCAGGCCAACCAAGCTTGTTGCCGGCGTCCTGCTGCAGGGTGGATGTGGTGAACGGCGGTTGCGGGTTGCGCTTGGACTGCCTGGTTTCGATGCTTGCAACGGTGAACGGGACGTCGGTGGCGTCCGTTTCGTACTGACGCGCGGTGGCCTCATCGAGAAGCACCACGTTTTCGCCCGCGGTTAGGTTGTCGTTCAGGCGTCCGGTGTCCGGGTTGAAGTCTTTGCTGCCGGCCAAGCGAATGTCGTTGACGTGCGTAAGGGCAGCTGTGAACGGGGTTTCGCCTGTCTGGGTCGCGAGGTTGGCGGAGACATCCCAGTAGCTTGCGGGGACGAATGCGATGCGTTCCTTTTCGCGTTGGACGAGAACCCGTACAGCAACCGATTGCACACGGCCGGCGGACAGCCTTGGAGCAATCTTGCGCCACAGGAGTGGACTGACGGTGTAGCCCACGAGCCGGTCGAGTATCCGGCGGGCACCTTGGGCGTCAACCAGGCTGCGGTCGATGTCGCGGGTTTCTTCAAGGGCGCGTTGAATGGCTTCTTCGGTGATTTCGTGGAAGACCATCCGGCGGGTTGGAATGTCGGGGTCGAGCGCTTCAAGGAGGTGCCAGCCGATCGATTCTCCTTCGCGGTCTTCATCGGTGGCGATCAGGAGTTCATCGGCGTCGCGCAGGGCGCGTTTGAGGTCACGTATGACGTCGCTGCGGGTGTTGACGTAGAGCGGCTTGAAGCCGTTGTCGACGTCGATGCCCAGGCGGGCCCATTCCTGGCCGCGTAGTTCGCTGGGGATTTGGTCCGCGGAGTTGGGGAGGTCCCGGACGTGTCCCATGCTGGCCATGACGGTGTAGCTGTCCGGCAGGAACCTGCGGATGGTGTCGGCTTTGGTTGGGGACTCGACGATGACGAGCCGCTGCGGTTCGCGGTTGGCGTTAGGCATGCCTTCCTTCCGTAATCGGCCGCCATTATAGGCACGCCGTTTGGCTTGTCAAGTCCCGGCTTCGGTGCTGCAGGTGGTTCAGTCGACAGGCCGACGGTGCGTGATGGCGCGGCCTAATGTGACCTCGTCGGCGTACTCAAGATCGCCGCCGACGGGGATGCCGTACGCGATACGCGAGGTGGTAACGCCTTGCTCGTGCAGGCTGCGTGCGAGGTACATCGCAGTGGCTTCACCTTCCACGGTCGTCGACGTCGCGAGGATGACCTCGTCGGCACCCGTCTCACCAAGACGCTCCCATAAATGCGGGATCGTCAGATCGTTAGGGCCGACGCCGTTCATGGGGGAAAGCGCGCCGTGGAGGACGTGATACTGACCGTCGTACTCGCCGGAGCGCTCGATGGCAAGCACATCGGCGGGTTGTTCAACGATGCATAACAGCCGTTCGTTGCGTTGCGGGCTGCTACAGATGTGGCAGGTTTCGCTATCGACCGCCATGATGTTGTGGCAGTTTGGACAGCGCGTCAGCGACGCTTTGGCGTCAAGAATGGCGGCGGCGAGGGTATCGACCGCAGCGTGATCCTGTTGGAACAGGTGGAACGCCAGCCGTTGGGCGCTTTTGGGGCCGACGCCGGGCAGGCGACCGAGTTCACGTATCAGGTGGGTGAGGGGAGGTGGAAACAACGTGTTCTCAGCGGTTAGAACATCCCGCCGAGGCCTCCCATGCCGCCCATGCCACCCATCGCGCCGCCCATCGCTTCCTCTTGGACAGCTTTGGCTTTGCGTTGCGCGTCGCCAACGGCGGCGGTGACCAGGTCTTCAAGCATGTCGGCGTCGTCGGGGTTGATGACGCCGGGATCGATCTTGACGCTTTGCACCTCACCGTTGCCGTTGGCGGTCACCGTGACCATGCCGCCACCGGCGGTGCCTTCGACAACCGTTTCGGCCAGCTGGGCTTGCGCCTCTTCCATCTTGCGCTGCGCCTTTTGGGCCTCTTTCATGAGTTTTTGCATGTTCATGCCGCCACCTTACCCGCTTCCATCGTCCGGTTCGGTTGCGTCACCTTGGCTGTAAAACTCAACCTGGCCCGGAAACAGTCGCGTGACCCGTTCAAGGTCGCTGTCGGCGGTGCCTTGCGCTGCCGAACCTTGCGGTGCGGCGGCTTGGTTGCTGGTTGTTGGATCGTTGTTTGGTGCGTTGTCTGCGTGATTAACGATGGTGGGTTCAGGTTCAGCTGCGGCCGGTGCACCCGCGATGCCTTCGTCTACTGAGGTGTCGACCTTCGTTTCAGCCTGCGGCGCGGCGGCAGCCTGGGGTTCAAACATGCCGGGTTCTGGCTGCTCGTTTGGCGGTCGGTGTTGATCTTGCACCAGCGGGGCCGACGGGGCCTCGTGCGCAATCTCTGGTGGCTGGTCCTGCTCTGTTTCTGGCGCCCCTGTTTGGGTCGCGTCGCCTTCGGGTGCTGCGGGTGCGGTTTCGGGTGGTGGTGCGGTCGGGGACGGCGGCGTCCCCGTTACGGCTTTTTTGGGGGTTCAGCTCCGCCACCGTCGATGCGGACGTCCCAACCGTCGCCAGCCACTTGCTGAACGATGGCCCTGAGGTCTTCTAAGCGCTCTTCTAGTTTCTTGCGGTGGAACGCAAACTCGGGTGCGTACGTGAGCACGAGGGTTTGCCCTTCAACGGTATCGGTTGCAGGTTTCAGGAAGGCGCGGAGCCGAATGGGTGTGGCTTTTTCGAGGGCGGCACGGTCAAACCCTCCAGCTGCCGGTGCTGCCGGCGCGGGGCTGCTTGCTGCTGGGCTGCTCGGCGCGGGGCTGCTTGCTGGTTCCGATGCCGGCTGCGTTGGGCTGGCCGGCGCGGGTGTGTCTTTCTGGACTTCGCCAGGCGTGGGTGCTGCTGGTGGGCCTGCAGGTGCTGGTGTGCTGGCAGCCGCTGGCGGTTGCGGTTTCGGCGCAGGCTGTTGCGGTTTTGATGCGGGTTGCTTCGGCGTGCTGCCTGCTGGCGACGGCCGACTTGGGGCGGCCGGCATGGCTGCCGCCGTTGCCACCTCCGCCTGGCTGCCACCAGGCACCCGCCCATGGGCTGCATTGGCGGCCTTGATGAGGGTCAACTCTAAGGCGTAAAGGTCGCTCTGCCGGGTGAAACGCTGCAGGTCATCATCAAACTGGTGCAGCGCAGCCAAGTGCCGGTCGCGCGTCAGGTTCACCGTGAAGCCATCCGCCGACGTGGCCGCATTGAGGGCCGCGTCACGCAACAGCACAGCGAGGCGTTCAGCCACAGACCGTGGCGCAAAGCCGTCGCGGTACAGGTCCTCAGCCGCTTCGAGCATGCCTGGCAGGTCATCGTCCGCTAACGCTGTTGCGATGTGTTCCAACCGCTCTTGCGGGGGAAGGCCCAACGCCGCCTCGGTGGCCGTACGGTCGATGGTTTGTCCCGAAGCCATCATCCGCTCAAGCATCGACTCGGCATCACGCATGGCGCCGTCGGCTGACCGGGCGATCAAGCTGAGGGCGTCGTCCTCGGCGTTCGCGCCGGCCTCACTGCAGATCCGTTTAAGTTTCGAGACGATTTCCGTTTCACTTAGGCGCCGGAAGCGGAAGTGCTGACAGCGCGAGAGTACGGTCGGGGGAAGACGCTCAGGTTCGGTCGTCGCCAAGACGAACGTGAGGCCTTCAGGGGGTTCTTCAAGCGTTTTTAGCAGCGCGTTCGCCGCGGCGGTTGACAACATGTGGGCTTCGTCAAGAATCCATACGCGCCGGCCGCCACCAAGAGAAGCTAGCTGCGCACGTTCACGCAGTTCACGGACGTCCTCAACGGAGTTGTTGCTGGCTGCGTCTAGCTCAATGACGTCCGGGTGTTCGGCTGCTCGGATGCGGGTGCAGGATTCGCACGTACCGCACGGCCTTGCCGCCGGCTCGTCTGTGTCGCAGTTCAACGCCATGGCCAACAGCCGAGCGGAGGTGGTCTTGCCGACACCGCGCGGACCTGAGAACAGGTACGCATGGCCGACGCGGTCGTGCTCAATGGCTGCGGTCAGCACCTCGCGCACATGGTCTTGTCCGACCACCTGGGCAAACGTTGACGGCCGAAGTTGGCGGTAAAGCGCGCTCACGTCGGCAATGTACCACCCGCCAGCAGGGTTGCTTTTTTGGGCGTATGCGGTCCCTCAAGGTGGCATGATGGAGGCACTGTGGAACAGGCAAACACCGCCTTGATTGGCCGAGAAAACCCGCTGGTGGATGCCCTGCTGGGTGCGGCGGCATCGGCGCGACATGACGCTCGCGCCACACTGGCGCGCATGATGTTGCATCACGATCTCAGCGACGTGCCCACCG
>CAJXNS010000043.1 GCA_913057165.1 uncultured Trueperaceae bacterium
CCTAGACACCCTGACGTGGGAACTGAAAGCCGGAAATCACATTGCAGGCTTTTTCACCTACGAAGCCGGCCGCCTGCTCGCGGGACTGCCCGTGACAGAAGCACCTGAACCCCTCGCCTGGTTTGGCGTCTACAGCGCCGCCGAAATATCGCCAGCCCAGCCGCTAGAGCCGGCCGTCCGGCGCGCCACCGGCGTGAACCACGTTCGTCTGCCGTGGAGCGAAGGGGAGTGGGCCGCCCGCGTCGCCCGCGTCAAGCGTTACCTCACAGCTGGCGATACCTACCAGGTCAACCTCACGCTCACCGCCGACGTATCGCTGACTGCCTCACCCTTTGACACCTACCACGCTTTACTGGCGCGCCAGCCGGTGCCGTACGCCGCGTACGTCCGCCCCGAAGTAGGCCGGCACCTCTTGAGCTTATCGCCCGAACTGTTCGTCCGCAGCGACGGAATGGATGTTTGGTCGCGCCCCATGAAAGGCACCGCCGCCCCTGGTAGCGACGCCGCCGCATTAAGCGACGCCAAAACGACCGCTGAACACATCATGATCGTCGACCTGCTCAGAAACGATCTTGGTCGGGTGTGCGAACCCGGCAGCGTGCATGTGCCGCACCTGTTCGACCGTGAACCGTACGCCAGCGTCGAGCAGCTGACCTCCACCGTCCGCGGTCGCCTGATGCACGCCGGCGGGCCGGAGGCGTGGGCGGACGTCATGCACGCGCTCCTGCCGTGCGGTTCGATCACCGGCGCCCCCAAACGCCGGACGATGGAGATCATCGATGAGCTTGAGGACGGCCCCCGCGGCGTGTACACCGGCGCCATCGGTTACGCCGCACCGGACGGCACGTTCGCGTTCAACGTGCCCATCCGCACGCTAGACGTTCGCGGCAACCGCGGCCGCTTGGGCCTCGGCTGCGGGATTGTCATCGACTCCGATGCCGCTGAGGAGTACCGCGAACTGAAACTCAAGGCGGCCTTCACCGGAGCCCCCGTCCAATGAGCGGCGTGAACGGCACGCCGTTTGAAACCTTCCTCGCCGAGGACGGCGTGGCGGTACGTGGCACCGCGCACCACGCCCGCCTGAATGCAGCCTGCGCGTCGCTTGGCCTTAAACCAAGCGAACGCGAGTTAGAGGCGGCGTTCACCGATCTACCAGGCGGCGTGTGGCGCGCCCGCGTGGCGGTCGATACATCCGGCAAGGTCACGCGTGAACTCGCCCCGTTTACGCCGGACCCGGCCGTCCCCGTCCCGGTCGCCTGGGCGGCCGAACGGGTGGAGGAGGCCAGTCCCGCCCGCGGCCTTAAAACCACCGACCGTGGCCTTTATGACCGCGGACTTGCTGCCGCGCGCGCCGACGGCCTGGGCGACCTGCTGTTCTTAAACACCCGCGGCGAACTGGCCGAAAGCGCGATTGCGAACGTGTTCGTCGAGCTTGACGGCTGCCTGGTCACGCCGCCCCTTGAAGCAGGCGTCCTGCCTGGAATTCTGCGGGCCGCCTGGTTGGCGGCGGGAGACGTGACCGAACGCGTCGTCACTCAGGCCGAGGCGGAGTCCGCGAGTGCGCTGTACCTGGTTAGCAGCCTGCGGGGCGTGCGGCGCTGCCTGCTGCAAGGCCGCCCGGCCGTGGGCTAGCCTGAGGCCATGGAACTGCTTGACGCTCTACGCTGGTTTGCCGGCGGTGCCTTCGTGTTCGCGGGCATCCCCAAAATCACCCTAGGACCCGCCGCTCTGGCCGCCCGCGGGTACGCCGTCGTGGCGTCTCTTGGGCGCGCGCGTGCCGCAGCCATCGGCGCGTTCGAAGTCGCTGCAGGCCTGACGCTCGTCGCCGCAGGCCCCCTCGGCCTGCCCGCCGTCAGCCAAGGCGCTGCGCTTCTATTAGCCGTCCTGATGGTGGGCGCTGCGTGGGCGCAACTCAAAGGGCCAACGCCCGGCAAGGCGTTTTTGCCAATCGTGCTGCTCGCCATGCTGCTGCCGCTCGTGGGTGGCGGCGCGCCCAGCGCCGCCGGCATCCTCTAACGCGTGACGCGTCAGGCTGACGTCGTCACGAAGCGCGACCATTCGGCCGTGCCGGTGCCGTCCTCGCTCACACCCGCGGTGGACGCCTGCTGAAAACGGGTGAACGCGCCCGCGATCTCCGCCCGCAGGTCATCGACCGCCTGGTTGATGCGTTCAGCGGGGTAACCGCGCTGCGCAAGATCAAGCACCATGTCGACCGACCCGACGCGACCGATCAGGCGACCAAACGCCACCAGCTTGCGTTGCGGCAGGTCACCATCAATGCGAACGTCAAGCAGGTGACCGACGCTGTCCGCCGCCCGCCCAAAGAGCGGGTGGGACCGCAGGAAGGCCGCCAGGTTGGCTTCCTTCGTTTTCTTCATGGCGTTCACCACCGCACTGCCGATCTGTTCGTAGAGAATGTCGTTACTGCCTTCAAAAATCTGGAACGGCCGAGAATCCACGACCGCGCGGCCGGCCACATGATCCAGCCGGTACCCCTGCGCCCCAACAAGCTGCAAGAACGACTGCGCGGAGTCCTGCATGCGGTCGGTCATGACCGCTTTAACGATGTTGGCCGCCAGGCCGTCTTTCGACAGGTCGTGTTCCACGCCTGCGCGTTCGGAACTGAACAGGCACATCGCGGCCGACTGCGTCACGGCACTCTGCAGCGCGGCCACCCGGTGCTTGACCTGATCGTACGTGGCCAGCGCCCGGCCACCCACGCGGCGTTCGCTGACGTGCTTGAGGGCGTCGTCCGCCATGCGGCGCAGGAAACCCATCGCCATGCCGGGGAACTGCACGCGACTGCGGTGCAGCAAGTCGAGCATCATCTTCAGGCCCGAACGGGTCGGCTGCAGCTTGTGGGCGTGCGGCGCGCGGACGTCCACACGGTTTAGGCCGTACGGGATGGGGTAAAGCCCAAGGTTCGGGTAGCGTTCCTCCACCACGATCGACTGGTGCGGTTCGTGCCCGTCAAGCACGAAGAAGTCCACATCCCGCCCGAGGCTGCCGTCGGCGTTCTTCGCGCGCGCGGTCATCAGCCAGAAGTCCGCCAGGCCGGTCAGACCCGCCCAGTGCTTGCGGCCCTGAATGCGCGCGCTATCACCCTCGTCCGTCCATGACGTTTCCATCGACAGGGCGTCAGAGCCGTAGTCCGGCTCGGTGATCATCAAACCGCCCATGTTTTGGTGCTGCAAAAAGCGCGGGAAGACGTTCTGCTTCAGGGTTTCCTCGCCGTACTTACCGACCGGCTGCAGGAACAGCGCGCCGTTAATGCCGAGCGTGAGGGATAACGCCAGCGAGTGGTACGACGCCGCCTCAAGCACGGACAGGCCTTCGTGCACGTGACCGCCGCGGCCGCCGTGGGCCTCATCGATGTACACCGACAGCGGTTTGGTGGCGAGCACCGCGCGAATCAGAGACGGCGGAAAATCCCGCTCAAGCGCCAACCGGCGGACGGTGCCTTCATCGCCGAACAGTTCGCTCAGGCGGTCTTGGTAACGGGCGAAAAACGCTTGGAACGGCTCAAGCGGTTGGGTGGTGGGTGTGTTCGGCAAGGTGGAGGTCATGCACATCTCCGGTTTCTGCCCCCGGGGGTGTGTCGGGCCGCCCGCCGTTGCGCGGGCCAAGCCGGGCGCGGTAGCGTCGCAAGCGCGAACGCCGTCGCACGTGAGTGTATCGCGGCGAGGAGGTCCTGTGCAGGACAAACATCTCAGGCATGCACTGCAGGTCGCGCTCGAGCGGTACGGCTCCCGCTCGGTGCCCGAACTTGGGGACGGCGAGGGGGTTCGCCCGCGCCGGACCAAACGCCGCCGGTCGGTGGGTTGGGTGACCGTCCGTGAGGTGGAAGCCTCGCAATCACCCAACGCCTACCCGCGGCTGTCGAGGCGCACCATTCGCGTGCGCTGTGAGGGGTGGGTCGGCCGGCCGAACTCGCCGGTGCTTGAGGTACGCCAGACGGGCTTTCGGACGTGGGTGCGCGTGTCCGAACCGGTCCTGTCCGGGCTGGATGACGACGCGGCCGAAGCGGGTGCGTCTTGAGTCTCCGTCGGCGCGTGGGCGACATTATTTTCGAGACCGACACGAAGGCCGCGCAGCGGTTCGACATTCTGCTGCTGTGGGCGATCGTGATCAGTGTGGCCTTGGTGGTGCTTGAAAGCGTGCCGTCAGTCCAGGCGCGCTTTGGCGGCACCTTGCGGACGCTCGAGTGGGGCTTTACGGTCCTGTTCACCGTGGAGTACGCCGCGCGCTTGTGGTCGGCGCGCAACGCCTGGCGTTATGCCCGCAGTTTTTACGGTGTGATCGACCTGGTGGCGGTGCTGCCCACCTACCTGGCGCTGCTCGTGCCGGGCGCGCAGTACAGCGTGATCCTGCGCGGCCTGCGGCTGCTGCGGGTGTTTCGCGTGCTCAAGGCCGCCCGGTTTCGGGGTGAGGCGAACGTGCTCATTCGGGCGTTACGGGCCAGCCGCGAAAAGATCGTCGTGTTTCTGGTGTCGGTCCTCACCCTCATCCTCGTGTTCGGTTCGATCATCTACGTGGTCGAGGGCCCCGAGAACGGCTTTGACAGCATCCCGACGGCCATTTACTGGTCGATCGTGACGCTTACCACCGTCGGTTACGGCGATGTGGTGCCGCAAACGCCACTGGGCAAGTTCCTCGCGTCGGCGGTCATGATCATCGGCTACGCCATCATCGCGGTGCCCACCGGCATTGTGTCGAGCGAATTGTCACGCGCGACGCTGCGTGCCCCGCAAGGCGACGGTCGCGTATGCCGGTCGTGCGGGGCGCGCAACCACGCAGACGACGCGGCGTTCTGCCGGGTGTGCGGGGACGACCTGCGCCACGTGATCGTGTCTGAGTAGCAGGTGCGTTTGCCCCTTCACATGAATACCCCCGGGGCGTATCCTTGGGGTCTAGGAGGTTCACCATGACCAAGAACGAAGGCAGCCTCGACCGCATCATCCGCGTCCTCATCGGTATCGCCGCACTCCTGCTGGTGTTCACGGGCACCGTCTCAGGCGCTTGGGCTTGGGTGGCCGGCATCGTTGGCGCCGCATCGCTGTTCACTGCGGCCACCGGGTTTTGCGGCCTTTACAAGGTGCTCGGCATTCAAACCTGCCCCGTGAAGCAACCCAAGGCCTAAACCCCAGCAAGCCTAAAGCGGCTTTCGGGTGAAACCCAACTGCGCTCCGGTCCTGATCGTTAGGGCCGGAGTTTAATCGTCTTGGATCAGGGCTTCGCCGCCGGGGATACAATCCATACGAAGTTCACCGCTACCAACGCCACCATTGATAAAGATATTGGTTACCGTATTGGCCGCTGTGTCGTAGGCGTATGTACCCACGTCATAGAGCGTTTCGACTTTTACGCTGGCATCCAACGCGAAGTCTGACAGCTCAGCTTTTGGCACGGAAACGCGATAGGCGCGATCACTTGCAATGCCCGTTACATTAATGGTCTGTAGTGATTGCCCTCTATAGAGAAACAATTGCGGATCAAGCAACGATCCATCTGTGTCTTCTAGGCGCTCGATGGTGATCGCGACTAAAAAAACAGTGCCTGGTGTCACGCAAAACGGATCAAAGAACGCAGAAGAAGGTGGACTGCTGGTGGGTTCCGTGTAGAGCACGGTACGTGGAGGAAGACTTCCACCTGCGTTGCCGTGGCGCGTGATGTCGAACACCCAAGCGTCCCCTGTGTCCAAGATTGCAAAACGCGCGACGTCGTAGTCGGCAGCCGTGCGGTCATCCGGCGGCGTGAAGGCGGGGTTGAGGTCGGCAGGATCGTCGAGGCTTACGACCGTGCGGGCGGTAACGGTCACGGTCGCGGTGTCCGACCGTCTTGGGGCGTCCGCGGCAGCGACCGAGATGTCGGCTGTTCCGGTGGTCAACGCAGTGACCACGCCGTCTGCGCCCACCGTCGCCACGGCCGGGTCGGAGCTGGTCCAGTTGAGGCCGTCGGCCACGCCCACCGCCGTCCACGTGGCGGTGTCGCCGACCGTGAGCTCGGTGTCAGCGGAGGTGATTTCAAGGGTGGCGGGTTCGCCGGAAAAACTCCCGTAACCACAGGCGGTCAGAAGCAAAGCGATGAAGGACGCAGACGGAAGTACCTTGGACCAATGCATGCCCAAGTGTACTTACTCGGCGTGGGATTCGTGCCTTGTGGTTACTTAAAGAACTTGCCGAACATGCGACCGGTGGCTTTGCCCGCCACGCGGCGGCCGACCCGCTGGCCGACCTTGCCTTTCTGAACGGCGTTTAAGTCCCCAAGAAGTTTGGCGAGGGCGTACAAAAAACTGCGCACGTGGGCACCTCCGTGAGCTTCACGCTACGAAATGACGACCGCGCCCCGCAAGGGCTGACCTGGCAGGCAACCCCGGCGTTTAACCCAGCAGCTCACGTGGATGGCTGGTGACGTAGCGCCGTACGTCTGCCTCAGAAATGCCCTCCTGCACGAGACCGAGTGCGAAGCGCTCCAGTGCTTCTGGGCTGCTTGGGCCGCCCTGCTGACCGGCGTCCGTGGCCAGAATCCACCGTGCATCCGGCACCGCCCTGATTGCCGCAGCAACGTCAGCAAACGTCGCCGCGGAGGCGGGTGGGCGGGTGGACAGTTCGCACAACTCCACCCACACCCGGTCGCCCACCAACGTCTTGAGCGTCGCGATGTCCAACTTGGGCGCATGAAAGAGTGCGTGGTTGATCAGCAGCTTCACGTCGCCACCACGCTCGTCGATGGCCTGCTTGAGCGTCACGATCTCCTGCGGCGACGCGTGGCCCGTCGCGAGCACCGTCTGCGTGCCCGCAAGCACCTCTAAGATTGCGTGCACCTCGCGGCGCAGCCCGCCTGCGCCGTCTGTCAGCGTGAAGCCGTCCGGTGGTGGGCGTTTGAGGCCGTCCTTTTGAAACGAGAAGCCGCCGGGTGTGCCGAGCGCCCGTCCGTGATGCACCGCATCGATCGTGGGCAGCCACACGACCGCGGCACCCAGCGCCACGGCGGCGTCGACGGCACTGGGGTTGAGGCCGCCCACGAAACGGTTGAGCGTCAAACCACCCAGGACGGTCAGGCTTGGCGTGGCGGCATCCAGCACGGCGGCGGCTTCTACCGTGCTGCCGTGATGGCTCTTCCAGACCAGGCCTTCGTACCCCGCCGCTTGCGCTTCTGTGGTCAGCTGCTGCGCGTCGTGCCGCCGCGGAAACAAACTCGGTGCGGCGTGCACATGCACGTCCCAGGCGCCGCTTAGCAGGTCAGGCACGCGGGAGTGACTCCACCCAACCCTGCATGGCGCGCATCGCCTCCTGGTAGGTCGGGTGGTCGTCCAGCATCCATTCGGTATGCCCGGCGTTTTCCACCCAGCGCAGCTCCTTCGGGCCGGGGTAGACCTCGTGCAACCGCTGCGCTTCGGTGGGTGGGTGGAGCGCGTTGCGGTCGCCATGCAAGATCAAAAGCGGCGTGCTGGCAAGGTGGCTCAGGTTGCGTTCCGGGGCGTGCGCCAGCAGTGAGGCGGCCATTTCGGTCGAGACCTTCGGCCCAAAATCCGGGTTCTTGTACAGCACGTCATCGACGTACCCGCGGGTGATGGGATCGAGCGGGTAGATATCGAACGGGTTGACGCGCTCCGGTTTGCCGTTCCAGGCGGTGGTGGCCTCCCAACGCTCCACGTCGGTCAGGAAGGTCGCCACGCCGTCCTCGCCGCGGTGGGCGTGCTGGACGCGCATGGCGTCGTAAAACCCGTTGAACGCCACGACGCCTGCCACGGGGGTGGCGGCCTGCACGGCGTTTAACACCAAACCGCCGGCCATGCCCCAACCGACCAGCACCACCGGACGTCCGCGACCGTGTTCGTGGCTGCGCACAAACGCGATCGCGTGCCGAATGTCACGCACCTGCTCCTCTAAGACCACGTGGCCAGGTTCGCCTTCCGAGGCGGCAAAGCCGCGGTAGTCGAAACCGAACGTGACGTACCCTTCGCGGCTGAACCAGCGGGCGAACCGTTCGGGGTGGATGTTTTTCAGGCCCAGAAAGCCGCTGCAGGCGATCACCACGGGGGCGTCCTGTTTTGGTGTGCCGCTTGGGAGGTAGAACGAGGCGTCCAGCTTATGGCCGTCGCTGTAGAAGAACGTGGGGTATTCGTTCACGGGGTGACTCCAAAAAAAGATCCGACCGGAACAACGGGTCGGGTGTTAAGGGTTGAGGTTGGGTGGTGGGAGGTGTGGTGCGCGGCCTGGATGTTGGGTGGTTCAGACGACCGTCCCTTC
The DNA here is from genome assembly GCA_913057165.1 of uncultured Trueperaceae bacterium. GTDB lineage: Bacteria > Deinococcota > Deinococci > Deinococcales > Trueperaceae > SLSQ01. The sequence goes on from CAJXNS010000043.1 coordinate 8,253, forward strand.
CTGAAGCGCCGTGCGGGTGTGCACGGGCTGAACACATGTGGAATTGGGTTCCACCGTTTAACGATGCGCGAGTTTTACCGCATTGGTGCGCGCGGTTCAATACCCAAACAAAAAGTCGGCCCCAACCTGCGTCAGGGCCGACTGAAACCGGTGTGAACCGGGGTGTGGTTAGTTGCCGAAGGCGGGTTCGACCGGCAGCGGCGTTTCGCTGGTGATCTCAGGCAGGACCGGGTACTCCACGACGGGCTGCTCACCCGTCAAGCTTCCCAGGAAGGCGACCAGCTGGTCGATCTCCTGTTCGCTGAACTCCGCGCCAAGCTGCGCTTGACCCATGATCTTCACCGCATCCCGCAGCGACCACACCTGACCGGAGTGGAAGTACGGCGGGGTGAGCTCAATGTTGCGCAAGGTGGGCGACTTGAAGACGTACTTGTCCGCCTCGACGTTGGTGACCGTGTACCGGCCCACATCATCCTCAGGCAGGATGAAGGAGTCGGGACGCTCGACGACACCGAACCCGAAGTAGCCCGTGCCGCCCAGGTTCACGCCCATGTGACAGCCAGCACAACCGCGACCCATGAACAGGTCCAGGCCGGCAAGCTCGTCCTCATTAAGCGCCTCTAAGTCACCGCGCAGGAAGTCGTCAAACGGCGCGTTGGGCGTCAGCAGGGTCGACTCGAACACCTCAATGGCGTTGGCGACGTTCTCGAACGTCATGGGGTCTTCCTGATCTGGGAAGGCCGCATCGAACGCCTCGACGTAACCCGGCATGCTCTTCAGCGTCACCATCACCTGCTCAGGGGTGTTGTTCATCTCCAGGGCGTCCTGGATGGGCCCCATGGCTTGTTCGGCCAAGTCTTCAGCGCGGCCGTCCCAGAACTGCGCGACGTTAAAGATGGCGTTCAGCATGGTGGGGGAGTTCCGGCCGCCACGCTGCCAACCGTGACCCAGCGAGGTGGGCTGAAGGTCCACGCCCGCCATGCCGAGGTTGTGGCAGCTGTTGCAGGACAGCGCCCAGCTGGATGACAGCCGCGGGTCGAGGAACAGCATGTGCCCCAGGTGGTCCTTTTCAGGCGTGTACGGGTTGCCCTCAATTTCAGGGATTTCCGTGGGGATCGGCTCGAACATCGCTTGCGCGCGCGTGAGCAGCGCCTCGGCGTCGGCCTGGGCGAGCGCCGGGCTGGCGAACAGCGCGAAGGTCAAGACCGCGAGCGCGAGGTGGGGCTTCAAGGCTTTCATGCGTCACTCCTTACATTCGGGACAGGCATCGGCCTTACGGCCGGAACCTGGGGCGGCTGCAGGGGAGGCCCCCCTGCGGGGCTCGTACTTGGCTGCAGGGTAGCCAGCCAGGCCGCGCGCCGCAGGGGCATCTTTCCTAAGCCGTTTGTCCCTATTGGGTGTGACTTTTGGTCATGCGCCTAGCAAAGTCATGCGCCTCTTCAAGTCCTGCGTGTCGTCACGTCATGCATTTCTTGGTGTGCGCGCCAGCGAGTAAGCGGCCTTCATCCGGACAAGGAATGCTCCGGTGCAGCACGATTCCGTGATGTTTTTGATGACGCCTAAACAATAAGATCGAATTAAACGTGTTAGCGGGTTTGCCGCCAGGACGGTATAAACAGCGCGTGAGACTCAGCTTAATGCAGGCGGTGCAATGCCTCATTTACGGTGACGCATTCCACCTGATGCGCTACCAGATACCTACCTAAACAAGAATCGTATTATGTGCAAAATAAACGTTTAAGAAAGTGTTTATATATAAACTTTTAATGAAGGGACGACTTGATATGTTGATGATTGACAAGTACGGCATCAAGCGAACCGGCACTCACAAGACGCTAGAAAAACGCAAGCATCAAGGAGTAGCCAAGTACGACAAGAAGGAAGACTGCTGGGTCATACCAGCACGCGGTGGAGGTTACGTGTACTACTACCCGAACCGCCTCAGCCCAGACGAGGAAGCCGAACAAAAACAAAAGAACAAGCACGGCAGGAAACAAAAGCATGACAACACCAACGGCTTCATCGTTTACCGGTGGCTGAAAGGGGATTTTTAAAACCCAGCGGGTGCTCCACCGGGAGCCATTAGGTTGAAAAAGGGCAAGCTAAAGCACTTCGTCACCTTCAGTAGGCTTAGAGTGCCGGCGCGCAAGAGATCCCGCTGCCAGCAACCCGAGCGGCCATGTCACCAGTGGCGCGTCGATCGTCAACACGAACAGCAGGTTCACAGGGGCAGTGAATAGAAACCCAAAGACCGGCAGGCCAGCAGCGACCGCGGCTGCCACCTCCATCAGCACGAGCATCAGGCCCGTCGCAGGCCATACAGTCAGCAGGTACGCTGCCGCGCCGGCCAGCCGCACGCTTCCGCGCGCC
>CAJXNS010000044.1 GCA_913057165.1 uncultured Trueperaceae bacterium
TCACCGCCACCGGCAGCCGCAAAGCGCAAGCGGGCTTCGAGCCGTTGGTGTCCGGCTTCGTACGTGTGCCCTACGATGACCTCGGTGCCGTGGAAACCGCCGACATTAAAGTCACGGTTGACGCCCCATTTGAGACCCTTCAAACCGCAGGGGCAACCAACGCAAGCGGTGCCGATGGATTCGGCATGTCGGTCGCGATCGACGGAAACCGCGCCATCATCGGCGCCTACACCGAGAGCGTTGACGGGCAAGCGGATGTTGGTAGCGCATACATATTCGAGCACGACGGAAACAGCTGGCGGCAGACCGCCAAGCTCAACGCCACCGACGCGGGCGCCTCTGACTACTTTGGGCGCTCCGTGTCCATCTCGGGGAGTTTCGCCATTGTGGGTGCCATCAGAGAGGATCCGAACGGCACCACCGACGCGGGCAGCGCGTACATCTACGAGACCGACGGAGAAGCATGGACACAAACCGCGAAACTCGTGGCAAGCGATCTCCAAGCCAATGCCACGTTTGGATTCGCCGTAGACCTCTCGGGTGATTACGCCATCGTAGGTGCCCAGAGGCAGGATTTGGGTGCTGAATCCGAGGCCGGTAGTGCGTACGTGTTCAAGCGCATCAATGGAACCTGGACCCAAACAGCAAAAATCACCGCAGAGGACGCGCAAGACTCCGACTTCTTCGGTGCCTCAGTGGCGTTCTCCGGTGATGAGGTCGTCATTGGTGCAACCCGTGAAGACGGAAATGGAACCAATCGTGGGAGCGCGTACGTCTTTAAACGTGACGGTGAGCAATGGACACAAACCGCGAAACTCATCCCTGACGAGCCACAAGACGGCGCCTTCTTCGGCGGCTCGGTGGCGCGTTCGGGAGATACCATTGTGGTCGGTGCAGACAGTCACAACACAGACGCAGGCTCGTTTGCGGGACGCGCTTATATCTTCAACCGTAACGGCGATAGCTGGACGCAAACCGCCGTTCTAGAAGCCGAAGATGGTCAAGCCAATGATTTGTTTGGAATATCCGTCGCCATCGACGGCGATTACGCGCTCATAGGAGCGTTCGGAGCCGACCAGGGCGGTAACGCCGTTGCCGGAAGCGCCTACGTCTTTAAACGTGACGGTGCCGCGTGGTCTCAGCTTAAAAAGCTCGTGGCGGAAGACCCACCCAATACCGATGCGTTCGGTACGTCGGTCGCTATCGCAGGCGATAGCCTCGTGGTCGGTGCGCCCCACCTTGGACAGAACAACACAACGATCCCTGGTCGTGCAGCGTTGTTTACGCGTTAGGCCAACTAAGCCACGGACGCGTTCGGTTCGCTGGCACCTGAGCCAGCCCGCGCCCAGGACCCACAACCTCCGCGCAAGCCATTTGCGCATGCTTGTGGCCACCCCAACCTAAGGTGGGTCCACCGCCTCATGAAACCAAACCGGCAGCAAGTGCGCCTGCCGTTTAATGAAGGCAGGGAACGTCGCATCGAGCAGATACGTGACCGCATGGTCATCCTCACTCCGCACCGACCGGCCGTACGCCTGCACCAACCGTACCGCCGCCTGCCATGCGTACCACTCCGGCTCGCGCTCCTTGCGCGCCTTGACCTGCGCGTCACCCAAGTACGGCCACGGCACCTTACAGAGCACCTGAAAGCGAGCGTCATCACCCGCCAGGTTCACGCCTTCCGTCATGCTGGGAGATAAGAGCACCGTCGGCTCGACCGAGGTGCGATGGTGCCGAAGGGCGTCGTCACGCCCTGCAGCTGCATCGTGCAACCGAAGCCGCTTTTGCAGATGTGGGGGTAACCCATCGGCAATGGCGCGCGCGATCTTGTACGAGTGCGCGTGGATCACACCTTTTTCTTCTGGGTGGTCCGCCATGATGCGGGCGGTCTCCTCCACCAGTTTCGGCAGGTCACGCTCCAGCGTCGCGCGCCGCAGGTCAGCCACCGGATGGAGCCGCACAGGACGCCGTTCAGGCGGAAAGGTAGACGCGACCGTGACGTGCTCGGCTTGCGACTCCCGCACACCCAGCGTCCGCAAGAACGTCGGCACGTTCAACACCGTGGCGCTCATGAGCAGCACCCGCCGGCCGTAATGAAACAGCAGCGGTTCTGCGAACGACGCCACATCGACGGGCCGGAACCGCACCATCCGGCCTGCGTCCCCGCGGCGGTCTGTTTCGACCACCCAGTCGGCTTCTTCGTTCTCGACGCTGTCAATCATCCACTGGATGGCGGCCATTCGGCCTTCCAGCCAGCGCCGCTGGCGGTACAGACCGATCGCCTCGCGGCCTGTCGGACGGACCGCCTTGGCCTGACCCTCAACCTGCGCGAGCGCCTCCTGAAGGTCCGGCAATAAGTCGAGCGCCCATTCGATGAGTGTCCAGGCGTGGTCGCCCTGTGGCACAGTTGCAGACAGGCCTGCCCGACGGAATGACGCGTCGTCAAGTTCCACTTGCACAAACCGCATCAGGGCGGCTTCAATGCCGTGCGCCTCATCCAAAACAAGCAGTTCTCGCGGTTCGAACATGCCGGCATGCTGCGCTTCCGCGAGCGCGTAGGGGTAGTTCAGCACCGTCCGCGAGGCGGCAATGGCTTCATCTTTGGCTGTGAAGTACGGGCATGCCTCACAGCCTGGCAGGGTCACCCCCACCGTGCACGGGGCTTCAGCCGCATGGGTGTCGGCCACCAAGCACTCGTAGTTGGAGCGGCCGCGCATCGACGCCAGGTCGGGGAAGTCACCCAGGTACTGGTCTTGCAAGAGCTTCTGCGCGGTCACCAGATAGGCGCTTGCGGCCTCGCGAGCGAGCGTCACCGCCAGCGCCGACTTCCCTGCGCCGGTCGGCGCCTCTAGGACGACAAACCGTTTGCCACCGTCAAACGCCTCCCGAGCTGCGTCCAGCGCCTCTTGCTGGCCGGGGCGGTATTTGGCGAACGGAAAGTGGGTCACGTGCTGGAGGTTAGCACCGGGCGCAGGCATGCCCGAGCAGCGACACATAAGCAGCTTGCGTTAACACCTATCAAAAGGGACGAACCGGCCGAAGCCGGTTCGTGTGCTGGTGCCGAGGATGGGACTTGAACCCACACGACCTCGCGGTCACTAGCCCCTCAAGCTAGCGCGTCTACCAATTCCGCCACCTCGGCGCGGGCTTGGTGAGCAGACGTAACGCTACCGCTACACCCAAAAAGTGTCAAGGACGAAGCCGGCGGCAGCAACCCTTCAAACCCCGACACATGCAATGGATTCCGCACGCGCTCAAGCGATCCATGGAAACATGCCGTACCCTCAAGAAAAGGTTACTGGAAGGGCTATCGGCAACCGAGAATCCTACCCAAGGAATGGTCCTTGTGAGATCAAGTACGGGGGCAGTAAACCGCTTGAGAGACCGTGTCAACCAAGCGTCATCTTCACGAGCGTCACGAGGTGCTGCCCCGTAAGCAAAGCCGAATAAAGTCAGCAAAAGCGAGTTGGAATGCACGACTAATCTATACTCATAGCGTGCCAACTCAGCAGCGCGTCCGGCGCATCTTTGAGGTGCTCACGCGCCGCCAAACCGACCTGACGGTCCTCGCCGACGACGTCTACAAACCCCACAACCTCTCTGCGATCTTGCGCACCTGCGACGCCGTTGGGATCGGCCGTGCGCACGCCGTCACCCCCACGGGCGGCATCCCAACGTACGTCGCCACCAGCGCCTCGGCCGACAAGTGGGTTGACCTGGACGTGTTCGACGACATCGATGTGGCGATCGACGGCCTGCAAGCCGCCGGCATGCAGATCATTGCCGCGCACTTCAGCGACGAGGCGGTCGACTACCGCGACATCGACTACACGCAACCCACGACGGTGGTGCTCGGGAACGAACGTGACGGTGTTCGCGCCCGCGCTGCCGCCCGTGCTGACGCGCACGCCATCATCCCCATGCTCGGGATGGTGCAGTCCCTGAACGTCTCCGTCGCCGCGGCGGTCATCCTGTTTGAAGCCCAGCGGCAACGCCGGCAAGCAGGCCTGTACGACCGGCCGCAACTCACGCCTGAAGTCATGAACGAGCAGGCGTTCCGGTGGTTGCACCCGCACCTCGCCACCGAATGCGACTTGCGCGGGCATCCCATCCCCTGGCTTGACATGGACGGCGAACCCATCGCAGACGGCAGCAGCGATGGGGCGTGGGCGCAATCGTTTACCTCATGACGCACCCGCGTCCAACGCAACGTGCCGCGGTTGCTACGCTGCAGCCATGACGGCACTGCACGTAGAACGCCTCGGCCGGGTGCCCTACCAAGAAGCGTGGGTGCTACAGCAACGCGTGCACGAAGACGTCGTGAACGGCGAACGCGCCCCCACCCTGCTGCTCGTCGAGCACCCACGCGTGATTACGTTCGGCCGCAAAGGCGGCCGTAAGCACCTGCTGGTCGACCCGCACGACTTAGAAGCCCGCGGGTTTGAACTGGTCGATATCGACCGCGGGGGTGACGTGACGTACCACGGCCCCGGGCAGCTGGTCGGCTACCCCATCATCCCGATCGGCCGGAAGGTCCGCGATTACCTTCGCAGCCTAGAAAACGCCGTCGTGGCACTCCTTGAACATTACGACCTCAGAGGCGTCGGCAGTCCCGGTTACGCGGGCGTATGGATGGGTAACGACAAGATCGCCGCGATCGGTGTGGCCATCAAACGCGGTGTGAGCATGCACGGCTTCGCCCTCAACGTCACGACCCACCTGAAGGACTTTGACACCATCGTGCCCTGCGGCCTGCACGGCCGCGGCGTCACCCGCCTGCAAGACCACGTCGCAACACCGCTGACGTTAGACGGCGTGGCTGACGTTCTCACCCCCATTCTCGTGCGAGAGTTAGAGGCAGTGATGGACCCGACCCTCGCCCGCCCCGCAGCCCGACAGGAGGCCGCGTCATGACCGTGAACTCCCGCGAGTTTAAAAACACCATCAAAAGCGTCAAGGACGGCGTTGCACCGCGCAAGGATGCTCCTAAGCCGGAACGGCAACGTAAGCCCGACTGGTTGCGCGTGCAACTGCCCGCCGGTGACGTCTACAAACAAGTCAAAGAAAACGTCACCGGCAACCGCATGGCCACCGTCTGCGAGGAAGCCAAATGCCCAAACCTGGCCGAATGCTGGAGTGCAGGCACGGCAACACTAATGCTGATGGGTTCGGTCTGTACCCGCGGCTGTAAGTTCTGCGCTGTGGCGACCGGCAATCCAGCCGGCCTGCTCGATCCGGACGAACCCCGCCTGGCAGCCGAATCGGTCAAAGCCATGGGCCTTGGCTACGTCGTGCTCACCAGCGTCGACCGTGACGACCTGCCCGACGGTGGGGCCGGGCATTACGCCGCCTGCGTCAAAGCGATCAAAGAGGCGTCGCCCACCACCGACGTCGAAGCCCTCACGCCCGACTTTCAGGGCAACACAAGCGATGTGGACACCGTCCTCGCGTCCGGCATCAGCGTCTATGCCCAGAACGTCGAAACGGTCCGGCGGTTGACCCACCCGGTGCGCGACCCGCGTGCGTCGTACGAGCAGACCCTCAGCGTCCTAGAGCACGCCAAGAAGGCCCGGCCGGACATCCTGACCAAAACCAGTTTGATGCTGGGCTTGGGTGAAACGGACGCCGAAATTAGTGAAACGATGGATGACCTGCGCGCCATCGGGGTCGACATCGTCACTTTCGGTCAGTACCTGCAACCCACCAGCGCACACCTCCCCATCGAACGGTGGGTGCCGCCAGAGGACTTCAAGCGCTACCGCGAAGAAGGGCTCGCCAAAGGCTTCCTAGAGGTTGTCTCCGGTCCGCTCGTGCGCTCCAGCTACCGCGCCGAACGCGCGCTTGAAAAGAACAACGCCGGCATCGCCCTGTAAGCCCGCCGCGTCAACTTGGCCTTAAGCGGCCGCGTGCGCCTTCCTGGCGAGACCTAGAAACGCCGCATGCACGCGGTCGTCCTTGGCGAGTTCCGGGTGGAACACCGTCGCAAGCACCGCGCCCTGCTGCACCATCACCGGGTGACCTTCGTACGATGCGAGTACCTGCACCTCAGGACCGACCGACTCAATGCGGGGCGCACGAATGAAGATCGCCCGAAACGGCGTCTCCATGCCCGTCACGTTCACAGGCGCCTCGAACGACGCCACCTGCCGGCCGTACGCATTCCGGGCGACCGTCATATCGACTAGCCCCAAGCGGGCGCTGCGGCCCTCCCCTTCAACCTCGCGGGCGATTAGGATCGCACCAGCACACGTGCCCCAGATCGGTAGGTCGCGGGCATGCGCCGCTGCGATCGCATCAGGAAACCCGTAGGCGTCCATCAATTTCGTCATGGTGGTCGACTCACCGCCAGGAATCACCAGCGCATCGATGTCATCCAGTTGCGCCGGTTTCCTGACCTCAACCACGTCCGCGCCAAGGCGTGCGAACGCTTCGGCATGCTCACGAAACGCCCCTTGCAAGGCAAGCAAACCCACCGTGAACGGACGGGTCAATTGACCGCCCCGGTGTCACCGTCAGACGGCGGCTGAAGGTACGGACCTACCTCGTCTGGCGCGACCTCAACCACCTGCAATTGCGACGGCGGTGTCGCCGCGGTCGCCAGGCGTCCCGTCCGACGGTCGATCACCAGCTCCACCCGGTCGCTGGCCGACACGCCCGCGCTAGGCAGCACGGTGCCTTCCAGGAATGCGGCACGCGTCCCGTTCGGGTCAAGCGCGCCCGTCTGCCGGTTGAACGTCATGAACTCAATACCTTCAGGCACGGGGAAGCCTTCCTCGCTGCCAGGCCGCCCGAGCAGGGCGCCCTCCACGAAGTCCGTCCAAATGTAGATCGGTTGGCGGCTGCTGTTCACCCGGTCGACCGTGCCGTCCGGCAGGGTCATCGTTTTCGGCAGGCTTTCGTTCTGGTCGTTCCCCACCCAAACGGCCGCCGTCAGTTCCGGCGTGGTGCCCACAAACCAAATGTCACGCTCGTCGTTGGTCGTGCCCGTCTTACCGGCCACCCAGCGGCCCTCGATACCTGCCCGCCAGGAGAACGCCGTCGGGTTGCGGTCGGCGACATTGCCGCGCAACAGATCCAGCACGATGTACGCCGTGCGTTCGTCCCACACCTTCACCTCAGGCGGGTCCGCTTCAAACAGGACGTTACCGTCGGCATCCTCGACGCGCGCCACGAAATGCGGCTCGACCTTCACGCCCTGATTGGCGAACGCCGTGAATGCGCTGGCGTGCTGCAAGGGCGTCACCTCAAACGAACCAAGCGCCATGGAGTAGTACGGCTCAACGTTGTAGCCAAGCTCACGCGCGCGGCGGGCGACCGCATCGGCTGACGCCGCCTCAAGCGCTTTGACGGCAGGAATGTTACGCGAGACGTTCAAGTGCTCCCGCACGGTGGACGGCCCCACGAACGTCTCGTCGTGGTTACCGGGCACGTACGGCGGCATGCCGCGCTGCTGAAATTCGGTTTCCTCATCGATGAGGACGGTCGCCTGATGGAAGCCGGCCTCCTCAATCGCGGTGGCGAACGCAATCGGTTTGAAACTACTGCCCGGCTGCCTGAGCGCTTGCGTCACGCGGTTGAACTCGTCCTCGCGCACGCCAGGCCGGAGCTTCTCCCCCACCATGGCGAGCACCTCACCCGTGGCGGGATCCAGGCCGACGATGGCGACCTGCGCGCCGTCCGGGACGACCGCATCCAGCGACGCGCGGTTGGCGGCCGTTTGGGCTTGCACGTCGATGGTGGTGGTGACCGTCAGGCCGCCCCGCCCGAAGACGGCGGCTTCCCCGAAGCGGTCGATCAACCAGTTACGCACCGCAACGACCACGTGCCAGTTCAGGTCGCTGCTGATCGACTCGCGCACCAGGACCGCCTCACCGGTCGCCACGGCCGACACGACATCACCCTCAGGGGTGTACGTCACGTCCCAACCGCGGGGTTGCAGGTCGTAACGCCAGGTGCGTTCTGCAGCCGCCGCGCTGATCGTGCCGCGCCGGACCATCTTGTCGAGCACCGTCCGCATCGACCGGCGGGTGGTTTCAAACTCGTCGTGGCGGGCGTTGGGCGCCGGAATGAGGCGCGCTAGGTACAGCCCTTCTGCGAGGTTGAGTTCGATCGGTTCCTTACCAAAGTACGTTTGCGCGGCCGCGCGAAGGCCGTACACGTTGCCGCCCCAGAAGACGACGTTGACGTAGCGTTGCAGGATCTCCTGCTTCGTCAGCCGCCGTTCGAGCTCCACGGCCAACATGAGTTCTTTGGCTTTACGTTCGATCGACCGTTCCGAACGGATGTCGGTGAGGACTGTGTTCTTAACAACCTGCGTGGTGATCGACGACCCACCCCGGTCGGCGTTGCCGAAAAACTCCTCGTACGTCGCGCGCAGCAGGGCGGGCACGTCAAAACCGTAATGGTCGTAAAACAGGTCGTCTTCGTAGGCGACGATGGCTTGCAGGGCGGCTGGGCTGACCTCGTCCAGACGGACGGGCGTACGGTTGGTTGAAGCGCGGTCTTCCCCGGTGACAGGCACGATCTGCCCGATGCGGGTGCCGTCACGCGCGAGCACATCGCTGGTGGCGGTGAACTCGAGCGCCATGACGGGATCCAAACTGGGTAGGTCTTGCGACCACACCACAAACGCGGACGCCGCCCAGGCAGCCACGGACAAGACCGGGATCAGGACGGCGAGGAGGATCGCGCGAATCAGCGTCACGACGTGAGTTTAGCAGCCGCCCCACGCGCGCCCTGTGCGGGCACGCTGGGGCGCGCGAGGTTTACCAACCGCGGGTGGCGAGCAGTTCGTCCTCTGGCAGCGTGTGGACGTTGATGCCGACCATCGCTTCACCCAGACCGCGGCTGACTTCCGCAAGGACGTCAGGGTCGTTGTAGTGCGTGGTCGCCTTCACGATCGCTTCCGCGCGGGCCTTCCACGCCGCATGCTTATCTTTTAATTCCGTCAGGTGCGCCCCGGACTTGAAGATGCCGCTGCCCACGAAGACGCCATCCACACCGATTTGCATCATCAGGGCCGCATCGGCCGGTGTCGCGATACCGCCCGCTGCAAAGTTCGGGACCGGCAGGCGGCCTTCATCCTTGACGTACCGCACCAAATCCACAGGCGCGCCGTGGTTTTTGGCGTACGTCATGAGTTCCATGTCTGGCATTTGCTGAATCGCACGAATTTCGGTCAGCACACTGCGGGCGTGCCGGACGGCCTCGACCACGTTGCCGGTGCCTGCCTCACCTTTCGTGCGGATCATGCTGGCGCCCTCACCGATGCGCCGCAGGGCCTCACCGATGTTGGTGGCGCCGCATACGAACGGCACGTCAAACGCGAACTTGTCGATGTGGAACGCTTCGTCAGCCGGCGTCAGCACTTCACTTTCGTCGATGAAGTCGACACCGAGGCCTTGCAAGATTTGCGCTTCTACAAAATGCCCGATGCGGACCTTGGCCATGACGGGAATGCTGACCGCATTCACGATGCCGTCGATCATGTCGGGGTCGCTCATGCGGGCGACGCCACCTTGGGCGCGAATGTCGGCTGGGACGCGCTCTAGGGCCATCACGGCGGTCGCGCCGGCGTCCTCAGCGATGCGGGCCTCGTCGGGGTTCACGACGTCCATGATGACGCCGCCTTTGAACATTTCAGCGAAGCCGGTTTTGATTTGCGGGGTGCCCCGTTGGGCGTCGTTTGTTTGGCTCATCGTGTCATCTCCCGGTTGGCATGCGGCACGACCTGCGGGTCTCGCGGTTGCCTGCAGCGCATTATGCCCTGCCCGGCTGGCTAAAACGGCGTGCTCACGAACAATGTTGATACACAAACGGGCGTTAAGCGAACGCTTGCGTGAACGCCGCGTACGCGTCAAGCGTCTCAAGCGCCGCACCGGCCGCAAGCGTCTCGCGCGCCAGCTGCACACCTGCCGGAAGGTCAGGAGCTAAGTCTGCTAAGAAAAGCGCCGCTCCGGCGTTGAAGGCGACCACGTCCGCCCGGGGGCCCGTCTCACGGCCGGCCAGCACCTCGCGTGCCAGGCGGGCGTTCTCCTCCGGGCCGCCGCCGGCAATGGCTTCGAGCGGTGCGCGCATCAAGCCAACCGTTTCGGGGGTGATGGTGCGCTCCTCCACCTGCCCGCCGGCCTGCAGTTCAGCCACACGGGTGTCTCCTGCCAGGGTGAAGTCATCGAGGCCGCTGCCGTGCACCACCAAGGCACGCTCGGCCCCAAGGTCACGCAGGACCTCAGCGAGCGGCCGGACGAGCTGCGGGTCGTACACACCGAGGAGTTGCCGGGTGGCGCCCGCTGGGTTGGTGAGCGGACCAAGGACATTAAAGACCGTGCGGGCCTTGAGGTCCGCGCGAATGGGGGCGGCGTGCCGCATGGCGGGG
>CAJXNS010000045.1 GCA_913057165.1 uncultured Trueperaceae bacterium
ATCAAGGCCGGCCGTTCGGTCTTCTCAATGATGCGCGCCATCGTGTGCGTCTTACCGGACGCCGTCACACCCAGCATCGTCTGAAAACGCAGCCCGTCCTCAAGGCCGGCGCTTAGCGCGTCAATGGCCTTGGGTTGATCGCCTGCAGGCTCAAACGGGGCGTGGACCTTAAGCGGCATACCCACGCATCGTACGCCCTTAAGCGCAAGCGGGACGTTGCGGACGTGCAGCGCGACCGAAAAGGCGGGCCGCCCACCCGTGCTACCTTGCCGGCATGAGCCGCGACCGTTCCACGCGCCGTCATGCGGCGTGAAACGCTTCTACCTAATCGACGGGCACGCCCAAGTCTTCCGCGCGTACTACGCGCCGTTCCGTGAACTCACCGCCCCCGACGGCCGCAACGTCAAGGCCGCGTACGTGTTCACGCAACTCATGACCACCCTGCTGGCCCGCAACCCTGACTACCTCGCGGTCGCGTTTGACGTCAGCGACGCCACAACCTTCCGCAAGGACAACTACGCCGCTTACAAAGAAAACCGCGACGAAAGCCCAGAGGATTTAGGCCCACAGTTCGGCATGGTCCGAGACGTCCTCGACGCCATGCGCATCCCCGTCTTCGAGCAGGAAGGCTACGAAGCCGACGACGTGATCGCCACGATCGCCAAAACCCTGCCTGAGGACGTTGAATTGCGCATCGTCAGCAAAGACAAGGACCTGCACCAAATCCTCACCGACCGGGTAGGTCTGTACGACCCGAAAGAGGACCGCACGCTCTTCGGCCCAGACCTCCTTGAAGCCAAGGGATACACGCCCGAACAAGCCGTTGAAATCCAAACGCTGGTGGGCGACCCGACCGACAACATCCCCGGCGTGGAAGGCATCGGCGTGAAGACCGCCGCCAAGCTGATTCAGGAGTACGGCACCGCCCAAGCCGTCCTGGACCACGCGAGCGAGATGACGCCCAAGCGTCGCGAAAAGCTTGAGGCCGCACGCGACATCATGCCGGTCACCCGCGAACTCGTCACCCTCCGGAATGACGTGCCGGTGGTCTTTGACCTAGCGTCATGCACCACACCCACCGTCACCCGCAGCGACGTTGAAGACGTGTTCCACGAACTGGGCTTCCGCCGCCTGTTCGACCGTCTGCCGGGCGCCACGCCTGGTGACGGCGACCCGGAACCCACCCATCACGCCGCACCTGCTGAACCGGTTGAGCGCCACTACCGCACGGTCACCACGCACGCTGAGCTCACCGAACTGACAGAAGCCATGGAGCGCGTCTCCGCCTTCGCGGTGGACACCGAAACCACCAGCCTGCGCGCACGCGACGCGGAACTACTCGGCGTCGCGATTGCGTTTGAAGAAGGCCAAGGATGGTACGTCCCCGTCGAGGCTGCCAACGCAGACACGCTGCCGAAAGACGATGTCCTGGCGGCCTTACGGCCGTACCTGGAAAACCCTGGCGTCCTCAAGGTCGGCCAAAACCTCAAGTACGACCGGCAAGTCCTCTGGAACGACGGCATCGATTTACAAGGCCCCAGCTTCGACACCATGATCGCCGCCGCCGTGCTGCACCCAGAACGCCGCGGCGTCGGCCTGGACGCCCTCGCACGCGACTTCCTGCAAATGGAACTCACGCCCACGTCCGCCCTGATCGGCAAAGGCAAACAACAAAAAAGCATGCGTGACGTGCCACTCGAGGCGCTCTCGCATTACGCCGCCGAGGACGCCGACGCCACCTGGCGGCTCTACCACCGCCTGAACGCCGAGGTTGAAGACGCCGGCGGCAACCGCAAAGACCTCCTGTGGAACGTGGAGTTCCCCCTCGAGCGGGTCCTGGCCCGCATGGAGTACCGCGGCGTCAAGCTTGATGAAGACCTCTTGCGCACGATTGCGTCCGAACTGGACGGCCGCATCAACGAACTGCGCCTCGAAATCCAGCAGGCAGCCGGCCGGCCGTTCAACCCAGACAGCCCCACCCAGCTGGGTGAGGTGCTGTTTGATGACCTCGGCATGCGGGTCGTACGCCGCACCAAAACCGGACGCAGCACCGACGCCGCTGTGCTCGAAACGCTCGCGGGGGAGACGGAACACCCCCTGCCGAAGCTGGTGCTTGAGTACCGCGAACTCACCAAACTCCTCGGCACGTACGTCGCGCCGCTACCCACGTACGTCAGTCCTGCAGACGGCCGTCTGCACGCCAGCTTCAACCAGGTCGGTGCCGCGACCGGCCGGCTGTCGAGCAGCGACCCGAACATCCAGAACATTCCGGTGCGGACCGACGCTGGGCGCCGCATCCGCCAAGCGTTCGTGGCCAGCGCCCCAGGCCGCGTGCTGCTCACGGCCGACTACAGCCAAGTGGAACTGCGAATGCTCGCGCACCTATCCGGTGACGAAGCGATGAGAACCGCCTTCAAGGAAGGCTTTGATATTCACGCGTTCGTGGCCAGCCAGGTGTACAACGTGAACATCGGCGACGTGACCGACGAGCAGCGCCGCGTGGCGAAAACCGTCAATTTCGGCATCGTCTACGGCCAGACCGCGTTCGGCCTGGCGAAAACCCTGTCGATCCCGCAAGGGGACGCCGCGGCATTCATCGAGGCGTACAAGAGCCGCTATCCCGGCATCGACCGCTACCTCGCGGCGTGTATCGAACAGGCCGAAACCCACGGTTATGTGGAGACCGCCCTTGGTCGCCGGCGGCCCGTCGAGGAGATCCGTAGCCGCAACCGGCAGCAACGCGCCCTGGGTGAACGCCTCGCGATCAACACCGTCGTGCAAGGCAGCGCGGCCGACCTCATTAAGCTCGCCATGATTCACCTCGACCAAACCTTGGACGCCCATCCCGAATGGGACGCCCGCATGATCGTGCAGGTGCACGACGAACTGGTGTTCGATATCCCCGAGGCGCACGCCAGTGCCGTCAAGGAAGCGGTCGTCCACGAGATGACGCACGCCATGACGCTGGATGTGCCCATCGTGGTCGATGCCGGCACCGGCCCGAACTGGGCGCAAAGCAAAGGCTGAACCGTGTGCGGCCGCTACGGACTGCACCACGATCCTCAAGCGGTCGCCGCAGGCCTTGACGCGCACGCCAGCTCAGGCGCACAAGCCTTCAGCCCGCGGTACAACCTCGCACCGACCGCCACCGCCCCAGTCATCGACCAAGCCCGCCGCATGACGCTGGCGCGCTGGGGGCTCGTACCCCACTGGGCCAAACCCGACACCTTCAAGGCGCTCCTGTTTAACGCCCGCAGCGAAACGCTGTTCGAAAAACCGTCCTTCCGGGACGCCGCCCGCACGGCCCGCTGCGTCGTGCCCGCCAGCGGGTTTTACGAATGGCGCACCGAAGACGGCGTCAAACAGCCGTACTGGATCGCCCGTCAAGACGGCGCTCCCCTCATGCTTGCGGGCGTGCACGCAGACCGCCCAGACGCAGGGGCGTACGCGCGCACCTTTGCGATCGTCACCCAACCCCCCGGGCGTCTCATGCAGCAGCTGCACGACCGCCAGCCGGTCATGCTGACCGAACAAGCCCTTGAAGCATGGTTGAATCCGAGCCTCAAAGACCCAGGGGCACTCGAGGCACCCCTCACGGACGCGCGCAACGACGGGCTGGTCGCCCACCCGGTCGGCCGCGAGGTAGGCCGCGCCCAAGCCGAAGGCCCCCACCTAATTGCGCCCACCGGCGCGCCCCTCACAAGCTGACGCAACCCACGAAACCCACCAAACGCGCGACAATGCCTGCGTGGCCCTAACCCGCGACGACCTCCCCGTCCTGCCGACCGAGCCCGGCTGCTACCTCTTTCAAGGCAGCCAAGGCCCGGTCTATATCGGCAAGGCCAAGAACCTTCGCTCGCGCGTCGCAAGCTACTTCAACGACAAAAGCTGGGGCAAAAGCCGCTGGATTACCGCCACCGCCCACAAGCTCGAGTTCATCGTCACCGGCAGCGAAAGCGAAGCGCTGCTGCTCGAAGCGGACCTCATCAAACGCCACAAACCCCGCTTCAACGTGCAACTCAAAGACGACAAGGCCTACCCCTTCATCAAACTCACCAACGAGGCGTACCCACGCCTGATTTTCGTGCGTACGCGCGGCAAAAAAGACGGCGAGTACTTCGGGCCGTACCCCAGCGCCGGCGCTGTGAAACGCGTCCTCGACCTGGTCAACAAAACCTTCCAACTGCGCGTCAACAGCGGCAGTCCGCTAAAGACCCGCCCCAAACCGTGCCTCCGGCATCACATGGGCCAGTGCCTCGCCCCGTGCGCCCTGGAGGTGCCCGAAGAGGCGTACGCAGAGCGCGTCCGGCAAGCCCGCGCCTTCCTCAAAGGCCGCGTGGAAGAGGTCATTGAAACCCTCGACAGCGAAATGCGTGACGCCGCCACCCGCCTTGATTTTGAGCGTGCCGCCAAGGTCCGCGACCGCCTTCAAAGCGTCAAGCGCGTCACCGGTTATGACAGCGACGTCGCGCGCCCTACCGGTGACGACATCGACTTTTTAGGTTACGCCGTCGCCGGCAGTTACGCCGCTGTGCAGATTTTCCAAATGAGACGCGGGCGCATCATCGGCCGTGACGCCCGCATGCTCACCAACGTCGAAGACGCCGCGGCCAGCGAAATCCTCGAGCGGGTCCTCGCCGCCTACTACCGGCAAGCCACCCACCTGCCACCGCTCGTGCTACTCCCTGACGCCGATGTCGACCTCGCCTGGTGGGCAGCGTTCATGACCGAGCGTGCCGGCCGGAAGGTCGAGGTGCGCCAACCCGAACGCGGCGACAAGGTCGACCTGGTGGATATGGCCAACCGCAACGCCGCCAACGCCCTCGATGCCGAACTCGCCCGCCTTGAACGCCGCGGTGAAGCGCCCGGCGTGAAAGAACTCAAAACCCTCCTCAAGCTCGAGCACGCCCCGTTCCGGGTGGAGGGTTACGACATCAGCAACCTGATGGGCACGCACACCGTCGCCAGCATCGTCGCGTTCGAAGGCGGCCGGCCCAAACGCTCCGACTACCGCACCATGCGCATCCGCGGCCTCGATAAACCCGACGACTTTTACAGCCTCCGCCAAGCGGTCGAACGACGCTTCACCGGCCGGCTGGCCGAATCGCTCCCCATGCCCGACCTGCTCCTCATCGACGGCGGCAAGGGCCAAGTCTCAAGCGTCATGAAAGCCCTACAAGAGATCGAGGTCGACGTCCCTATCGTCGGTCTGGCCAAACGCGAAGAAACACTCATCACGCCAGCAGGCAAGGAAATACGCGTGCCACTCACGCACCCAGCCCTGCGGCTGCTGGTGCACGTCCGCGACGAGGCGCACCGCACCGCGGTTGGGTCGAACCGCAAAGGCCGCGGTAAGGCTGCCACCCGCAGCCTGCTCGATGACGTGCCCGGCGTGGGCCCCAAACGCCGCGACGCGCTGCTGCAGCATTTCAGCAGCATCGACGACCTGATCGCCGCGGAAGAGGCCACCCTTGCCGCCGTACCGGGGGTGGGCCCCAGCGCCGCACGGGCGATCTTCGAACACTTCCGCGCCAATTCGGAGCCGGAGGCAGGCGACAAGGCGCCGGACAGCGCGTGAACGACGCTGCCGCACGGGCGGTGGCGGCGCTCGGCAGTGAGCACGTCGCCTCCCGCACGCTGCCGGCCCGGAACGCCGTCACCGCCGACCTACCCAGCGACCTGCCAGATTCGGTTTTGCATGCTCTGACGGCGCGCGGCGTGGCGCGCCTCTACCGCCACCAGCGCGAGGCGTACGACGCCCTCACCGCCGGCCGCGACGTGCTGCTCACCACCGGCACAGCCAGCGGTAAAAGCCTCGCGTACCAACTCCCCATCCTCACAGCCGCGGCCACCAACCCAGACGCCACAGCCTTGCTGCTATTCCCCACCAAAGCCCTCACGCGCGACCAAGCCGGCGCCCTTAAGCAGGCCACGCGCGCCATCGGACGACGCGAAGACCAGGTGGTGACCTACGACGCGGACACCCCCAGCCACGCCCGGCCGCAACTGCGCCGCGAGGCCCGCACGCTACTGACGAACCCCGACATGCTGCACGCCGGCATCCTGCCCCACCACCCCCTATGGCAACGCTTCCTTGAGAACCTAAACGTGATCGTGGTCGACGAGCTGCACACCTACCGCGGGGTGTTCGGCGCGCACGTCGCCGGGGTCTTAAGGCGTCTCATGCGTCTCGCAGCGCAGTACGGCGCAGACCCACGGATTGTGGCCACCAGCGCCACCCTCGGCAACCCACGCGAGCATGCCGCCCGCATGCTTGGCCGTGACGTCCAACTCATCGACCGAGACGACGCCCCACACCCCGCCAAGGACGTCACCATCGCCCGCACCCCCGTCCTCAACGCCGAGACCGGCATCCGCCGGCCGGTCCTTCAAGAGGCCGCCGGGATTGCGCGGCTGCTTGCCGACGACGGTCTGCAAGTGCTGATGTTCGCCGGCTCGCGGCAGGGTGTCGAGCAGGCCGTGCTGCAACTCAAACCGGACGTGCCCAGCGTCCGAAGTTACAGGAGCGGCCTCAAGGCCGAAGAACGCCGCGCGACCGAAGAAGCCATGCGTGCAGGCACCGCCCGGGTGGTTGTCGCCACCAACGCCCTCGAACTCGGCATCGATGTCGGCAGCGTCGACGCGGTCGTTCTCGCCGGCTACCCCGGTTCGACCGCGTCGATGCTGCAGCAGTTTGGGCGGGCAGGCCGGCGGGACACACCGGGGTTGGGTGTCATGATGCTCGGCTCAGGCCCGATGGACCAGTACCTGGCAGCCAACCCAGACGCCCTGTTTGCCGGCCGAGCCGAACGGGCGCTCGTGAACCCCGACCACCTGCTGGTCGCCCTTGATCACCTACGCTGTGCGGCCTTCGAACGGCCCCTACCCCTCACCGAGCCGTACGGCGGTCTGCCTGCTGGGGACGTGCACGCCCTCGCGTCCCACTTGGCGGAAGACGGCGACCTTCACTTGGCGGACGGTCATGCGTATTGGGTTGGTAGCGCCTACCCTGCTGAAGGCGTGTCACTCAGGCGGCTGGGGCGTGATGACGTCACGCTGCACACCGCAGACGGCCGTGTGGTCGGGCTCGTCGACGGCCCCAGCGCCCGCTGGATGGTGCACCCCGGCGCGGTGTACGTGCACGATGGCCGGCCGTACGAGGTGACGCAACTCGACTTAAATACCCATGTCGCCACCCTGCGGGAGGCGAACGGCGAGCGGCTCACACGCGCCAACCGCGAGGTCGACGTGCAGCCCGCCGGCATGCTCAAGTCCGCCACACCGTCAGGCGCGGACGTGCGCCTGGGCGAGGTGGACGTCCGCGAACGCGTGACGGGCTACCGCGTGATCGAACGCCAGACTGGCCGCACGCTTGCGCGCCACGCGCTTGACCTGCCGCCCACCCAAATGCGAACCCAAGGGTACGCCGTGGCGCCCAACCCGGCGTTGCTGGCGGGCCTTCGCGAAGCGGGCGCATGGGGTTCTGATGCCAACGATTACGGCCCGGACTGGCCGCGCATCAAAGCGCAGGTACTCAAGCGGGACGGGCATGCCTGCCGGGCGTGCGGCGCGACCGTCGCGCCGCTACACGTCCACCACCGCACGCCCTTCCGGGCGTTCGCCACCGCTGCGGACGCCAACCGGCCCGACAACCTGGTGACGCTTTGTCCGGCGTGCCACCGCAAGGCCGAACGCGAGGTGCCGGTCCGCTCGTCGCTGGCAGCCGCCGCGCACGTGTTGCGCTCCCTGCTGCCGATCTGGCTGCTGACGGACGTGCGCGACGTGCGCGTGCAAGCCGACCCGGCCAGTGCCATGGTGGACGGCCGTGCGGCGGTGGTGATCACCGAAACCATCCCCGGCGGCGTCGGGCTTGTCGACGCCCTCGCGGATTTGCACGCACCACTCATGGCGGCCGCACGCGACACCGTCGCAGCGTGTGCGTGCGCGTCAGGTTGCCCGTCGTGCGTCGGGCCTGCTGGGGACCTTGGCCACGGCGGCAAACACGAGGCGCTTGAGCTTCTGCAAGGATGGGCGCCATGAGCGACGTGCTGGCGCGCCTGAAGGCCCTTCAAGGCAACCGGTCGCCGTCCGCTGGGGATGAGCAGGCCAAACTGGACGGGCGCGCCGACGGTGTAGACCGCTGGGCGGGCGTGGCGGCGGAACTGCAGGCTGAAACGGTGCAAGCCGGCAGCAGCGTGTTTCTGGTTCGCCATGAGGTGCTTCCCCTCCCCGCGCCATACGGGCGTGTGCACGTGCAGCCGGCTGCCCCCCACCCGCTCCTCGCCCGCGGTGCGCCCTTACCTGCAGGCTTGACGCCCGACAAGGTGCTCTATATCGACACAGAAACCACCGGCCTGGCGGGCGGTGCGGGCACGCTGGCGTTCTTGATCGGTGCGGCGTACGTCAAAGGCGACGCACTACACGTGCGTCAGTGGTTGCTGCCCGGCCCGCAGCATGAAGCGGCCGTCATTGGTGCAGTGACCGCGTTCGCAGCGCCATTCTCTGCGGTGGTGTCCTACAACGGCGCAAGCTTTGACCTGCCGCTACTACGTAACCGCTTCGCCATGCACGGACGTCCCGACCCGTGGGCGGACGCCCTGCACGTCGATTTGCTGCACGCCGCCCGGCGGCTCTACAAGGGCCGGTTCGCTGACTGCGCGCTGCAGACGATCGAACGGCGTGTGCTTGGGCAGGGGCGCAGCCTGACCGACGTGCCAGGCCGGGAGGTCCCTGAGCGTTACCGGGCGTTCCTGCGCGCGCCACGCGCGCCGCTATTAAGCGGCATCCTGGAGCACAACCGGCAGGACGTGGTCATGCTGGCAGCGCTCCTAGGGCACATCAACCGTCAGCTAGAGAGCCCAGGCCGAGACCTCTCTGCAAGGGTCGGCCGCTGGCTGGTGGAGTCCGCGCAGGTCGAACAAGGCCTGGCGACGTTGCTTGCCGCTGCCGATTCAGACGACGAGGCCGCCTGGGAGGCGGCCGTCGTCCTGAAGCGTCAAGGCCGGTGGCAGGAGGCGTCACGCCTATGGGTTCAGCTAGGTGAGGCCGGCTGGGGTTACGCCTGGCTTGAGCTTGCGAAGGTTGAAGAGCACCGAACGAGGCGTGTTGACGAGGCCCTGAAGGCCACCGAGCGGGCGGCACTGTTACTGGGAGATACGCCAGAGATTGTTCGCCGGCGTGAGCGACTGAATGCCAAAGTCGGGCGTGAGGGGGGTGCTGGGCCACAGCCCTCCTAAGCAGTTCGTGTGACTGAACCTGGCTATGAACCGCATCGGCTTTTCGGGGTGGTACCTAAGAATGCCGTTCCGGTCGATGATCGCTTTGAGGTTAATGGATCCGTCGAAATGTCGGCCACCGAAGTTGTAGCAGGAGCTTCGGGGAGCGCTTGGTTCGCTACGCGTATACCAGTTGCAGCCATGACCAATCTTGAATGTCTTAAGGTCCACGTTTACTTTGTGCCGCTGAGACTTGCAGGTATATGCCTCATACAAGCGGTTGGCGTTGCTGTAGAAGCAGTCTTGGCTCATGTACGGCCGGGCAAACGTTAGGTCGACGTTGAAGTCCAGCAACACAGGTTTTCCGTCCACGTAAATGGCTGAGGGGCTTGGCGTCAGGCGTCCTCCCTCTGGGACGTCGACGTTACGCATTGGAATCGATTGCCAAAACGTGGCCTCTTCAGATTGTTTTGGGCGGATCGCATCGTACAGGTGCTGTTCAATGGCATACGAGGTTTCAAGGTCTGGGTGAAGGTAGGTGTTGAGCAGCCCATGACCGAGAACGTCCCGGCCGTGCTTCGGCATGCTGGGCCTGTCAAGAAACGGGGGAATGGATGCGTTGACCGCTGGGACTTGACCGGGCAGTGCTTTGATGACAAGGTCGCGATCGGCCAGCACATGCGGTCCGTACGTCCGGGTGCTGGCCGGCGCGATGTGAATCACGTCGACGAATGCACTGGGATGTTCACGCTGCAAATACTCGTAGGCGTGGTTGGCAAACAGGTTGCCTTGCGAGTAGCCCACCAGGACCAGCTCTCGGTTGTCACTCACCCAATCGCGTAATTTGCGTTGATGGCGGTCGTAATCGGCCTGGGTCACCTTGGAAGGCCCCAGCTTCAATGCTTCTGTAAGGCGCCGGTTGAGGTCGCGTTTGAGCCAGTCGTGAAAAGGCTTCAGGCCGGGTCGTTCGGCGAGGATGGCCTTCCAAGCCTCGTTGCGTCCCGACGCCACGTCAAGCGCCAGGTTATAGCGTTCGATCGTTTCACCGTTCGCCTCTTCAAT
>CAJXNS010000046.1 GCA_913057165.1 uncultured Trueperaceae bacterium
CTTTAGGTCAGCAAGAAAGGTGTCCTCGTCGCCTGTATTGCCAGCATCAAGCCAGGTTTGATAAGCGCTTTTTCCCGTGGGCCCAACCACGCCGCCTTCCTCATCCAATCGATTCTCAAGCACCGCTAGGCGCCCGTCAATATCGTCGATTGTGACGCCTGCCGCATCGATGACCGTTTTCAGAAACGTGAAGTTGGCGTTGACCTCATTAGCATCAATGACGCTGCCATTTTCGAATGACGTTAACAACCCCTGCCCGTAAACGAAGGATTGTGCCGTGACGATCGTGATGACAACAACCAACCATCGCCGTACCTGCTGAGAACGCACCGTGGTCACTGGGCCACATCACCCCATATCGCTTGACCGAACACGGCGGTACCCCAAATCGCCCTTGGCGCATCCGCCTGCTCCACCGTGGTGCCACCAACGGCACTGGTGCTTGATGGGGCGCCACATCCGGCCAAGACAGACAAAGAAGCGATTGTGGTTAACAGAATGATGTGACGGTTAACCTTGCAACCGTGAGTAGCAATCACTAGATGACATTAACCAGTTTTTACGTTGTATGACAACTTAGTACCTATCGTGAAGTATCTTTTTCTCTTCGGGGCTTCCAAAAGTAAAACCGCCGCGTTTAAAGACGCGACGGTTTTACTTGCTAAACGCTTTGTGGCTAAAACAAACCAAGCGAGGATGTGGACCATATCCATCGCGCATCCGACTTCGGGGAAGCGACGTGCCTGACAGCGGCTGATGAGTCTCCGCGTAATGTCACCGATACCAAATTCCACCCCTCTGCAAGATTGACGCTAATTGAGTCCCCCTCACACGACCCCCGAACAGTCGCCTCTCGGTCGACCAGCCAGTACGCATAAATAGTGTCACCACCAGCCAAACCATCCACGTCGGCGGCATCGGTCAAAAACAGATAACCATCGGGAAAAATGTTGAATTCGTCGTCTTCAAACACCGAAAACCCCAGAAGGGTCGCGTATTTTGCATTCGACGGCATCACTGAAATGCCGGGACATCCCCCATCCGACAATGTTTGCGAAATCGATTGCAGCGCCGATCCATCAACGTCGATTGGATCGGTAAGGGTAACGTTCATAGACGGGTTTACCCCGGATCCAAGTGTGCCTCGTGCGAGCACCACATCTGGATTGACGCTACTTTCGTCTTCAATAACCGTCACGCCAAACGGCGGTGACCCCTCGACGGTGCCGCCTACGGAAAGCGGTTGCGCCGTCGCGGGTACGGCTTCACCACCCGCTCCACATGCTGAAATAAACAATGTGACCACCATAGCGGTCGCCCCAATAAGAGTTTTCTTCATGATGATGTCCCTTCTGTGCCCTCGCATTGGGGCACACCTGAGGACATCAATAGGCGGCGACAGGTAACGACGTTTTTACCTAGAGATAGTTTCTAATGCACAAACACCAAAGAACCTACCCGTTATTCCCGTTGCCACCCAAGTATGGGAATGTAATCCCCCAATACCGACCCGTCAGGCGTCCGTAGACACACCAGACAGTGCAGCGCTAGCCCTACACAATCAGCTTAGGAAGAGCCGTGTCAGTAGTTGTCCCTTTGGCGTTCCTCACGCTGGAGCATGCGGATGGTCAAGACCATATACAAGGCCACCAACCCCGTCACCAGGGCCCCGATAATGAACAACACGATTTCACTCATTGGTCGCAACCGACTCTGCACCTGCGGGTGGCGCATTGGCTGGAGCCACGATACGAACGGCATTCATGAAAAACACCCCAGCAGCCAAGATGGACGGCACCCAAAGGCCGACGAACACTCCCGCATCTTTGCTACCGGTGAACCACAGCCCAATTGAGAGAGCAAAACTGGCGACGACGGCAAAACCAAACAGCAGATCGAACCGCATCCTCTGAGCCTGGATGAAGACGCCAGCGGTCAAAATTGACGGAACCCAAAGGCCGACGAAGAGACCAGCCATCTGGCTACCCGTGAACCACAACCCGATGGATAAGAAGAAGGACAGTAACGCTGCCAGAGGGATCAGGAGCGAGCGAAGCGGCATAAATGCCTCCAAAACGAGCGGTGTTGGAGAGTGACCGCCCTAACGCACCATAAGGTGTAGAGCGGATGTCATACGTCGCGAGCACGACGCGTGACGTAGATACGCCCCGAACTATTCACCCGCGAGGGCACCTCCACCGTGACCACCGCACACTGTTGGTTCCCATTAATCCTTCGAAGCTGGAACGCCTTCCGATTTTAGAAATGCCGCTAAACCCTGCAGGTCGTCGGTATTGATCATGCCAATGCCTACCTCAAGCAGGGTGCCCCAAATTCGGTCACGCTCCACGCCTGCACGATCGGGGGTCGCCCAGAACCTTAAACGTTGCCCATGGCGCTGCGCTTCACTCGCATACGCTTCAAGGCGGTCGCGTTCACCCTTCGGCATGGGGCCCTCTCCACGCCACGTGAACGTCTTGGACCAGTCGTCACTGACGACCGGCATCAACTCAGGATTCGTGATGCGGCCAAGATCACCAAGCCGGCCATCGAGCAGAACCACGCGGTCACGCTCCCCCTGAATGGCTTCCGCGCTCGGCCGCCAACCGGTCAAAACCACATGAATCGCCGCTCGGGTCGGCCCACGCGGTGTCGGCTTACCGACCAGGCCCGGCCATCTGAGCAGCTCGCGCCGTAAAGCGGCATACGTTCGCCGCGGTGGTGTTTTGAAATCAACAAACAGCCACACCGGTGTACCGTCAGCGCGAATTTGGCCGTCACGCGTAAGGCGTCGCCAAGCCGGTTGAAGGTACGTATTCCGAAGCCGCACGTTCGGCCGGATTTTGTCAAAATCGTGGGACGTCAGCAGGGCTGGCCCAGCTGCCCAAACGTCGGCTTCAACGGCCTTGAAGCCTAAGTCCAAAGCGTCCAACAGCGGGCGTGCTTGCTCAATATCGCTATGCGCGTAGGCTGCACTCAGGCCTGTTGTTTGAACAATGTCTGTCGTCGCCATCACGCCTCAACCTTATGGGTGACGTCAAGCCGGGGCGCAGGCAACTCCACGGTTTCCGCATGATGGCAGGCAACATGCACGCCCTCAACGAGGCGCAATTCGGGCACCTTAGCGCGACACAAATCGGTGGCAAACGCACAACGGGCGGCAAACGCACAACCTTTAGGCAGGTCAGCTGGGTCGGCCACGCCTTCCTCGACACCCGTCACGCTGGGTCGTTCATGGTCAGGATCGGGCGGCAGCACCGCGCCAAGCAGCAGTGACGTATAAGGATGCCTCGGCCGGGTGAACAGATCGTCTTTACTGGCAATCTCGACCAGACGACCGGCGTACATGACCGCGACGCGCTGACAAATGGACGCGACCACGCCGATGTCGTGGGATACGAACAACATGCCCAACCGCCGGCGTGTTTGCAGGTCTTTTAGAAGATTCAGCACTTGGGCTTGAACCGACACATCCAGTGCCGACACGGCCTCATCGGCAATCAACACACTCGGCTCCGTCGCGAGCGCTCGCGCAATGCCGATGCGTTGCCGCTGCCCACCAGAAAACGAGTGTACGTAACGATGTCGCACGTTCGGATCGAGTCCAACCGCCTCAAGCAGTTCATCCACACGCGCATCCCGCTCGGCTGCAGAGAGCGGCGTCAGTAACTCAATGGGTTCGCCGATCACCTCAGAGACGGGCATCCGCGGATCTAGCGAGCCGTACGGGTCTTGAAAGACCATCCGGACATTCGCGTATACGCGTTTGAGTTCCTGGCCGGTCGCCACGGCTGTGTTGAGGGTCGCACCGTCAGAACCTGCCACCCACGCCTCGCCCGCATGCGGCCGGTAAAGGCGAACCAACGCCTGTGCAAGGGAGCTTTTCCCGCAGCCTGACTCTCCAACCAATCCGAAGGTTTCGCCTTCATGCAGCGTGAATGTGGCGTCCTGTACAGCCTTGACCGTCCCGATTCGGCGGCGTAGCAGCCCGTTGGCATGCACCGGGTAGTGCACGCTTAGGCCGCGCACATCGAGTACCACCTTGTCGCTTGTGGCCACCGCTTCACCCACGCGACGGGTGGGCTCAGCCAGGTTGGGTTGAAGGTCCGCAGCCTTAAAACGCCCTTGGTAGGTTGGATCGTGAGCGTGGCACTGGACCGTTTGGCCATCGTCGAGCACCACATCACTTGGTGCGATAACGTCGCACAGTCCAGAGATCTTAAGGTCGCAACGTGCGGCGAACGCACAGCCTGGTGGCTGCGCCGTGCCCGCTGGAACACGGCCTGGAATCACATCCAAGTCAGCCGGTGGGCCCAATTGCACGCGCGGCACGCTGCGCATCAGCGCCCGCGTGTAAGGGTGTTTGGGATCGCGAAACAACGTCTTAACGGGGGCGCGTTCCACTACGCGACCGAGGTACATGACCGCCACGTCGTCGGCGGCATCGGCAATCACACCAAGATCGTGCGTGATCAGCACGAGGCCCATACCCTCCTGCTCCTGCAGATCGCGTAGCAAATCCAAAATGACGGCTTGGGTGGTCACATCAAGCGCGGTTGTGGGCTCGTCGGCGATAAGAAGGCGTGGTTCGGCCGCCAAGGCCATTGCGATCATGGCGCGCTGCCGCATCCCACCGGAAAGTTCAAAGGTGTACCGGTGCACCCTTTCGGCGGGTTGTGGCATACCCACTTTGGCGAGCAGGGTGGCGGCACGATCCATGGCGACCTTCCGCGTCACCCGTGCGTGCAACTGCACCACTTCAGCGATCTGCTGGCCGATGGTGTGCACCGGCGAAAGGGCCATCATCGGCTCCTGAAAAATCATCCCGATGCCACCACCACGAACGGCCCGCAAGGGCGCGTCGTACCGGCCGTAAGAGAGAAGGTCGACCGGCGGTTCATCGTGCGTCCACCTGAACTGCACGCGGCCGTCTTCCACCACCCCAGGAGGTTCAATTAACTGCAGGACGCTGCGAGCCGCTGCCGACTTACCGCAACCCGATTCACCCACAATGCCGAGTGTGCGACCGGGCTGAACGTCAAACGTGGCGCCACGGACAGCATGCACCCGGCCTTCGTCGACGTGATAGGCCGTGTGGAGCCCCTCCACTGCAAGCACCGGGGTCGTTCGTTCGGTCATCGCTGACCGTAAATGGGATTGCTTACAAGGAGTGCGCCTTCGTCATCCCAAACCTCCAAGGTTGCCCAACGGAAGCTCGCAGGATTCAACACGGTTTCAAACACGCCTTGAATCGACGTCGGGATGGGTTGAGGGTGTCCGTCCACGTTGAGCATGAGGCGTGCTCCGTCTGGCACGCCGTTCCATGTCGCCGTTACGGTGACCGGTTCTGAAGCCTCAACGGTGTCACCCATGATCCACACCTGGCCGTTTTCCTCGGCTTGCAGGGTGCATACGGGTCCAGCACTCACGTACGAGTGTCCGGCCTTGAGTGCCTTTAAAACCGCGTCCCGGCCACGCTCTATCGCGTAGACCACGTTGTGGGCAGCGCGGCGTTTTAGATGCGCGGGTTGTGGGGGGCCGTGCATATCACTGCCGGCGGTGGCCACGAGCCGGTGGCCTTCACTCAACCACGTTTGCCAAAGCTTAATGCCGCCACCGTTCTTGTCGTCATCCCACGTCCCATTCCATATTTCGACCGCGCGGGCGTTACCCGGCATCATGTCTTCGTGCTCCCATCGGCAGCCGCAGCACCATGGGTCGCCAATACTAAGTGGATGGCAGATGACCGCCATGCCACCCGCATCGTGAATCTCATCAGCGATGTCTGGAAGCGGCCGAAGCGTACCGTCTGGGTCGCGCCAATCGACCAACCGATCGGTCACCCCCAACGCCAGCATGTGCCCCCGAAATGTGGAAACCTCGTTTCCACCAAGGGTTGTGAGTGCCGTGCCGTCGTACGACAGAAACTCAGGCAAACCGTCGATGGTGTTGTGATCGGTCAAGGTCGAAAAATCGAGGCCGCGTTCAAACATGAAGCTCGCCAAAGCACTGGTGGTCCAGTGGCCGTCTGAGTACCACGTGTGGGCATGCAGATCCCCACGCAGCCAACCGTCCGGCAGGGGCGTGATGTCCACACGCGCCGGTGCCACGTCGTCGCTGGGAAGGTGCCATTCAAGGTCCACGGTGTAGTGCACGTCAGGACTGGTGACTCGGTGTGTACTGATAAACAGTTTCCACTCGCCTGGCGAAACGATTTTCGCTCCAACGCCTCCCGACGGTTCGGGGCCGACCGTGACCCCATCAGACCAGCGGTCAGGCCGGTTGATTTCTGCCGTTTTTCCGTCTGGGCCGTAGATGGACGCGCTGATTTGGTTGCGCAACTCAGCGCCTTCTGGGTGGTCTGGGGTGTAGTTGAACTTAAGCCGGAATGAACGAATACCGGCCGGAACCACAAACGGAATAACCAGCGTCGTGGATTCATCAGCGGCGGTGAGGGTGCCTTCGGCTTGGCGGGGCATGATGGGTCTCCTTTACCGGCGGGGGTCGGCGGCGTCGCGAAGGCCGTCGCCGAGGAAATTGAGGGACAAAACCGAAATAACGACCGCAACGCCAGGCACGAACAGCCAAGGTGCGGTGGCGACCGAGCGAATGTTTTGGGCTTCTTGCAGGAGCACACCCCAACTGATGGCTGGAGGTCTGAGGCCGATGCCGAGGAAGCTGAGCGCGGTTTCGGCAAGGATCATGTTGGGGATGGCGAGGGTCAGCGCCGCGATGATGTGGCTCGCGAACGACGGCACCATGTGTTTTCGCATGGTTCTTAACGGACTGCAGCCGTCAAGCTTGGCGGCCTTAACGAAGTCCTCACTTTTGAGCTGTAAGAACCGTCCGCGTACCACGCGCGCTAGGCCGGTCCAGCCGATGGTGGCCAGAATGAGCGTGATGAGGAAGTACACCTGCGCTGGCGGAATGTCTTTCGGTAGGGCGGCTGCGAGGCCGATCCATAACGGGATCGACGGGATGGACTGCAGGAACTCAATCAAGCGTTGAATGATGTTGTCGATCGCGCCGCCAAAATAGCCGCTCATGCCGCCGAGCAGCACGCCAAGCACGAAGCTGAGCATGACGCCAAGCAGTCCGATCGTAAGTGAGATTCGGCCGCCAAGGAGGGTGCGCGACAGCACGTCCCGCCCCAGCCGGTCGGCCCCGAGCAGGTACATCGGCGCGTCTTTTTCAAGTGGGCCAAACAGGTGCCGGCTGGTAGGAATGATGCCCCACAACTTGTACGGATCGCCTTGGACGAAGAGACCGACGGGGTGAACCACCGTGTCGTCCACCGCGAAACGCCTGCGGCCGGAATCGTAGTCAATCTCAACCTTCAGGCCATGTACGTACGGGCCAAAGACGATGCCGTTGTCACCGCTACGAATCCAGTGCAGGCGCTGCGGGGGGGCGTAGGTGTAGTTCGAGTTGTAGCCCTCAGGCTCGAACGGTGCAATGAACTGCGAAAAGAGCGTGACCAAGGCCAAGATTCCGGTCAGGATGAGACCGAGCATGGCGAGTCGGTGGCGGCGAAACCTGCGCCAGACGAGGTTGCCGCCTTTTGGATGCCGGGAGGTAATCGGGTGAGCCGCAGCCTGGGTTTGTGCAGCGCCCTCCGCAAGACTCATTGGTACCGAATCCTTGGGTCAAGCCAGGCAAGCAGTAGGTCTGAAACAAGCGTGCCGACCACGGTCAGGACGCTAAGAAGCATGATGAAACTGCCTGCGAGGTACATATCCTCAGCGCGGAGCGCGTCCAAGAGCAGCGGGCCGGTGGTTTGCAAACTCAGGACGACACTGACGATGGTGGCTCCAGAGACAAGGTTGACGAACACGTCGTTCAGGCTGCTTACAAATGGGTTGAGGGCAATTCTTAGTGGATAACGCCGGATGGCGGTGCGTTCGCGTAAGCCCTTGGCGCGGGCGGTAATCACGTACGGTTTTTTCAGTTCGTCAAGAAGGTTGGCGCGAACCACCCGAATGAGGCCGGCGGTGCCAGCGGTGCCAAGCACGAGCATGGGAATCCAAATTTTGCTCAAGAAGTCGCCCACGCGCGCCCATGACCAGGGGGCATTGACGAACTCAGGACTAAACAGCCCACCCACCGACATGCCGAAATAGCGAAACGAGACGTACATAAGCACAAGCGCAAAAAGAAAGTTGGGGATGGCCAGGCCGATAAATCCGATGACGGTCGCTAAATAATCGCCGATGGTGTACTGCTTGACGGCCGAGTAGACCCCGATCGGGATGGCCACGATCCATACGAACATGAGGCTTGAGAACGACACGACGAAGGTCATGCCAAGGCGTGGCCAGATGAGCTCATCGACCGGCAGATCCCAGCGGAAGCTGAAGCCGAAGTCGCCCTTGGTGAGGATGCCGCCGATCCAGCTCGTGTATTGCCCCCACCATGACTGGTCAAGGCCGTAAAATTCGCGCAGGTTTTGGATTTCTTGGGTGGTGAGGGCTTCGCCGTTTTGGCGTGCTTCCATGACCATGGTGTCCACGAAGTCGCCGGGTGGCAGGGTAATGACGGCAAACGCCACGAGTGAAATGGCGAACAGGGTTGGGACCATGTAAAGCACCCTGCGGGTGATGTACGCGAGCATGCGGCCCTCCTTCCTGTGGATTTGGGGGTGCCCCTACCCACGATTGATGGGTAGGGGCACCGTCCTAAGCGTTAAGAAACGTGATTAGTCGGCGTAG
The DNA here is from genome assembly GCA_913057165.1 of uncultured Trueperaceae bacterium. GTDB lineage: Bacteria > Deinococcota > Deinococci > Deinococcales > Trueperaceae > SLSQ01. The sequence continues at coordinate 8,709 of CAJXNS010000046.1, forward strand.
TAGAAGGTTTCAAAGTTCATCGGTCCAGGGCCGGGGTAGAGCCAGCCGCCGATCACCGGGTTGGGGACGTTGCGGAGGTTGTTGTTCACCACCCGGTAGTCACCCTCGGGCATGGCAAGACCGATCACCCAGAGGCCGTCGGCATGGAGTTGAAGGAGTTCTTCCATGCGCTCGAACTGGACCTCTTGTGAGGGGGCGGTCGGGATGAGCGACGTGAGTTCGATCATGCGCTGGATGTCCGTCGGAGGCGTGACAACGGGGTTCGACGGTTCGGTTCCAAACACGTTCTCTGCACCCCAGGCGTACCAGCCGTACGCTGCTTCAGGCACGTATTCGTCCGCTGCCAGGATCGGGAGGAGTCCCGTGCCGTTTTCGCCAGCCCAGACGTACGCGTCAATATCGTTGCCTTGGCGGGCGGAGCGGGAGAACTCGTCCGATCCGGTGATGACGTTCACGTCAAGGCCCACCGCTTCCCAGTCGCGCTCGATGAGCTGCATGACGTCCGCCCAGTCGGCGCGGAAGCCGGTGTTGACAAGGACGTTGAAGGTGAACGGTTCGCCGTTGAGGAGGCGCATGCCGTTGGCGTCTTTTTCGGGCATGACGCGGTCGAGGTGCTGCGCAGCGAGCTCAGGATCGTGTTCGGTGAACTGCGTGGCGAGCTGTTCGTTGTAGAAGGGGCCGGATCTTGGGGCCATTTGGTGGGGCGTACCTTGCCCAACGTAGACGGTGTCGATCACGTTCTGGCGGTTCATGGCGAGCGACAGGCCGACGCGGAAGTCCTTCTCTTGGAACAGCGCAGCGCGTTCTTCTAAGTCGTGGGTGTACTTGATGTGGAGGAGCATCTGGTTGTGATCGCTGTTGACGACGTCAACGAAGCGGTAGTCGCCTTGTTCTTGGGCGTCAAAGAGGACGCTTTTGTTCGGCGGCTGGCAGACGTCACGGCGGCAGAAGTGGTCTTGGCCGTCCATCGTGCGAAGCACGCGGACTTCCTCTTCAGGGGTGAGGCTCCACGTGCGCTGGTCGATGTAGGGTAGTTGGTTGCAGGCTTCATCAACCTTGTAATAGTACGGGTTGCGCACGAACGTGAAACGCTCTTGGCCGATGAAAGGCTCAGCGGGAATCCAAGCGGTCATGAGGGGACGGTCGGGGTTGTTGTACTCAGAGTTTTGGCCGTAGCGACCGATGTTGGCGGCCCACCACTCGTTGTAGTCGTCGTACCCGTCTTCCGCCATCAGCGCTTCAACGGCTTCCGGGTTTTTCTTCATCGAGAACTGCTCAAGGTAGTGCGCCGCGAACTGGGTAAGTTGCACACCGTAGCTGGTGGACAGGTTCTGCAGGAGCGTGGAGTTCGGGGCGTTCCAGCTCAGGCTGAAGGTGAGGTCGTCGATGATGTCAACCGTCGGTTTTTCGCCGTCGACGAGCAGGTAGCCGTTACAGCAGTTGTAAGGCTCCCACGCCACCTCATCGAAATAAAACTGGATGTCGGCGGTGGTGAAGGGGTGCCCGTCACTCCAGCGGAGGCCTTCACGAAGGGTGAAGGTGTACGAGCTGCCGTCTTCTGAGAC
>CAJXNS010000047.1 GCA_913057165.1 uncultured Trueperaceae bacterium
GCCCCATGAACGTCAGCAACCCAAAGGCGATCAGTGTGAGGCCAAGGATGGTGCGGCGGTCGTTGAAGTCAAGTCGCATGGACGCCCTCCGTCAGGTAATCCATTATGACAGCCGCCAGCAGGACGTTCAGGCCTGCGTGTCACCACTGGGAAGCGGATGGAACGTCACCTCGTGCGACATGAAACGGCCGTTTTCGTAAACAAAGCGCGCCGAGAATACGCGGTCACGCTCAAACAGCCAAGGCCAGAACACGCGGTCGCCTTCGTGCAGGTTCAGGTCGAGGACTGCGTCGTTATCCACCCATGCCAGTTCGCCTTCGCTGCTGCTCACCGGGGTGCCCGTGGCGGTCGCAACAAAAATCCAGACGTACCAGTCGTTGGTTCCATCGAACCGCGGGAAGACGATCATGCCTCTGTAGGAAAGCGCCGAGACGGTCAGTCCGGATTCTTCTTGCACCTCACGGCGAGCGCACGCTTCGGGGGTCTCCCCCGGCTCGGCCTTCCCGCCGAGGCCGTTCCATTTGCCTTGCTGATGCCCGCGCGCCTTGTGGAGCATGAGGGTCTGGCCACGCTGTTGGACGTACACCAAGGTGCTCGGAATCATGCGCGCGACGGTCATGGCTGTGCGGTTGGCTCGGTCAGTTCGTCCATCAGGTACGTCAGGCGTGTTGTGGCGTTTTCTTGGCTGCCGTAGAGGCTGCGTACCATGCGGCCGCTGGCGTCAAAGGCGAACCAGTGCGGGGTGCCTTCTGCGCCCCAGCTGCGCGCAAGATCGCCACTCAGGTCGAGCGCGACCGGCATGCCGACGTTGGCGAAATCGGATGCGAAGTGCGTCAGTTGGGGTTCAACCTCGTCACGCGTGAACGTCTTATGGCCGTAGGCCGTATGCAGTAGTGCGAACACGGCTTGGTCCTCATGCTGGTCACGGAGGCGTTTGATGAACGGGATGCCACGGCCAATACAGCCGGGGCACTCAAGGTTGAACGCCATGATGAGGCCGGGTTTGCCCCAGGTTGACGGCGCAGCCAGGGGGCCTTGCCAGATCCAGTCGGTGTCGTTTGGCCAGTCGAATGTTTCCACGCCTCACGGTACGTTTTTTGCGTGCGCGGTGTGGCCGTATTGGTGACGCCGGTTTGGAGGCATGACATGAACGATCCACACGGCACGACGCCGGTTCTGCAGCATGGGCCCGACGCCAGCGAGGCGGATGCGGTCCTGATCATGATTCACGGTCGCGGCGCGCCGGCTGAGACGATGGGTTCGCTGGTGCAAGCGCTGCTGGACGGCCAGCAAGGCAAGGTGTGCACGTGGCTGCCGTCGGCCTCGGGGCACGTGTGGTACCCGCAACGGTTTGTGATGCCGCGTGATGCCAACCAGCCTTATTTGGACTCCGCCATCGGCAAGGTTGACGCGTTGATTGACCGTGCACTCGAGGCGGGGGTGCCCGCCCACCGCATTCTCGTGGGTGGGTTTTCGCAAGGAGCATGCTTGGCGCTCGACGTCACAGCCCGGCGGGGTCTTGCCATCGGCGGCGTGCTGGCGTACGCAGGCGGCCTGATTGGCGAGACGCTTAACGCCAGCCTGTACGCCGAGCGACTCGATGGTCTTAAGGTGTTCCTGGGAAGCAGCGATCCAGATCCGCACATCCCGACGGGGCGGGTGGAGGACAGCGCGGCGTTGCTTCGGGCGAAGGGAGCGGACGTCGACGTGCGTCTTTACCCCGATTTGGGGCATACGCTGAATGAGGATGAACTGCAGGCTGGACGGTCCATGATTGAGGAGGTTCTTAAGTCATGAGCGACGCAAAAACGCAGTTGAGTGACGCGGAATGGCAGGCACGCCTGCCCGATGAGGCGTTTCAGGTGCTCCGGAATGAAGCCACCGAGCGGCCGGGCAGTAGCCCCCTGAACGACGAGTGGCGGGCGGGGACGTACGTGTGCGCCGGTTGCGGCCACCCGCTGTTTGATGCGTCAGTGAAGTTTGATGCGCATTGCGGTTGGCCTTCGTTTTACGAGGCGCTACCGGGAGCGTTTGAAACCAAAACGGACCACAAGCTCATCTACCCGCGTACCGAGTACCACTGTGCCAACTGTGGGGGGCATCATGGGCACGTGTTTCCAGATGGCCCTGAGCCAACGGGAACGCGTTACTGCAGCAACGGTGTGGCGTTGCGTTTTGTTCCTGCTGAGGATGACGCTTAGAACGCTGGGCCTGATTGGGGGACGCCTGGTTTCAGTCGGTCCGCGAACTGCTTGCGGAACTTAAGCACCTTGGGCCTGACGACCGCGGTGCAGTACCCCTGCTCGGGGTTGTTCATGAAAAACCGCTGGTGGTAAGCCTCGGCTTTGTAGTATTCGGCGTCCGTCTCGATGGTGGTCACGAGCGGCGCGTCCCAGATGCCGGACGTGTCGATTTCTTGGATGACGGCTCGGGCGGTGGCTTCCTGCGTGTCGCTTAACGGGAAGATGGCAGACCGGTATTGCGTGCCAACGTCGGCGCCCTGGCGGTTGAGGGTGGTGGGGTCGTGCACGCTGAAGAAGATACGCAGCAGATCGGCGTACGTAATCTCTTCTGGGTTGTAGGTGACTTTGACGACTTCGGCGTGCCCGGTGTCGCCGTTGCAGACTTCCTGGTAGGTCGGGTTGGGTCGCTCGCCGCCCGCGTAACCTGATTCAGCGTCGACGACGCCTTGAACGTCAAGAAAGACCGCTTCAATACACCAGAAGCAGCCGCCGGCAAGGATGGCGGTGTCGAGTTGGGATTGCGTCATGAGCCCAAGCGTACGTCAGGCAGGCGCAGCGTCACGTAAGGCGCGGGCGCGGTAGCGTGCTTCATGATGGATTCCACCAAACCCGTTCGCTGGGGCGTCATCGGTCCGGGGCGGATTGCAGCGACGTTTGCCGCAGCGCTTCAAGATCCCGCCGTTGGGATGCTGCAGGCGGCGTGCAGCCGCGACCGCGCGAGGGCGCAAGCGTTCTTAGACGAGCATGGCGGCAGCCAGGCATTCGGCAGCATGGCAGCGTTTTTGCAGGAGGCGGAGGTGGATGCGGTGTACATCGCCACGCCACACATGCGCCATGCGGAGGATGCCTTGGCGTGCCTGGAGGCGGGCCTTCCGGTATTGATCGAGAAGCCACTTGCGACGTCAGAGGCGGACGCAAGTGCGGTCCTGTCGGCGGCAGAGTCGTCCGGCTTGCTGGCGATGGAGGCCATGTGGACGGCGTTCCTACCGAACGTGAAGCGTTTCTTGAGTCTGGCTGAGCAGGCTGCGCAGGACGGGCCGGCGGTTGGGCATATCGATTTTCAGTTCGCACCGGACGTGGGTCCAGACCACCGCCTCAGGAATGCCGCACTGGCGGGTGGCGCGCTGCTTGACGTGGGCGTGTACGCCTTATCGATGGCGTCATGGTTGTTGGGCCAACCGGCATTGGTGGCGTCAAGCATGACGTGGGATAGCGAGACGGGTGTGGACCGCTCGGCGTCGGTTGTGCTGACGGCCGGCGAGCGGCGTGTGACGGTCAGTTTCGGTATGGATGTCGATGGGCCGCGGACGGTTCAGTGGTCGACCCCTAGGGGGCGGGTGATGCTTGGGCCGGACTGGTTTACAGAACGTGCGGTGGTCACGACCGAAGCACCAGCCAAATGGGACGGCAGGCGGCCCGCTGGGTCACTGGTGAATGAGGAAGTAGCCGCGGATGTGAGCCGACCAGGATTTGCCTACCAGGTGGAAGCGTTCGAGCGTGCCTTGCGGGCCGGCCGGACGAACGTCCCGGAGCGAACCGCGGATGATGTACGCATGGTGCACCGGCTCATGGACGAGCTGCGTGCCTCTTGGGGTTTGCGCTACCCGTTTGAAGTGGCTTGAGGGGGTGTGTTCCGCACGGAACTTAGGCGGGCCAGATCGGGCGGAATACTGGAAGTCACCCGGCGCTTAACGGCGCCTTGCTGGAGGACGATTTTTCGATGACCCCTACCCTGACGATCGCGTTTTCAGCCGGTGTGCTGTCGTTTTTATCGCCGTGCGTGCTGCCGCTCGTGCCTTCCTACCTGGCGTACGTGGGCGGTAGTGGGACGCCCAACCGGGCGGTGCTGCTGCGCAACGCTTCGTTGTTCGTGCTTGGCTTTTCCCTTATCTTTATCGGTCTTGGGGCATCTGCGTCGGCTTTGGGGTCCTTGCTGCGCGAGCAGCGTGACCTGCTGACCATTGTGGGTGGCGTGCTAGTCATCGCGTTCGGCTTGGTGCTGCTTAAGGTCATTCGTCTGCCCGCGCTGATGCGCGACACGCGGGTGCACGCCACACACGACGCATCGACGCCGCTGGGCGCGGTCCTGTTGGGGATGGCGTTTGCCGCGGGTTGGACGCCATGTATCGGCCCGGTGTTGGGCGGCATTTTGACGCTCGCTGGGGCCCAAGGCACGCTCTCACAGGGTGTGCTGATGTTGGCGGTGTACTCGTTAGGTTTGGCGGTCCCGTTTCTCCTGGCGGCCGTGGCGCTTGAGTCGTTCATGCGGGTGTCACGCCGCGTTCGGTCGTGGCTGCCTTGGGTGGAACGGGCGTCCGGTGGTTTGCTCCTGATCGCGGGCGTGCTGATGGTGACGGGAACGTACACGCGCCTCAACACCTGGCTGCTGCGTTTCACACCGGACTGGTTGTATAACCGCCTGTAATGACCACCGCCGCTGCCGCTTTAGAGATCGATCAGTTGGTCCGCCGTTTCGGGCGGGACCGGGTTTTGGATGGCGTGTCGCTGCGGATGGCAGCCGGTGGGGTGGTGGCGTTGCGGGGCCATAACGGCAGTGGGAAGACGACGCTGTTGCGTGTGCTCGCGACGCGCTTGCGGCCCTCGTCGGGCACGGTGCGGGTGTTTGGGTTTGATGCCGTGAAGCAAGGCAGTGAAGTCCGGCGGCACTTGGCGTACCTGCCGGTCGGCGGTGGAGGGTTTGGGGCCCTCACGGCGGCTGAGAACCTGCGCCTGGTGGCCGCGGCTGTTGGCACACCGTCCATGTCGATTGGTGAGGCACTGGAGCGTGTCGGGCTTGAACAGCATGCAGGCCGCACGGTCCGAGCCTTCTCGAGCGGCATGAAACGCCGTCTGGGTTTGGCGCGACTGCTGATGTCACCCGCGCCACTGTGGCTGATGGATGAGCCGTACGCCTCGCTCGATGAGGACGGCCGCAAGCTGGTGGACGAGTTGTTGGTTGATGCGCAGCAACAGGGACGGAGCGTGCTGGTCGCCAGCCATGAGCACGACCGCTTGGCGCGTTACGTCACGGCCACCGTGGCGCTGGAGCGCGGCCGTTTGATGGGTCTTAAGGGTGACGCTCCATGAATGAGTGGCAGGCCATTTGGACGGTCGCCATGAAGGACTTACGCACCGAGTGGCGTAGCAAAGCAGCCACGGTTGCGACGGTGTTTTTCTCAGCGGTGACGCTGCTCATTCTGGCGTTTGCGCTTGGTCGTGATGAGAGCGCCATGCGGCTGGCTGCCCCCGGTGTGCTGTGGGTGGCGTTGGCTTTCGCTGGCCTGATTTCGTCGGCGCAAAGCTACCAGCACGACCTAGAAGAGGGGGCGTTTGATCAGCTGTTGACGCTCCCCATTCCGCGCGTGGCGGTGTTTCACGGCAAGCTGCTGGCGCACGTGGTGACCATGTCGCTGCTGGGGATACTGCTCGTACCGGTCACCGCGGTGCTGTTTGACGCTCCGGTGCAGACGGGGCACCTGTCCCTGCTGGCAACGGTGGTTCTTGGCACACTGGGCTTCTCGGTGATCAGCATGTTTTACGCAGCATTGACCGCCAACTTAAGGGCTCGCGAATCGCTGCTGCCTGTGCTGATGTTCCCGGTCGTGGTTCCGATCCTGTTGGCATCGGTTCGCGCAACCGAAGCCATCGTTACAACCGGCGATGCGGCGCTGGCAGGCGACTGGCTACAATTACTCCTAGGGTTCGACCTCATCTACCTGGTGGTCACGAGTGCCGTGTACCACGTGGTGGTTGAGGAGTAACAACCGGCCTTCCAGGCCAGGGTTGAGAGGACGAACGACAATGAACAACGGGTTGTTGCCCCGCGCCCACGCGGGCTCACCAAGGAAAGGTTGGATCCGATGACGACGACCGTGCAAAGCGCTGGCCGTCCGGCTTGGTTGAACGCGCTTGCCTTCGCGGCGGTGGCCGCGTCACTGTTTGGGGCGTACCTTGGGTTGCGTGTCAGCCCGGTGGACGTCAACCAGGGTGATTTGATCCGCGTGATGTACGCGCATGTTGCGGTTGCCTGGGTGTCGTTCGCGGCGGTGGCTGTGTCTGCTGTGGCTGGCATCGTGTACTTGTGGCGCGACCGCCCGATTGCAGACGTTGTGTCTGTGGCGGCAGCGGAAGGGGCCTTGCTATTTGGTGCGCTCACGATCGTGGGCGGCATGACGTACAGCAAACCGACCCTCGGGACGTTTTGGACGTGGGACGCCAAGCTGACGTTGACGGCGCTGATGGTGGCGCTGCTGGTGGGTGTGTTCGTGGTTCGCGGCCTGATTGCCGATCCTGTGCGGCGTGGTCGCGTGAGCGCCGTCATCATGCTCATCGTGCTCGCAAGCTTGCCGCTTAACTACTTGGCGGCGGAGTGGTTCCGGACGCTTCACCCCGCTAAAGCGATCGATTTAACGGGCGGTGGGGTGACGATTGAGCCGGTCATGTTGAACATTTTGCTGTTCAACGTGGTCGCTGCGGGCCTGGTGTTCGCTTGGTTGCTGTTTGAGCGGATTCGTCTTGGGATGCAAGAGCAGCAGGATGGTGACGGACAAGCACCGTCGGCTCCTGCGGAGGCCGTGCATGTTTGACGGCAGTTGGTCGCAGTGGAATTGGGTTTGGTTCGCTTGGGCGCAGCTCGCCCTTGCTTATGGGGGGTACGCGTTGTATTTGGCGTGGAGGGCACGCCGAAAGGGGAAAGAGTAGATGAAACGATGGGTGTACGCCCTGCTTGGTGTGGCCGTGCTTGGTGTGGCTGGCGTTCTGATCCAGCGCGCGCTAGGTGAAGCGCTTGTGTACTTCATTCTGCCGAGTGAGTACGCAGCCGATCCAGCCACGTATGAAGACCGCCGCATCCGCCTGGGTGGCATTGTCAGTCCAGGCACCGTTCAGTACGACGACCAAAAGCTTGTGCTTGCGTTTGACGTGACCGACAGCTTGCAGACCTTCCCGGTGGAGCACATCGGTACGCCGCCCGAGCTGTTCAAAGAAAACACCGGTGTGGTGGTGGAGGGCTCGTTTGAGGACGGAACCTTCAAGAGCGACAACCTGCTCGTGAAGCACACCGAGGTCTATGAGGCACCTAAGGACGGGGAGCCGATCGACGTTGAGGCTCTGAAAGAAAGCCTCGAATGAGCAGCCTCGGCACACTCGGTAACACCACGCTGCTGCTGGCGTTGGCGTTCTCGCTGTGGGGTTTGATCGGTGGCGCCGTAGGGGCGATCCGTCGTGACCGGCGTCTTATCACGTCGGCTCGGATGGCGGCCTCAGCCACGTTCTTGGCGATGACCGCAACGGTTGCGGTGATGGAAATCGCGTTGCTTACGGACGACTTCAGTGTGTCGTACGTGGCGGAGACGTCACGCACCACCAGCCCGATTTGGGTGAAGATCGTCACGCTTTGGGCGGCCCTTGAAGGTTCGCTGTTGCTTTGGGGCTGGCTGCTGTCCGGCTACTGGGCGGTGTTGTCGTGGGTGGCGCCGAACACCCCACTGAAACCGTGGGCGTTGACGGTCATGGCGGGCGTCCAGACGTTCTTCGTGGGCGTGCCTGCCATTGCAGCGCGGCCGTTTAACTCGGTCTTCCCCGTGCCGCTTGAAGGCCCAGGGCCGAACCCGCTGCTGCAGAACCACTGGATGATGGCCGTCCACCCGTTCTTGATGTACCTCGGGTTCGTGGGCCTCACCGTGCCGTTTGCGTACGCCATCGCCGCGCTGATTACGAACCGTCCGGGGACGGAATGGATGCTGAACACGCGTCGCTGGACGCTGATCGGTTGGGGGTTCCTGACTGCCGCGATCATCACGGGCGGCTGGTGGAGTTACGAGGTCCTCGGTTGGGGCGGCTACTGGGCTTGGGATCCCGTCGAGAACGTCAGCTTCTTGCCGTGGTTGACCGCCACGGCGTTCATTCACTCCATTCAGGTGCAAGAGCGCAGGCGCATGCTCAAAGCGTGGAACCTGCTGCTGATTATCTTGACGTTCACCTTGACGCTGCTTGGGACGTTCTTGACCCGCAGTGGTGTGGTCAGCAGTGTCCATTCGTTTGGTGACGGTCCAGTCGGGCCGATCTTCTTGGGTTTCTTCATCGTTGCGTTCGGTTTGTCGATGGGGCTCCTTGCGTGGCGTTGGGATCACGTGCGTGACCGTTCGGACTTGGATCATCCTGTCAGCCGCGAAGGTTCGTTCTTGGCCGGCAATGTGCTGTTCTTGGCGATGACGTTTGCGGTGCTTTTGGGCACGATCTTTCCGTTGTTTGTGGAGGCCGCTACCGGCGATAAGGTGACGGTTGGCGCGCCGTTCTTTGATCAGGCGACCCTGCCGCTGTGGATGGGCATTCTGTTCCTGATGGGTATTGGTCCGCTGCTGCCGTGGCGCCGCGCCCCGGATCAGACCTTGCGTGGCAACCTGCTGTGGATGGCGCTTGGGGCGGTGGTGTTTGGCGTGGCCTCGTTTGCGTTCGGCATGCGGGCGATCTACCCACTAATAACCATGACGCTTGTGGGTTGGAACTTGGCCAGTCTGGTGTTGCTGGTCACGGGCGTGGTGGTACCGAGACTGAAGATTGGTCAGCGTGGCGTGGCGCAAGTGCTTCGTCAGTACGCGTTTGAGAACAAGCGCCGTTTCGGGAGCATGGTCGTTCACTTTGGGGTGCTCGTCATGGCGGTAGGCATCATGGGCAGTAGCGCCTACCGGGTTGATGAGCAGATTCGTATTGACATCGGTTCAAGCGCCCCGTTCCAGGGGTACATCCTGCATGCGCGCGACAAGTTCATGGAACAGACGCCAGGCCGCATCAGTGCTGGGGCTGTGGTGGATTTGGAACGCGATGGTCAGATCGTGACGACGTTGCGGCCGCGGACGAACGTGTTTGCGGGTCAAGAGATGACGGTGCCAACCCCGTCGGTGATGTACCGACCGAACTACGACATTTACTTGAATGTGGCCAGCACGGTTGGTCCTGAGCAGGACTTTGTGGTCCTGCGGGCTGTCATGAGTCCGCTCATCACGTGGATTTGGATCGGTGGCATCATTGCGGCGCTCGGTACTGCGTACGCGCTCGTGCCTGGCGTGCAAGGCGCACGGGCGACGCGCGACCTAAAGCGTGGGCTTGAGGCATCGCAAACGTGATCAGACGGTTGGTGATCGTTGCCAGCGTCACCGCGGCGCTTGGTGGGTTGTTTCTGTTTGGGTTGCTGCGGGGTTCGCCCGATCGGGATATCGAAAGCGCCCGCTTGAACCGTCCGGTACCTGCGTTTGAGTTACCTCTCTACGAGCGTTACCACGCCTCGTTCGGTCCGACGTTGGACGTGGGTTCGTACCTTGGTGAGGTCCCCATGATCGTGAACTTCTGGGCGTCGTGGTGTGGGCCCTGTTACGAGGAAGCGCCCGACCTGCAAGCCGCTTGGGAGGATTTTGGCGGTCAGGTGTTGTTCGTTGGGGTCCAAACCCAAGACCGTGGCCGGCAGCAAGAAGGGCGCGACTTTATCGACCAGTTCAACTTGGGTTTCG
>CAJXNS010000048.1 GCA_913057165.1 uncultured Trueperaceae bacterium
GACAAACGCAATCAACGTACGCCAACCCGGTAAGCGTGTGAGAAGGGAGGACGAGAGATGGTCATGCTTGGCATGGGTCGCATGCTACCCCGCTGCGCAAAACGCAAAACGCCCAGCGGAGGCAAGGGTGTCCACTGGGCGTTGGGACCTCACGATTGAACGTGCGAGTTAAACGCAAGGTTTAACGTATGTACAGGCGGCAACGTTGGTCAACGCGGCCAGCGTCAGTGCGTTGCCGGCGTATGACCATCCAAACCTCAGTCGGCCTGCCGCGTGAGCGTGCAGCCATCCATGTTCAACTCCGTACCCTCTGCAGAAACTTGCCCCGTCGATTTGGGCCCAACATCGTAAGTCAGTTCCACAGTGCCATCCGCGTAAGTGTAGTCGCCGCTGAACGTTGATTGATTTGTGACGTCAACAAACGTTAGGTCTTGATTGAAAGTGAGCGTTACCGGCATGCCGTTACAGGTTGCGGACCATGTACCCACAATGGCGCTAGTATCGACCGTGCTACCCGAATCTGAGTTACCTGCGGGCGTTGAGTCGGCCGCGGTCGCGCCACACCCGCTGAGCACCAGCAGGACAGCAGCAAGAAGGGCGAAAAGAGCAGGGCGACGGAACTGAGTAAGAACGTTTCGTGTTGTCATGCCTGCGAACGTAGCAAGCGGCCGAATATGGGCGTTGTCGTGATCCCCCTACACGTGATTCCCCTACAAATGAAGCCCTTTTGAACCGTACGGCTACCGGCGCAAAGCGTTACATCGCTTGAGTCGCGGCACACGCAACCACACAGGGAGCGACAGACATTGCAGGCGAATTCATGCGCCGCGCTTTAGCCTGGCGCGTCCGCTGCCCGTTCGCGAAACACCCCAGCGGCCGGGCGGTACCGCCACGCCAGCGTGACAGCCCGCGCGATCATCAACGCCACCAGCGCCCACCACACCCCAGGAAGACCCCAACCAAACGGCAGAACCGCAGCAAGCACCACCGCAGCCGCAGCCGCGGAGATCAGCATCGCGGCCGCCAAGAACGCGAAGTCCTCCACCGCCATGAACACCCCGTCCCACACGAACACCAGCGCGTTCAGCGGCTGCATCAGCACCACGAAGGCGTACACGCCCGCGACCGCGGCAATGACCTCAGGATCACTTGTGAGGGCCCGCACGAGCGGCCCTTGCAGCAGCGCCATGCCGGCGGCAAGGCCCACCCCGGTCAGTAGTCCCAAAAACAGCAACCGGTCGGACACCGCGCGCGCCTCATCCGGCCGGCCCTCACCCAGCGTCTTCGCCACCAGCGCCTGCGCCGCAATCGCCAGGGCGTCGACCACGAGCGCTAAGAACAACCACAGTTGCGACGCAATCTGGTGCGCCGCAACGTCCAGCACGCCCACGCGGGTTGCGACCGCTGTTGCGGCCGTCATGGCCGCAATCAACGCAAACGTCCGCACCAACAGCGCCCAACCGACCCGCACGAACGGCGCTAAATCAGGCACGCTTGGCAGCGCGAGCGGCACCTGCCACGCACGCCGCCGGCGGCCGAACACCGCCCACACGAACCACACCGCCCCCGCCCACTGCGCCAGCGTCGTCGCAACCGCCGCGCCTGCAAGGCCCCAACCGAACGTGAAAATGAACAACGGATCGAGCACCAGGTTAATCACCGCCACGGACAGGGTGATCACCAGCGGCGTGCGGGTGTCCTGAAACCCACGAAACGCCCCGTTCGCCGCGGTAATGATCAACAATGCCGGACCGGCCAGCGCGCGAATACGCAAGTACGCCTCCGCTGGCGCCCGAAGCTCGCCGGTCGCCCCCATGACCGTCAAGACCGGACCGGCAAGCGCTTGCAGCAACGCCGTGACCACCACGCCCAGCCCGACCGCCAGCACGAACGCGTGCGTGACCGTCCGCCCAGCCGCCGCGCGGTCGCCCCGCCCGAGCGCCCGCGCGACCGCGGGCGTCGTGCCGTACGCCAGGAAGTTAAACAGCACAAACGCAAACGAAAAGATGGCCACATTCACGCCGAGGGCCGCCAGCGGCAGCGCACCCAGACGCCCCACAAACGCGGTGTCCACAATCGACACGAGCGGGTCGGCGGCAAGCGTGCCTAAGGCCGGCCACGCCAGCGCGACGATCGCGCGGTCGTAACGGCGGCTTAAAAACGCAGGCGGCACCCACGCGTTCTACCAAAACCAGTCCGCCGCACCGCGCCTGCACCGCGCCTGCACCGCGCCCGCACGGGCGCGGATCAAGACGCAGGGCCGCCTCCGGGGTTACCTCCTGCCGAACGTCAGGCGGCGGATCAGCAGCGCAAACACCCGCTCAAACGGCCCCCGGCCGCCCAGCCTTGATACGGCAACGCGCGCAGCCAGCGCCAAGCCGGCCGCGACCAGCAGACCTATCAGGACCACCGCGGCGTACGGCAGGCGGCCGAACAGCCCCAAACCCCAACCGGAGAAGATCCACACCAGCAAGACGGACTGCATCAGGTACACAGATAGCGCCCACCGGCCGGGCGCGGTCAGCCACGCGATCCTAGACGGCCACCGCCGCGCCAGCGCCACCACCCCAGCGACGTACGCCAGCGACACAAGCGGCGCCACCAAAAACCCAGCGAACGTGCTCGCCAGCGTCACCGACTCAAGCGGCGCCGCCGAACGCGCGTTCCAAAGCCATACACCCGCCAGCAGCAGCTGCAGTGGCAACCCCACCCCAAACCCCCACACAAGCCAGCGCCGCACGGGCACGCCGTCCGCCGCGCCGGACAGCAGCTGCACGCGGGCGGCACGCAAACCCACCAAGAACGCCGCGAACGCCAGCGGGCCCTGCAGCAGCAGCACAAACGGCAGCGTCTGCAGCCACAAGAGCGTCCGGTCCACCGTCGCCGCCAGCACGTCGGTGCCCTGCACGGACGCCTCAAACGCCGGCACGATGGTGGTCTGGGCGTCCACGCCGGCCAGCTCCGCAAGGCGCACCAGCCCCACCAGCGCCAACAGAACAAAGATTGAAACAGTGAACGTGACGCGCGTCGCGCGCCGCAACCGCGCAGCCGGCGCCCGCAAGAACGGAATCAGCAGCAACCCAAGCAACCCGTACGTCAGCAGGATGTCGCCAATGAACAGCAGCGTGGCGTGCAGCACACCGAACACGATCAACGCCAGCGACCGTGCCCGCCAGCGCGCCACCGCCCCCACCGGACGCTTGAGCGCATAGAGCGTGGCGTACCCAAACAAGAACGAGAACAGCAGGTAGAACTTGCCCTGCGCGAGCGCGACAACTATGAACGCCGCCACCTCATCGAGGGTGGACCCAAGCGCCGCGCCGGTCATGCCGTTCGCAACGTCGGTGCCGAAGTACGCCACGTTGACCAGGATGATGCCGAAGAGGGCGAACCCGCGCAGCGCGTCTGGGATCAGGTCCCGATCTGCGGCTTGGTTTGGCGGAAGCGGTTCTTGGCGCGTCATAACGCACTTAACCACGCCGCGCCCAATCGGGACGCGCCCAAAAGAACCGCGTCCAACCGGACCGCACCCAACGGGTCCGCACCCAACGGGGCCGCACCCAATCAGGTCGCACCCAATCAGACCGCACCCAATCAGGTCGCACCCAATCAGGTCGCACCCAATCAGGTCGCACGCTGCCGGCAGTCACCACATCTGCCGCCTGGACGCCCGCACAAGCCCGCCGCGCCCCCTGACACCAGCGCGCGTACCCGCCGAACCACCAGCGCCTGGGTTTAGCCTGCGGTTGCCTCGGTCGTCTCGATCGTGATCTCCCCTTCGAGCGTGCGGTGCACCGGACAGCGGTCTGCAATCTCGATGAGGCGCTGACGTTGCTCGTCGCTTAAATCGCCGTGCAGCGTCACCTCGCGCGTCATGTGGGTATGCACCGTGCCATCCTTGCGTTCCGACGTACTGGCGACCGTCACGTCGACCGCCTCGAGGGGCCATTCCTTCCGGTTGGCGTACATCCGCAGCGTGATCGATGTGCACGACGCAAGGGCAGCGCGCAGCAGTGCGCCTGGGTTGGGTCCGGTGTCGCTGCCGCCGACGTCTGTGGGTTCATCCATCCGCATGGGGAAACCGGCGACCTGCGCGTCCGTGGCGTACGACCCGCCGGTCGTCACCCGCACCGTCTTCGGGTCCAGTTCCGGGTCGCGCCCACCGGCAGACGCTTGCGCCGCGTCGCGCGCGGCGGTGCCGTCCGCCTCGGCGCGGGTGCCGAGCAGGCCGGCCGCCCAGCCCGCTAAGACGCTGGCGGCGAACTGGGCGTCCTCCGCGCGGGTGAGCAGGTGGTCTGCCTGCCCGAGCGACACGAAACTCTTGGGGTGCTTTGCGGCCTTAAAGAGCGTCTCGGCGTGATGAATGCCGACCGTGTTGTCGGTGACCGCGTGCATGACCATGACCGCCGCCTGCGACTCAGCCAGGCACTGCACCGGTGAGCGCCTTTCAAGTTCATCGAAGAACGTCTGCTGAAGCGCGAACGTCCGGCCGGCAATCTCCACCTGCCGGCGTCCCGCCCCTGCAGAGGCACCGCCAGTTGGGGTGTCTCCAGCTGGGGTGTCTCCAGTTGGGACGCCCCCACTTGAAGCGTCTTCAGTTGCACTGCCTTCAGGTGCACTGCCTTCAGGTGCACCGCCTTCAGGTGGGGTGCTTTCAGGTGGCGTGCCTGCGCTTGGGGTGAGGTGCTGCGTGACGTGCTGCGGATCAGATGGCGAACCGATCGTGGCGAGCGCCTTGAGGGCCGGCAGGTCCGGTGCGGCCTGCAACGCCGCCAGGCCACCCAGGGAGTGCCCCACCAGCAGGTCAACCGGCGCCACGTTCGCTTCAAGCCAGGCGGCTGCATCGAGCAGGTCGGTGGCGTCGCCACCCAGGCCGCCTTCAAACGCCTCGCCTTCGCTCTCCCCAAGGCCCGTAAAGTCAAACCGCAGGACGGCAAACCCGTCTGCCGCCAGGGCGCGCGACAGCCGCACGAGGCCGGTCAGGTTCTTACTGCAGGCAAAACAGTGCGCCAGCAGGGCGACGCCCACCCGCGGGCCGGTGGGGGTTTCGAGGCGGGCGGCCAGCGTGCGGCCGTGGCGGTTTGCAAACGCAATCGTCTCAGTCGGCATGCGCCCAGTATCGCTTAGCAGGCAGGCACGTCCGGTCCGCCGTGCACCCCAACCCGGCCGGCACGCCCGACCCGCACGAGTTGCCCGGTGCCGCGCCAGGTCTGCCGCAACCGGCGGCTTGCCAAGAGAACACGCTTCCACAGGCCGCACCTGCAGGCTTTACCGCGGGCTGCGCGCGCACGCGGGCGAATCCTTGGTAAGGTGCTGTTTCCAGAGGTCGGTGGTTCGTTCGTTACCACGTCCGGTTCGGCGCACCGCGCCCCACCGGCTGGGCCGCCCTCAAAACGCACTAGGGAAAGGGAAACCATGAAGAGACTGGCTCGTTTGCTCGCCTCGTTGGTCGTCCTTGCCGCCATGACCGCCTGGGCTGCCGCCCAGACCGTCGTCATCGCGCAAGGCACCGACGCCGTCACGCTCGACCCGCACGACGTGACCGACTCCCCCACCGCCACGGTGGTCAGCCACATGTACGAAACGCTGTTCGAACTGCAACCGAACGGCGACATCGTCCCGCACCTCGCCACCGGCTACGAAGTGTCCGCCGACGGCACCGTGTGGACGATCGACCTGCGCGACGACGTGATGTTCCACAACGGCGTGCCGATGACCGCAGAGATCGTGAAAGGCAGCTTCGATCGTTTCCTCGATCCGGACAACGCCTTCACCTTCCGCTTCCTGCTCGACCGCATCACCGATGTGGCCGTGACCGGTGAGCACCAAATCCAGTTCACGCTCTCCACGCCGTTTGCGCCGCTCTTGGCCCACCTGACGCACAACACGACCGCGGTCGTGCTGCCCAGCTACGTGGCCGAGCAAGGCGAAGCGTTCGGTGAGGAAGCCATCGGTACCGGCCCGTTCGAATTCGGCAGCTGGGACCGCGGCACCCGCATCGACCTGGAAACCAACGACTTCTACTGGGGTGACGTGCCGCAAATCGACGGCGTGGCGTTCCTGGCCGTGCCGGAGAACACCACCCGCATGGCGCTCGTGGAGTCCGGCGAAGCGCACGTGGCCGTCCGCGTGCCGCCGCAAGACATCGCCCGCCTGAACGCCGCTGACGGCATCACCGTTGAGAACGTCAGCAGCCTGCGGACGATCTACATGTACTTCAACCACACCCTCGAGCCGTTCACGGACGTCCGCGTGCGCCAAGCGTTCAACCACGCCGTGAACAACGAAGAGATCGCCGAGTTCGTGCTCGGTGGTGCCGTGCGTCCGAGCGACGCCGCGATCGCCCCTGGCATCTTCGGTTACACGCCCGTCGGCGGTTACGAGTACGACCCCGAGCGTGCGCGTGAACTGCTCGCCGAAGCAGGCTTCCCTGACGGTCTGGAAACCACGCTGTACAGCCCCACGGGCCGTTACCTGCAAGACATCCAGATCACCGAAGCCATCCAAAGCCAGCTGGCTGAGGTCGGCATCGACGCCACCATCGAAACCCTCGAGTGGAGCGCGTACCTGGATCTGACCCGTCAGCCTGCCGGTGAGAACGAAGTGCCGGTCGCGCTGCTGGGTTGGGGCACCGTCACCGGTGACGCCGACTACGGCCTGTACGCCCTGTTCCACACGAGCCAGCACGTGCCTGACGGCTCCAACCGGGCGTTCTACAGCAACCCCGAAGTGGACGCCCTGCTGGACGAAGCGCGCGTGAACACCAACCCTGACGAGCGCGAAGCGCTCTACGCCGAAGCGCTTGAGATCATCAACGCCGACGCGCCGTGGTTGTTCCTTCACAGCGAAACGCAGCTCGTGGCGGTCAACGACGCCGTCAACGGCCTGGTCATCCACCCCACCGAGCGGGTGCTGGCCTGGAACGTCACGGTCGACTGACCGTCTGTTGGAAGGCACCCCGATTGGGGTGCCTTCCCCTATTTTGTTTGGCGGCTGTGCCGCCGTTATTTTGTGACACCCCGCAGGCCGCCGCGCCTGACATCTTGCAATCAAGAAGGTTGTTCTGGTGCTTGAGTACACCTTAAGACGCATTCTGATCGCCCTGCCCGCCATCTTCGGTGTGATCGTGGTCGTGTTCGCCATGGTGCGTCTCGCACCGGGCGACCCCGCGGTACTCCTGGCGGGCGAGTTCGCCGATCAGGCCACCATCGAACGCATCCGCGAACGGTTCGGTTTAGACCGCAGCATGCCGGAGCAGTTCGCCGCGTTCGTCAGTAACCTCGCGCAGGGCGACCTGGGGCGCAGCACGCGCACCAACCGCCTGGTCACCGAAGACCTCGCGCAGTTCTTCCCGAACACCCTGGAGCTTGCCTTCGGCGCGATCATTGTCGCGCTTGTGATCGGCATTCCCGCGGGGGTGCTGTCGGCCGTGAAGCGCAACACGTGGGTGGACGCCCTGGTGACGTTCATCGCCCTGCTGGGCGTCAGCATGCCGGTCTTCTGGTTCGGTCTGCTCGCGATTTTGTTCTTCAGCGTGGATTTGGGGTGGTTTCCCGTCGCGGGAAGGGGCACCTTCTCGCATGTGGTGCTGCCTGCGATCACCCTGGGCGTGTCCAGTACCGCGATCATTGCGCGCATGACGCGCTCCAGCATGCTTGAGGTGCTTGATCAGGATTACGTGCGGACCGCCCGCGCCAAGGGCGTGCTCGGCCGGACGACCATCATCAAGCACGCCCTCAGAAACGCCCTGGTGCCGGTCGTGACGATCGGCGGCCTGGAGTTCGGGCGCCTCATGGCGGGCGCGGTGTTGACCGAGACGGTGTTCACCTGGCCGGGTGTCGGTCGGCTGCTGGTCGATTCGATCCTGGCGCGCGACTATCCCGTCGTGCAAGGCGCGGTGCTGCTGATCGCCGTGTCGTTCATTGTCGTGAACCTGCTTGTCGACCTGATTTACGGTCTGATCGACCCGAGGATTCGTTATGACTAACGCTGCTACGGAAACCACCAAGAAGGCGCCGCAGCGCCGCCGTCCGCGTTGGCTGAAACGGCTGCTGAGAAACCCGCTCGCGGTGCTGGGTTTCCTGATCATCGGGTTTTTCTTGGTGGTCGTCGCGGCCGCGCCGTTCCTGTCGCCCTACCCGCCTGCCGACCAGAGCTTGCGGACGACCTACCTGCCGCCCGGCACGGGCGTGTCGTGGGGTGGCCCGGAAGGCCAGTTCGGGTTGTGGGTGTCGCCCGCCACGCGCAGCCCCATCGGGGGCGTGAAGGTGGACGAGAGCGAGGCGTACCCCGTGAAGTTCTTCGTGCGGGGTGAGCCGTACGAATGGGCGGGCGGCCTGATCAAGTCCGACCTGCGCTTGTTTGGCGTCGATGGGCCTGTGCGCTACCACCTGCTGGGCACCGATGAGCAAGGCCGTGACGTGCTGTCGCGCCTCATTCACGGCGCTTGGATTTCGCTATTCATCGGCCTGATTAGTGTCGGCATTGGGGTTGGGATTGGCGTGCCGGTCGGGGCGATCTCCGGGTTCTTAGGTGGCGCGACCGACATGGTCGTGCAGCGCCTGGTGGACATCATGCTGGCCTTCCCCGGCATCCTGCTCGCCATCGTGCTGGTCGCCACGTTCGGGACCGGCCTCGGCAACGTCATGATTGCCGTCGGTATTGCGTCCATTCCGGTGTACGCCCGCCTGGTGCGCGGCAGCGTGCTGTCCGTCAAAAACCGTGAGTACGTCGAAGCAGCCCGCGCGATGGGTAAACGCGGCATGCCGACCCTGTTCCGTCACGTCATCCCGAACTCGCTCGCGCCGATCATCGTGCAGTCCAGCCTGCAGATGGCGATCGCCATCCTGTTCGCTGCCGGCCTGGGCTTCCTGGGTTTGGGCGCCCGCCCGCCGCAACCGGAGTGGGGTTTGATGCTGGCCCGCGGCCGGGAGTACCTCGCCGTCGCGCCGCACGTCGCCACCTTCCCAGGCCTCGCGATCGTGCTCGTCGTGCTCGGGTTCAACCTGGTCGGTGACGCGCTACGTGACGCGCTTGACCCCCGCGGGTAGACGCTAAAGGAAAGAAGCAAAACCAACCACGATTCCGCCCGCCGGCTTCATCCCCGGCGGGCGTTCTCTTGGCTTTCTCTTTGTGTTCTCTTGGCGTTCTGTTGGGCTGGTTGGACCGTGCGGACCGTGCGTGCTTAGGTCACCACGCGCGCGATGCGTTCAAGCGCCTTCTCGATGTTCTCAAGGCTGGTCGCATAACTCAGGCGCA
>CAJXNS010000049.1 GCA_913057165.1 uncultured Trueperaceae bacterium
GCGGTTCGTGCCGAAGATCGTCTCGGTCCTGGGACTAATTGGGTGCCTGAGCCTTGCGGTGTTTATCCCTTGGCCGACCTGGCTGTTAGCCGGCGGTTTCTTAGCCACGGGGATTTTGATTCGGTTCGCGGTTCTCACAAGGTCTTGAGTGTTCGCGTCATGCCGGTTTAAGCGGCTCACTGGAGCGGTTGCCCAGCGAGCCACTTGACGATCTTGGGATTGGTTGCTTCACGCCTTATGGGCCAGTGCCTCGCGTTGCCCCACCAGTGATGGTGATTTTGCCGTTCATGCTGCTGTGAAACTGGCAGTTGTAGTGCAACACATTAGGTGCATTGTTGGGCACCGTGATTTGCACGGATCCATTTTCCTGACCGTTGTTCTGCACAGGTGTGTAACCACTGCCGGTGCCTACGCTGTTTTCGGTGTTGATGAAGAACGGGTGGTCCGGTGCATCGACATTGAAGATGTAGGTTTTTCCCCGTTCAAGCGTAAGCTCGGGGTTAGCACCTGAAGGTGCACCGGAGCCTGAAAATGTGTAATTCCCGGTGCTGTTATTGGTCACGCTATACGTAATTGCAGTACTGTTTCCGCCGTCATTTTGGCTCGACTCGTTATCGGTGTTGCTTTCCTCGTTTGCTGAGGTGTCTTCACCGTTCGTGTTGCTGTCGCCATCTACTGTTTCTTCGGTTTCTCTACCAGCTGAATCTGAGGCGGTCGTTGCACTGGAGCTACTGCAACCGGCCAAACCGAAGGCTGCGACGGCTATAAGTGCGCCAAGGAGTAAGGGAATCCTTAAAACCGGGAGCACGTTTAGTAGCCGCTGTCTTGGGCTTGCGTGTCCACCACTTCAATGACACCGTTCATGCCGGCGTGGATGCTGCAGTTGTAGTACAGCATGTCGGGCGCGTCCTCAGGAACGGTGATCAGGATCGTGCCGCCCGAGGTGCCGTTACCTTCAGCAGGTTCGTAGGCGGCGCTGGCTCCGGTCGTGTTTTCGGTGTTGATGTAGAACGGGTGTCCTGGTGCGGTGACCTCGAAGGCGTACGTCATGCCACGCTCAAGCGTGAGGGTCGGGTTGACGCCGTCTAAGCCTTCGGCACCCGCAAAGGTGTAGCCCGCCATGCCTTGGCTGGCCACCTCAAAGGTCACGTCGGCTTCGCTGTGGCCATCGGCGAGCGCCAAGCTGAACGCAAGGATTGCGCTCGCTGCAACGATGGTGCGCATGAAGATGTTGTGATTCGTATACATACGGATAACCTCCGTGTACAACGTACGGAGGTTGCTGGATTCTTACAGCGTCTGCAGTTACATTTGATAAGCCAGTTACGCCACAAACGTACTACATATATTGTACTGTGCGCTCAGAATGAAAACCGATTCAATATCCGTGCAAAGCAGCTTGACACTTTACTCGTTGCTTCTTGTCGTGTCCACAATACTCTCGGGTTGTGCTGGGGGCACAACACCAAACACGCCCGCGCAAGACCCCGGAGCA
This sequence comes from uncultured Trueperaceae bacterium, assembly GCA_913057165.1. Classification (GTDB taxonomy): domain Bacteria; phylum Deinococcota; class Deinococci; order Deinococcales; family Trueperaceae; genus SLSQ01. The sequence continues at coordinate 1,496 of CAJXNS010000049.1, forward strand.
TCGACGGCAACGCCACAAAAAGTTTTCGCGCAGTTGCCAGATCTTGAGTTCAGCCTCCCAGATTCCCTCGCTGCAGTGGACGCCCCAACCCAAACAACAAGTCTGAAAGCGCAGAGTACCTATGCCGCGTTAGACCAGCGTGCTTTTCCCGCCGTAAAGGGCATTGGTTGGGCGATGGTCAATCGGGGTAACGTGCAGCCTGCGGCACAAGAACTGTTCCGAATCCTAAAGGAGTCGGCCAGTGAATCCGCTGGGATTCGTCTTGGTGAAACCACTAAGCTTGGAACTGGCCTGGCGTTTGAGGCTGAGCAAGACCGCGGAACGATCATCGTTAATCGCGCTGGCGACGGCTTTGATGTGGCATGGGCCCTCGACCCAACGATCGACGGGGTGATGCACCGCGTTGATGCGTTCATCAAGATCCGAGGGTCGGAGCAGCAACAAACGGTTGATCTCGATATGCACATTTCGCAAGCCGGCGAACAGCTGCGTCTGTTGCTTGCAACTTCCGAAGGCGGCTCCCATGTGGTCCAGCGGTTGGAGTGTACGCCCGGCCCCGATGGTGAGGCGCCGACCAATCTTTGTGACGGTACGGCAATTGAATCGTTCTTCGCTACGCAACCTTTGGGTTCGGGTGAGGCGTTCGCCTCACGATCCCGTATCGCTGAGCAGAGGCAATTCAACATCATCGGTTGGGGTGAGGACGGAAGGGGAGGCGTCTGGACGGTAGGCTCGTGCTTTGCAGAATGCGAGTCCCTAAGCTCTCAGCAGAGGGTGTTGTTCAATGCCTCTGGACGGGAGTACTACGGTTCGGACGGCGCGCTTGTTCGGCACGATATCGGCCTGCAAGAAGCCCCCATAGTCGTCGAAAAAAGCAACGCCCAAGACGTGAGAGCTCTGATTGATGAGGCCGCTCCTGCGTGCGTTGAGAATGGCCCACCGAAACGGTTGGAGCTGTCTATATCGGAGGGTGCAGAGAGCATCGCCGATATTGATCTCGTCGTGCCAGGTGCACAGGGATGTACCGTCCCCTTCGATCTCACGGGCGATGGTTCGGCAGACCAAACCGACTTTGGGGCGGCCTTTGCGAACGGTGAGCTGGGATGGAAGGTCTCTGGTGGCTCGAGCGACGCTTGGGTCGCGGGCGACGTCACGTACGTTCCAGGCCGAATTACCGCCGCAGATTCCGATGCCGGAACAGTCACGTTGGAGCTCGTGCGGCTATACACCGTCCCCTCCCCGACGACGTTGATGGGTGAAGATCGGTTCTTCCAGGCGCTTATTCCAATACGCGAACTCTTACCGGTGGCCTCACCTGCGGTGCTTTACGAAGAAGTGTTCAACACCGGCGAGGCCACAACATATGAGGGGTCAATGATTGAGCAGCCCCGTCAGTTGTGGGTTGATTTGCAAGGCGACGGTGTTGACGATGGCGAGGATGTTGGCTTGCAGAATACGGTGCAGGTGCTTTGGCGCGACGGTTACTTCGGGACAGGAGCTGCCTTGGACGACCAACCCATCCCGACGTTGCGGGTAAGCAGCGCTGCTGATGCCGCACTCGAAGTGCCCGATTACTTCACGGGTACAACCAGAATTGACGACATTGTCCGTGCCGTCGACCCGCAGTTGGCGTCCCTGGAGACCGACCTTGATAACGCAATGGGCATGTCAACACCACCTGTTGGCGGTGTTCCAAGAAGTCGACTTTCGTCACCCGTTCCGGGCGAGATGCCGGTCTTTGATGGGCTTCGTTAAAACTTAAAGCGACAGTGTCAAGCGAACGACCTCGTCGATCGCCAGAGGCGCTAACCCAAAAAGGCGGAAACATAAAGTGCGGGCGGCCCGAAGGCCGCCCGCCATGACTTGCTAGATGCTGCTTGTTACTGGGACTGTGCAGCGAGCTCGATGTCGCCGAACTCGTCGAGGCGGGACAGCGTGGCTTCCACGTCTGCACCTTCGGCGATTTCCACCATTGCGGCGGCGGCTTCGTCACGGACGAAGTCGTAACCCGGCACGGGCGGCTCGCTCTTGGCGTACGGCAGGAAGCTGAACGCTTTCTCGTACGTTGGGTTGGCGGCGAAGTAGTCACCCATGCTTTCGGCGACACTCTGGCGGACGGGGAAGTAGTTGCTCGACACGGCCCAGTCGGCTTGCGCTTCGGGGCTGGTGTAGTACTTCAGGAACAACCAGGCGGCCAGGTTCGCTTCAGGCGACTTGCCGGCGGGAATACCGACGCTGGCGCCGTAAAGGTTCTGAACCGGCTCGGCGGTCACGTGCGGTACGACGCTGACGCTCCAGTCGTGACCGGCGCCTTCACTGACGGCGCTGTCGTAGTACGGCAGGCCTGAGGTTGAGCCGATCGTGAACAGCGTGGTGCCCGCACCGAAGTTGGTTTGGTCGCCGTAACGCTCGGTGGCGAGACCGGCGCAACCTTGGTTGAACAGGTCCTGCATAAAGGTCATCGCTTCGATCGCTTCTGGGCTGTCGTAGGCGTATTCGTTGTTGGCGTAATCGAAGACGTCGCCGCCCATCGCGAAGGTGAGCGAGGCGAGGTTGCTGGCGTCCGGATCGATTTCGAACCCGAGGACGTTGGTATCGCTCGTGGCACCGCTGAACGGCTGCTGCACGGCGGCGCAGGCGGCCGCTTCGAACTCAGCTGGGGTGCTTGGCGCACCGTCAAAGTCGATCAGGCCGGCGCTACGAAGTTCTTCGAGCCAGTCGATGTTGTAGTAGATGACTTCCATTGAGCGGTTGGGCGGGAAGCCGAAACGCTGGTTGTCGAACGACGGGAACACGTCGGCTTGGTAGATGCCTTGGAAGAAGTCGGCTTTCTCTTCTTCGGTGAGGCCGTACTTTTCGCTGTTGACGTACGGCGTCATGTCGACCATGCCGTCCGCCACGGCGTACGTGGCCGTTTGGTTTTGGTAACCGACGACGAGGTTCGGCACGCTGCTCGTACCGAGTACCGGCAGCATCTTGCGGAAGATGTCGCCGTAGCCGCCTTGGTAGAGGTGCTCAACGGTGATGCCGTACGGGTTGTTGGCGTTGAAGTCCGCGGTGAAGCGGTCCAGCGCGTCGACACGGTTCGGTTCGTCGTGCTGGTGCCAGAAGGTGACGGTTTGACCGCTCGGATCGAGCGAGTCAACGTCCACTTGGGCGAGGGCGGCCGTCATGATGGTGGCGGCCAGGAGGGCGAGAAGCTTTTTCATGCAGGGCTCCTTCCAACAATGGGAAAGTGGGTTCCAAGCGTCACCGCTTGGACATGTTGAGTTTTTCACGTTTTCGTCATGGGCGTATCAAGGTGACGCGCCGTAAGGCATTAGCGGGCGTCAGCCTTTAAGGCCTGAGGTGGCAATGCCTTCGGTGAACTGCTTCTGCGTAAAGAAGTACAGCACCAGCACCGGCAAGATCGTGATGACCGACCCGGCCATCAGCAGGTGCGTTTGCGGGCCGGCCTCCTGAATGAACGTATAAAGCCCCACGCCCAGCGGCCGCCAGGTGGGCGTGTACGTGATCAGGAGCGGCCACATGAACTCGTTCCAAACGTTCACGAACGTCAGCAGGGTCGCCGTCATGACGATTGGGCGGCTCATCGGAATCACGATCTGCACCAAAAACCGCAGGTGCCCGGCCCCATCAATGCGCGCGGAATCCCATAACTCCTTGGGGATCTCGGCAAAGAACTGCCTGAAGAGGAAGATGATGAACGCCGTCGCAAAGAACGGCACGGTCAGGGCGTGCAGGGTGTCTAAGTGGTTGCCCCACGGGATGACGTCGCCTCGCACCATCAGAAACTGCGGAATGAACGTCACCGTGCCTGGGATCATCAAGGTCGACAGCAGGATCACGAAGATGACGTTACGTCCGGGAAACTCAATGCGCGCAAAGGCGTACCCCGACAGGGTGGACGTGAACAGCATCCCTAAGATGGTGATGGCAGACAGCAGCACGCTGTTGCGCAAGTACAGGTCAAACCGCGCGTCCGTCCACGCTTCTACGTAGTTCGTCCACTGCGGCACGTCCGGCAGCACCTGCCGGTTAATCGTGTCCCCTAGCGTCATCAGGGACGTGCTGCCCATGTAAAAGAACGGCACGAACGACACGAACGCCCCGACCAGCAGGGCGATGTAGAGCGGCAGGTGCGACCATTGGAAGGTGACGGCCTCGCCGCTGGCCTGATCGCGCTTGAACGCCGGTGCGGACGGACCGGATCCCGTCCGCCGCCTGAGCAGCCCACGGTTCGTCATGACGTCCGCCTCCGCCCCAAGATGCGCTGGTTATAGAGCGTCAAAATCAAAATAATCACGAACAGGAAGATCGATTGCGCGGCCGCCATACTGAAGTTATTGCGCAGGTAGAACATGTCGAAGATCTCCAGGCTGGCCGTGTCGACCGCGTCGCGCGTGGCGGGCGACCGCATCACGTACAGCTGCGTGAACGCCTGAAACGTCCCGATGAAGCCAAGCACCGTCAGGTAGAACGTCACCGGCGACAGCATCGGGACGGTGATGTGAAAGAACTGCTGCCGGCCGTTCGCACCGTCAATCTTCGCGGCCTCGTACAGGTTTTTCGGGATGTTCGCAAGGCCCGCCATGAAAATCACGGCGTTATAGCCGGTGTACGTCCAAATACCAAAAATGATGATCGTCAAAAGCGCCTGACTCGGTCCCGCCCAGAAGCCCGTGAAGTTCACGAGTTCTGCGCCCGGCCCACCGAAGCGCGTGATGAAGTAGTTCACCACCAGCTCGCTGACCGGTTCGGTCTCGTACAGCCAGCGTTGCGCCGGCAGGCCCAGGTCGGTCATGACCTGGTTCGCGAAGCGTTCCTCCCGCGGACTGAAGATCGCCCGGAAGACCGCTCCGCCCGCGACCGCCGGCGTGACGTACGGCAAGAAGAACACCATGCGGAACCAGTCGCGCCCCTTGATGTTCTGGTAGAGCATGCTCGCCAAAGTGATCGCAAGGGCGATCTGAATCGGCACGCTAATGAACCCGTAATAGAACGTGCGCACCAAGCTCGCGAAGTAATCACGGTCGCCGGTCGTCATCAGGCGGTCCCAACCCAGGCTGATGGCAATGCCTGCCGCCAGCAGGGTGAGCGCGCCCAGCAGGCGGCCCCACCGACCCCAGCCGCTCGCGAAGCGAAGCCCACCGATCCACAGGCTGTGCGCGACAACCACCAGCAACAGACCACCGATGAACGACGCGGCCCCCACCCAGTCCCCCACCAGCTGCTGGTAGTTATCAAGTCCGACAAACGGGCCTTGCCGCACGCGCCAGCGGTAGAGGCTCATGTAGAACGCGTAAACGATGGGGAAGAGGCCGAACAGGCCGATCAAGACGGTCGCTGGAAGAATGAACAGGTACCCCGTCAACCATTCGCCCTTAAAGCGAATGCGTTTTCTTGCGGCAGGGCTGCTGGTGGGGGCGGGCGCCGTGTCCTGCACGACCTTAGAGTATCGCGCGGGGCGTGTCAGGGTCGCGTCAAGCCTGCAGGTGCCCGTGCAGGCGGTACGGTGACCGTCATGACGAAACGCACGCCCGGGCGAAAGCCCGCACGCCCAAACCACCGTAAGGGCGAAGGCCGCAACCCAGGGCAGACGCGCACGCCCTCGAAGCGCACCGGGCCCAAGGGCGCGGAACCTAAGGGCACGGGACTTAGGGACACGGGACTTAGGGACACGGGACCCAAGGCAGCACCCAGCAAAGTGGGACGGCGCAAGCCGCCACGCGGCGCCAAGCCCGACCTTGAGCAGGCCTCACGCAAGCAGGACAACAAGGAGAACCGCTGGAAGCCAACCCACCACCCAAGGCGCGCGGCTGGCCAAAAGGCCAAGCAAGGCACCAGCAGCAAAACCTCGCGTACCAGTCGCGACCGGTCCGGTGCTGGCATCGAAGCCACCGTGCTGCCCGGGTTGATCCCAGCCGCCCGGCAGGAACTGACCACGACGGCTGGCGTAACCCAAGTCCGCAAAATCCAAGGCGAGGACGCCCTCACCATCGACGGCACCGCCCAACTGGAACGCCTGGAGGCCGCCCGCACGATCTCGGCTGTCTGGCTGCGCCGCACGTACGCCGTCCCGCGCCCCAAGGCGCTGCTGGGTGACGAAGCACTCCGGTCCGCTGCAGCCGACCTGCAGCGCGTTGCCCAACGGCACGCCTTCACCGGCCTGCGCCTCGAGGCCGCCGGTCGCGACACCGCCACCCTCGCCCGGCTGGCAGACGCCTACGCGCAAGCCGCAGGCCTGCCCCACGACCCCTCTGGCGGCGATCTCGTCGTTCGCCTCCGGCCCTCAACCCATGGTTCTGCCGGCAACCGGCGGTCCGGTGGTAGCGGGCGGCCCGGCAGTCAGGACGCCTGGGACGTGCTCATCCGCACCACCCCGCGGCCGCTCTCCACACGCCCCTGGCGTGCGGCGGACCGGCCCGGCAGCCTCAACGCCAATGTCGCAGCGGCCCTGTGGCTGCACGCCGGCGTGACCCCCGATGAACGCATCCTCAACCCTGCCTGCGGCGGCGGCACGCTGCTCGCTGAGCGCCTCGCCACCGGTCCCGCAGCGTTCGCATACGGCTTTGACGTCAGCGCTGACGCCCTGGCGGACGCCCGCAGCAACCTGGCAGGCGTGCCCGGCGGACCGGACGTACACCTTCAAGTCGGTGACCTGCAAGAGCCTGGCTGGGGCTTAAGCGAGGCGCTTGGCCTCTTTGACACGATCGTGTGCGATCCGCCGTGGGGGGACGCCGTCGGTAGCAAACAGGAGGCTGACGCCCTGCATGAAGCGCTGCTGAAAAGCGCGCGGGCGCACCTGAAGCCCAGCGGGCGGCTCTTGCTGGTCACCCACGCGATCAAAACCACCGACCGGTTGCTCGCAGAAGGTGACTGGACCGTCGTGTCAGACCGCCGGGTTTTTGCTGGTGGGCACCGCCCACGCCTGCTGCACCTCAAGCTGGCACGCTAACGAACCGGCGGGCGGCACGCCCACCAAGTGGGGCGCCACAATCCCTTGACGAAGGCACGAAGGGCGCCCAGAGAAGGCGCCACACGGCCGCTTTTTGCTACGCTACCGCCGGTGAGCGACCACAACCACGACCCCACCCCCAACGCGTTCGGTCCGCAAGGCACCTTCGCGCGACTCTGGGCGTCCGCGTACGTCCGCGCCGCGGTGTACTTAGCCGCCGTCGCCCTCGCTGGGTTGGTGCTCTGGAACCTCCGCAGCGGCTACGGCTTTGCGCTGCAGGTCGGCATCATCGCTTTCACCATCGCCTACCTCCTGCACCCGGTCGTCGGGGCGCTGCAGCGCCTCCGGCTCAGCCGCGGCCTGTCGGTCGTCATCGTCTACCTGGTCCTGCTCCAACTCATCATTTTCGGCAGCATCCTGCTCGGCCAGGTTGTTGTCGAACTGAGCCGGTTTGTGAACCTCATCCCCGAAGCGGTCAATGCGCTTGGACGGCAGTTCGGTGCGGTCGGCCAATGGTTCGAAGGCCTCCTCAGCAACCTGCCTGCCTCCGTCGGGGACTTTCTTGATGAACGCTTGGGCCTCGCGCCCGGTGAGGGCGACCTGGCCGCAGAGGCGCAAGCCCGCCTGGCCGGCATCCTTGAGGCGGCGTTCGGCAACCTGCTGACCTTCTTTGAGAACCTCTTAAGCGGCGGTCCTGGGGCGCTGCTATCGGGTGCGACCAGCCTTGTGT